>NZ_VJZZ01000003.1:300000-530808 GCF_009659535.1 Aggregicoccus sp. 17bor-14
TGCGCCTGGGCGGGGGCGCGGACCGGCTGCGCCTGCCCTGCTTCCACCTCGGCCGCGAGGTGGGCGTGCTGCCCGCCTTCAGCGCCTTCACCGGCGGCCAGGACGTGACGCGCCGCGCCGGCGAGCGCGTGTACGCCGTGGCCGGGTCGGAGGTCGTGCGGGTATGAGCCGCGCCAAGCGCCGCCGCATCCTGGACATCATCGCCACGGACGCCACCTTCGCGCGCGTGGAGCACCGCGGCCGCGAGGTGTGGCAGGGCAAGTGCCTGCACTGCGGGACGCACCTGGTGGTGGGCACGGACGGCGAGCCGGTGAGCCGCGCCACCATCGAGCACATCGTGCCGCGGGTGCACGGCGGCACGGACGCGCTGGAGAACCTCGGGCTCGCCTGCGCGCGCTGCAACGCCGGCAAGGGCGTGCGCCACGATCGCAACTACCTGCGCGACCCGCGCGCCCGCGAGCTCGTGGAGCGCCTGCTGCAGCGCCGCCGCGAGCGCTGGCGCGCGCCCGACCTTCGATAGACCCTGAACCTTGGACAGCCGCACCCGCGCATCGGGCCCGGGTGCTACGTCCGCCGGACGGGGTGTAGGAGGGAATGGCACGCGCAGGCCCCGCTTCGCGCGGGCTCTTGGAGCCCCCTGCGCACGCCCCTCCGCATCGCCGGGCGGGCCCGATTTACCGGCCCTGCAACACCCTCCCGCACTCGGGGTGCGGGATGCCCGTCAGCGCTCAGCCGAAACTGTTGACACTGCCGGAACGATGGTCGATGGTCCGCGCGCTTTTTCGGGCAGGGAGGGTCGAGGGTCCTGCCCGCGGCGACAACCCGTAATGATCTTGAGAAGCCAGACGTGATCGCCACTCGTGCGCCAGCACTCGGAGCCATCGCAACGTCCGGCGGCTCATGGCATATGCGGTCCGCGCTCCTTCCGCGCAACTCGAGTCGCTGCGTAAGCCCTTCCGGTCTGAAGTCATTGAAGAAGACATCTCCCGAAGTGGTCCACTGCTTGCCCCCGGTCCTGGTATGAGCGGTCCTCTCTTCCCACGCTGGACGAACACGGTGTCGCGGCTGTCTGCCGCGGCCCTCCTTGCGATCCCCGCCATCGCGATCGGCGGCCTCATGGCCTACGTCCGCTCGCCCTTGGTGACCAACCAGTTCCACCCGGTGGAGCAGCCCATCGAGTTCGATCACCGCCATCACGCGGGTGACGAGCAGATCGACTGCCGCTACTGCCACTGGACGGTGGAGAACTCCCCGTCCGCCGGCATCCCGTCCACCACGGTGTGCGTCAGCTGCCACGCGCAGGTGTGGAACAAGAGCCCGTACCTCAACGAGGTGCGCAAGGCCTTCTTCACCGACCAGCCCATCCCCTGGGTGCGGGTGCACAACCTGCCGGACTTCGTCTACTTCAACCACTCCATCCACGTGAACAAGGGCGTCGGCTGCGTCACCTGCCACGGCCGCGTGGACCAGATGGGCGCCGTGTACCAGCAGGCCCCGCTCACCATGGGCTGGTGCCTGGACTGCCACCGCAACCCCGCGCCGAACCTGCGTCCGGCCGAGGCCATCACCTCCATGACCTGGAAGCCGCCCGAGGGCGTGGACCCGGTCGAGTACGGAAAGACGCTCGCGGCCCAGTACGACGTCCACTCGCGCACGAGCTGCACCACGTGCCACCGCTGAACCCGAAGCACCCTGGCGCCCCCATGAAGGACACCTCCCCTACTTCGTTCGCGCTCCCTGTCGTGAGTGACGCGACCCCGGCCCCCGCCAGCAGCCATGGCGCGGACCACACGCACGACGCCGTCGGCGAGATGTTCGACGCCGCCGCCAGCGTGCCCGCGGCCTCCGGCACCACGCCGGCCGGCTACGGCAAGACCTACTGGCGCTCCATCGAGGAGAAGCTGGCCACCCCCGAGTTCCTCGAGGCCACCCGCCCCGAGTTCCCCGAGGGCGCGGACCTGCCCCCCTCCGGCTTCATGCGCCGCGAGTTCATGCAGCTGCTCGGCGCGAGCCTCGCGCTCGCCGGCGTGAGCGCCTGCAGCACCCGCCCCGTGAACGAGAAGATGCTGCCCTACACCAAGACCCCCACGGGTCTGGCGCCGGGCAACCCGCTCACCTACGCGAGCGCCTTCACCTTCGGCGGCCACACCAGCGGCCTGCTCGTCACCGCCTGGGAGGGTCGCCCCACCAAGGTGGAGGGCAACCCCCAGCACCCGGTGAACCAGGGCGCCGCCGGCCCCTTCGAGCAGGCGCTGCTGCTCAGCCTCTATGACCCGCAGCGCGCCCGCGTGCTGCGCCAGGGCAAGAGCCCCAAGGCGCTGCGCACGCTCGCCGAGGACGTGGCCGCGCTGGTGAACAAGGCCGCCGCGACCGACGGCGGCGCGAAGATCCGCTTCCTCGTGGAGCCCAACGCGGGCCCCACCCTGCAGGACCTGCGCAAGCGCATCGGGCAGAAGCTGCCCCAGGCCAAGTTCGTGGAGTTCGTGGGCGTGACCCAGGACCCGGCCAGCGAGGGCGCCAACGCGCTCTTCGGCCAGAGCCTCACCGCGCTCTACGACTTCAGCCAGGCGGACGTCATCCTCAGCCTGGACGCGGACTTCCTCGAGAGCCGCCCGGCGAACCTCGCCTACGCGCGCGCCTTCGCCAACCGCCGCGACCCGAACGTGGGCGAGCTCAACCGCCTCTACGTGGCCGAGCCCCGCATGACCATCACCGGCGGCATGGCGGACCACCGCCTGCGGGTGAAGAGCGCCGAGGTCGCCGCCGTGGCGGCCGCCGTGCTGCAGGCCGTGGGCGGCCCCGCCGCGCAGCTGGCCTCCGCCGCGGGCAAGTTCCCGCTCCCGCCCAGCGCCCAGAAGTTCGTGGCCACCGTCGCCGCGGACCTCAAGAGCAAGGCGGGCCGCAGCGTCGTCGTCGCCGGCGAGCGCATGCCGGCGGCCGTGCACGCCATGGCGCACGCCATCAACGCGGCGCTGGGCAGCGTGGGCAAGACCGTCACCTTCGTGCCGGCCCCGGGCAGCCAGCCCACCGGCCCGAGCGCCCTGCGCGCGCTCGCCGAGGAGCTCAAGAGCGGCGCCGCGGACACCCTGGTCATCACCGCCTGGAACCCCGTGTACGCGGCCCCCGCGGACGCGGGCCTCGCCGAGCTGCTGGACGCGACGAAGAACGCGAACCGCGGCAACCTGCGCGTGCTCTACACCAGCATGCACGAGGACGAGACCAGCGCCCACGCGGACTGGTTCGTCCCGGCCGCGCACCCCATGGAGACCTGGGCGGACGGCCGCTCCATCGACGGCACCGTCACCCTCGGCCAGCCGCTCATCCAGCCGCTCTACAACGGCGTCTCCGAGAGCGAGCTGCTCGCGCTGTTCCTCGGCAACAACCCGAACGGCGCGCTGCCCAGCAGCTACGCCCTGCTGCGCGACTACTGGCGCACCCAGGCGGGCGCCGGTGACTTCGAGACCGCGTGGGAGACCTGGGTGGGCGAGGGCTTCGTGCCCCGCTCCGCCGCCCAGGCCGTGCAGGTGACCCCGGACTACGGCCGCGCCGCCCAGGCGCTCGCCGCCTACCAGCAGCCGGCCGGGGGCGAGCTCGAGATCAACTTCGTCCCCGACTACAAGGTCTACGACGGCCGCTTCGCCAACAACGCCTGGCTGCAGGAGCTCGCGCACCCGGTCACCAAGATGACCTGGGACAACGCCGCGCTGCTCAGCCCGGCCACCGCGGGCGCGAAGAACCTCGAGGCCGGCGACGTGGTCACCATCCAGTACGGCGGCCGCAGCCTCGAGGCCCCCGTGTGGATCGTGCCCGGCCACGCGGACGACACCCTCACGCTCGCCATCGGCTACGGCCGCACCGGCCTGCACGAGACCGTGGCGCAGGGCGTGGGCGTCAACGCCAACCTGCTGCGCCGCACGGACGCCCCCTGGTTCGACGGCGGCGCCACCGTGACCAAGGTGCGCAAGAGCTACAAGTTCTCGCTCACCCAGATCCACTGGCGCATGGAGGGCCGCCCGCTCGCGCTCGACATGAGCTACGACGAGTTCAAGAAGGAGCCCAAGGTCCTCGAGCGCGTGCGCGGCGAGCAGGTGAACCTGCTCGCGGACTACCCCTACGAGGGCTACAAGTGGGGCATGGCCATCGACCTGGCCCGCTGCACCGGCTGCGCCGCGTGCGTCGTCGCCTGCCAGGCCGAGAACAACATCCCGGTCGTGGGCAAGGAGCAGGTGGGCAAGGGCCGCGAGATGGCCTGGCTGCGCATCGACCGCTACTTCTCCGGTGACGAGCGCGACCCGGAGATGGTGATGCAGCCGGTGATGTGCGTGCACTGCGAGAAGGCGCCCTGCGAGTACGTGTGCCCCGTGAACGCCACCGTCCACTCGGACGAGGGCCTCAACGAGATGGTGTACAACCGCTGCGTCGGCACCCGCTACTGCTCGAACAACTGCCCCTACAAGGTCCGCCGCTTCAACTACCTGCACTTCACCGGCGGCAAGACCGCGCCGGAGAAGATGCTGATGAACCCGGACGTCACGGTGCGCGCGCGCGGCGTGATGGAGAAGTGCACGTACTGCGTGCAGCGCATCGAGCGCACCCGCATCAACTCGCGCATCGAGAAGCGCAGCATCCGCGAGGCGGAGCTCAAGACCGCCTGCCAGCAGACCTGCCCCACCCAGGCCATCGTGTTCGGCACGCTGCAGGTCCCCAAGGGCGAGAAGCCCTGGGCCGTGGCGGCGCTGCACGAGGACCCGCGTGCCTACAAGCTGCTGCACGAGCTCGGCACCCGCCCGCGCACCAGCCACCTGGTCCGCGTCCGCAATCCCCACCCGGACCTCGTCGCCGAGGCTCCCCAGGCTGAGCACGAAGGAGGCCACTGAGTCATGGCCGAGATCGCTACCGTCCCCTACGCGGTCGACCCGCTGGAGCCGCGCCACCTGGTGGCGCCGCACCACGACGACGCCACCCTCAACGAGACCCTGCTCGACCACGTCTGGCGCAAGCCCGGCAAGGGCTGGTTCATGTTGATGGGCTGCACCCTCACCCTGCTCGGTCTGCTCGTGGTCGGCGTGACGTACACGCTCGCCCGCGGCATCGGCGTGTGGGGCAACAACCAGCCGGTGGGCTGGGGCTTCGGCATCATCAACTTCGTGTGGTGGGTGGGTATCGGCCACGCCGGTACCCTCATCAGCGCCATCCTCCTGCTCTTCCAGCAGAAGTGGCGCACCTCCATCAACCGCTTCGCGGAGGCCATGACCCTGTTCGCGGTCATGTGCGCGGGCCTCTTCCCGCTGCTGCACACGGGCCGCCCCTGGTTCGCGTTCTGGCTCTTCCCCTACCCCTCCACCCTGGGCGCCTGGCCGCAGTTCCGCAGCCCCCTGGTGTGGGACGTGTTCGCGGTGTCCACGTACATCACCGTGAGCGCCCTGTTCTGGTACGTGGGCCTCATCCCGGACCTCGCCGCGCTGCGTGACTCGTCCAAGAGCAAGGTCGCGCGCACCGTGTACGGCATGTTCAGCCTCGGCTGGCGCGGCAGCGGGCGGCACTGGCACAACTACAAGATCGCGTACCTGCTGCTCGCGGGCCTCAGCACCCCGCTGGTGCTCAGCGTGCACACGATCGTGTCCTTCGACTTCGCCACCAGCCTCATCCCCGGCTGGCACGCCACCATCTTCCCGCCCTACTTCGTGGCCGGCGCCGTGTTCAGCGGCTTCGCCATGGTGGTGACGCTGATGGTGCCCGCGCGCAAGTACCTCGGCCTGCGCGACGTCATCACGGACCGCCACCTCGAGAACATGAACAAGGTCATCCTCGCGACCGGCCTGCTCGTGTCCTACGGCTACATGATGGAGCACTTCATCGCCTGGTACTCCGGCAACGAGTACGAGATGTGGACCTTCTACGTGAACCGCGCCACGGGTCCCTACGCGCCGGTGTACTGGCTGATGATCACCTGCAACGTGGTCACGCCGAACATCTTCTGGTTCCGCAAGTGCCGCCAGTCCATCCCCATCATGTGGGTGGCCAGCATCGTGGTGAACATCGGCATGTGGTGCGAGCGCTTCATCATCATCGTCACCTCGCTGAGCCAGGACTTCCTGCCCTCCAGCTGGGACGTGTACGCGCCCACCTGGGTGGACTGGTCCATCTACATCGGTACCCTGGGCCTGTTCGGCACCCTGTTCCTGCTGTTCCTCAAGTTCGTCCCGGCCGTGGCCATCAGCGAGGTGAAGGAGCTGCAGCTCGAGCTGCGCCACCACGCCGAGCACGCCGCGCACGGCGGTGGCCACGCTCACGGCCACGCTCACACCGAGGGAGCGCACTAAGCCCATGGAAGCCAAGGTCCTCGATAGCTGGGTGCTCGCCGAGTTCCCCACCCCCACCGCCCTGGTGGAGGCCACCAACACGGTGCGCCTCAAGGGGTACACGAACCTCGACACCTACTCGCCCTACCCGCTGCACGGTGGCTCGGAGGCCCTCGGCCTGCCGCGCTCCAAGGTCCCGCTCATCGCGCTCACCGGCGCGATGACCGGCCTCATCACGGCCTTCGCCATGCAGACGTACATGAACACCTTCGACTACCCCATCAACGTGGGTGGCCGTCCGCTGTTCAGCCTGCCCTCGTGGTTCCCCATCATGTTCGAGCTCACGGTGCTCATCAGCGCCCTGAGCATCGTGTTCGGGCTCTTCGGCCTGTCGCGCCTCCCGCAGCCCTACCACCCGGTGTTCGAGAACGAGGCCTTCCGCAGCGCCTCCACGCACGGCTACTGGCTGAGCGTGGGGCACGCGACCGGCACGGACGCCACCGAGGTGATGAACCAGCTCACGGCCCTGGGCGCGACCCAGGTGTCCGTCGTCACCGGAGAGAAGGAATGAGGCGGCTCCTCCTGCCAGTCGCGGCGCTCGCGCTCGCCGGCTGTGACATCTCCTCGGACTTCCTGCAGCGCATGGAGTCGCAGCCGCGCTACAGCTACTACGAGGAGTCCGAGTTCTTCGCCGACGGCCGCGCCATGCGCCTGCCGCCGGACCACACGGTTCCGCGCCAGCGCCCGGTGGGCAACCCCGCGCTCACCACCGGCCGCATGAACGGCCAGTTCGTGGTGGACATGCCCATCGAGCTGAACCAGGCGGTGCTCGCCCGCGGCCAGAAGCGCTACAACATCGTGTGCGCCCAGTGCCACGGCGTGCTCGGTGACGGCAACAGCGTGGTCGCCGAGAACATGGCGCTGCGCCTGCCGCCCAGCCTGCTCGAGCTGCAGAACAAGCCGAACGGCCACTTCTTCGCCGCCATCACCGAGGGCTACGGCGTGATGCCCAGCTTCTCCGGTGAGATCGACGTCCAGGACCGCTGGGCCATCGTCGCCTACGTCCGCGCGCTGCAGACCGCCCGCAAGAGCGGCCCCTCTGCCCCCGGCGCGCAGCCCCCCCCTCAGGAGAACCGATGATTTCCATCGAGCGCTTCACCGGCGGCTCCAAGGCCATGCTCGTCTCGGGCGTGATCGGCCTGGCGGGCCTGCTGCTCACGGCCGTGGGGTTCTTCATGAACCCGCAGGCCACCATGTTCAGCTACCTCCTCGCGTTCGCCTACTGGTGCGGCATCGCGGTGGCGTCCATCATCCTGCTCTGCATCTTCCACACCGCGAAGGCCAAGTGGCCCACGGTGGTGCGCCGCGCGCTGGAGACCCAGGGCGTGAGCGTGGGTGTGTTCGCGGTGCTCATCCTGCCCATCATCTTCGTGGGCATGAAGTACCTGTACCCCTGGCACACCACGCCGGACACCTACAACGCGGAAGAGCTGCACCAGCTCGCGCACAAGCAGCACGGCTACCTGAACATGCCGTTCTTCATCGCGCGCCAGGTCATCTACTTCCTCGTCTGGATCTTCGTGAGCAACCGGCTCTTCGGCTGGAGCACCCGCCAGGACGAGACCGGTGAGCTCGAGCTCACCAACAAGGCGCGCCGCCTGGGTCCGGGCAGCCTCCCCTTCCTTGGGCTCACCATTACTTTTGCTGGCTTCGACTGGCTGATGAGCCTCACGCCGCTCTGGCAGTCCACCATCTACGGCGCGTATTACTTCGCCGGCAGCTTCCTGGCCGCATTCGCGGTGCTGACCATCGCCACCGTGAACGCGCGCGGGGACAACCTGTACGGCAACCTGGTGACGACGCACCACCTGCACAACCTGGGCAAGTTCCTGCTCGCGTTCGTCGCCTTCTGGGCCTACATCGGCTTCAGCCAGGCGCTGCTCGTGTGGATCGCGAACCTCCCCGAGGAGGCCGCCTGGTACTCGGTGCGCATCTTCGGCGGCTGGCGCCCGATGTCGATCGCCCTGTTCTTCGGGCACTTCGTCATCCCCTTCTTCGTGCTGCTCAGCCGCGACATCAAGCTGCAGCCCCGGCCGCTCGCGGTCATCGCCACCTACATCCTGGTCATCCACTTCATCGACCTGTACTGGCTCGTCTGGCCGGCCTACAGCGCGGGCAGCCCCACCTTCCACTTCACGCTCGTCACGGCGTTCGCGGGCGTGGGCGGCCTCTCGGTGGCCTACGGCCTCTTCCGCTTCCGCGGCCAGTACAGCCTGCCGGTGAAGGACCCCTACATCGCTGACTCGCTGAGGTACGTGCAGCCATGAAGAAGACCCAGAGTGAGCTCGAGTCGCGCATCGTCACCGGTGCGCACGGGGTGGCCGCGGAAGAGGACCACTTCAGCATGGGCAAGGTGCTCGCGGTGGGCATCGGCTCGCTGGTGCTCTTCGGCATCGGTGGGCTGGGCGCCTACGGCATCCTCACCCACGCGGAGAAGGAGGCGCAGCCGGACGGCCCCGCCCCCACTCCGGCCGCCATCGGGCAGTACGAGATCGGCATCGTGAACCAGCGCCTGTTCGACGTCGACAGCCACGCGCTCACCAAGATCAGCGCCCAGCAGCTGGCGCTGAAGAACGGCTGGGGCGAGAAGCCCGGCCAGGTGGTGCACATGCCCATCGACCAGGCCATGGACTCGGTCATCGCCGCCAAGGGCATCCCCCCGGTGCCCGCGGTGCAGTCGCCGCCCTCCACGCCCCCGGCCCCGCCTCCGCAGAGCAAGCGCAACCCCTACTGACGCGCTCCACCCCCTCGCCCTCCCCCTTCCCGCTGCAGGCCCCCCATGCGCTCCCCCCTCTCGAACCTCGCTGCCGTCCTGGCCCTGCTGGCGCTCGCCGCCACGGCGCCCGCGCACGCGCTGCCGGGCAAGTTCGAGTCGGATGACGTCATCCGCCGGGCCCAGAGCGGCGAGCCGCCTCCGCTGCAGGGGGTGGACGTGGTGGAGAAGCTCGGGGAGCCCGTGGCGCTGCAGGCCCGCTTCACGGACGACACCGGCCGCGAGGGTCCCTTCGCAAGCTGGCTGCAGCCGGGCAAGCCCGTGCTGCTCACGCTGGTGTTCTACCGCTGCAAGATGCTCTGCAACCTGGTCGTCAACGACCAGGTGCGGGCCATGAAGGAGCTGGGCCTCAAGCTGGGCCAGGACTACAGCGTCCTCACCGTCAGCATCGACCCCAAGGACACCCCGGCCGAGAGCCAGGAGCGCCGCGGCCGCTACCTGCAGAGCATGGGCAAGCCCCTGGACGCGGACTGGCGCTTCCTCACCGGCACCGAGCAGAACATCCGCGCGCTCGCGGACAGCGTCGGTTTCAAGTACACGTACGACGAGGCGACGAAGCAGTACGCCCACCCCGCGGTGGTCCAGGTGCTCAGCCCCACGGGCACCGTGTCCCGCTACCTCTACGGCACCTCCTTCCGCACCCAGGACGTCGGGCTCGCGCTGGTGGAGGCCCGGCAGAACAAGGTGGGCCTCAGCCTCGAGCGCATCATCCTGTCCTGCTTCAAGTATGACGCCGCCTCGCGGCGGTATGGCTTCTACATCTTCGGATTTCTCCGGCTGGGCGCGCTCGCGGTCTTCGGAGCCCTCTCCGCGATGCTCGTGGTCCTCTGGAGGCGCGAGCTGAAGAAAGGCACGGCGGTATGAACGATTTCCTCCACAACCTCCTGTTCCTCCCGGAGCAGGCCTCCACGTTCGCCGAGAAGGTGGACTCGCTGCACTTCTTCGTCGTCGGCGTGACCATGCTCATGTCGATCGGCGTGGGCACCGCCGCGATCTTCTTCTTCTTCCGCTACCGCCGGCGCGAGGACCACCAGCACACGGACTACGTGGTGCCGAGCCTCAAGACCGAGGCGCTCTTCATCAGCGTGCCCCTGGTGTTCTTCCTCACCTGGTTCGCCATCGGCCTGCGCGACTACGTGCACATGACCCAGCCGCCCAAGGACGCGATGGACGTCTACGTCATGGGCAAGCAGTGGATGTGGAAGTTCTCCTACCCGGAGGGCCCCAACGGCGTGAACGTCCTGCACGTTCCCGCCAACCGCGACGTGCGCCTGCTGATGACCAGCCGCGACGTCATCCACTCCTTCTTCGTGCCGGCGTTCCGCATCAAGAAGGACGTGCTGCCGGGCCGCTACACCCAGGTGTGGTTCAACGCCACCAAGCCGGGCACCTACCAGGTGTTCTGCACGGAGTACTGCGGCCTGTCCCACTCGAAGATGCTCGCGGAGGTGGTGGTGCTCGCCCCCGAGGACTTCGACACCTGGGTGAAGGAGCAGCGCAAGGGCAGCCTGCAGAACCGCCAGGACGCGCTGGCGGACGTGAGCCTGGTGGACCCGCCCGCGCGCATGGCCGAGCAGGGCCAGGCGCTGGTCGGCAGCCAGGGCTGCCTCAAGTGCCACAGCGTGGACGGCACGCCCCACATCGGGCCCACCTTCCGCGGCCTCTATGACCGCGAGGAGAGCCTCGAGGGCGGCCAGAAGGTGCACGTGGACGAGGCCTACATCACCCAGTCGATGATGGACCCCGGTGCGCACATCGTCACGGGCTTCGGCAACGTGATGCCGAGCTACCAGGGCAAGCTGCACGGCGCCGAGAGCGCCGCCATCGTCGAGTACATCAAGACCCTGCGCGCCGAGCAGTAAGGGCGCGCCCCAAGGACTTCCCGAGGGACCTTCTCATGAGCCTTCCCGTCACCGGCAGCACCAGTCCCGAGGCGGTCGCCGCGCACGAAGGTGCGCATGGCGATGCGCACGGCGAGCACGCCCACCCGAGCTATCTGACCGACGGCACCACGATCAAGTCGTGGCTGCTGACGGTGGACCACAAGCGCATCGGGGTGATGTTCCTGTTCTTCGTGCTGCTCTTCTTCTTGGTCGGCGGCATCTACGCGCTGCTCGTGCGCATCGAGCTGCTCACGCCCGGCCCCACCATCATGGACGCCATGGCGTACAACCGCGCCTTCACGCTGCACGGCGTGGTGATGGTGTTCCTGTTCATGATCCCGGCGATTCCCGCCGTGTTCGGCAACTTCATGCTGCCGCTCATGGTGGGCGCCAAGGACGTGGCCTTCCCGCGCCTCAACCTGCTCAGCCTCTACATCTTCCTCACCGGCGCCTCGCTCGCCATCTGGGGCATGCTGCACGGCGGCGCGGACACGGGCTGGACCTTCTACACGCCCTACAGCACCCAGACGACCACCACGCTCGCGCCCATCCTCTTCGGCGTGTTCATCACGGGCTTCAGCTCCATCGTCACGGGCCTGAACTTCATCGTGACGGTGCACACCATGCGCGCGCCGGGCATCACCTGGTTCAAGCTGCCGCTGTTCGTGTGGGCCATCTACGCCACCAGCATCATCCAGGTGCTCGCGACCCCGGTCATCGGCCTGCTGCTGCTGCTGGTCA
Source organism: Aggregicoccus sp. 17bor-14 (assembly GCF_009659535.1). Taxonomy (NCBI): domain Bacteria; kingdom Pseudomonadati; phylum Myxococcota; class Myxococcia; order Myxococcales; family Myxococcaceae; genus Aggregicoccus; species Aggregicoccus sp. 17bor-14. The sequence continues at coordinate 311,760 of NZ_VJZZ01000003.1, forward strand.
TCGGTGAGAACGTCTTCAACTTCGGCATGTTCGACCCGGCGCGCGGCGGCGACCCGGTGCTCTTCCAGCACCTGTTCTGGTTCTACAGCCACCCGGCCGTGTACATCATGGTGCTGCCGACCTTCGGCGTGATGTCCGAGATCGTGAGCGCCTTCAGCCGCAAGAACATCTTCGGCTACCGCGCGGTCGCCTACTCCTCCATCGGCATCGCGTTCGTGGGCTTCTTCGCCTGGGGCCACCACATGTTCGTGAGCGGCCAGAGCACCTTCGACGGCGCCATCTTCAGCGTGCTGTCCATGCTGGTGGGCGTGTTCACCGCCATCAAGGTGTTCAACTGGGTGGGCACGGTCTACCGCGGCGCGGTCGACTTCAAGACCCCCTTCGCCTACTTCTGCGGCTTCATCTACTTCACCGTGTTCGGCGGCATGACCGGCATCGCGGTGGCGACGATGAGCCTGGACGTGAGCTGGCACGACACCTACTTCGTCGTGGCGCACTTCCACTTCATCATGGTGGGCGGCACGGTGATGGGCTTCCTCGCCGCGCTGCACTACTGGTTCCCCAAGATGTTCGGGAAGACCTACCACGACGGGTGGGGCCTGGTGTCCGCGGCCCTGATCATCCTGGGCTTCAACTTCACCTTCATCCCCCAGTTCCTGCTGGGCAACTCCGGCATGCCGCGCCGCTACTACGAGTACCCGGCGCGCTTCCAGGCGCTGCACGTGGCCAGCACCGCGGGGGCCACCGTGCTCGCGCTGGGCCTGGTGATCGTGGCCATCTACCTCATCCACTCGCTCGTGGCCGGCAAGCGGGCCGCCGCGAACCCCTGGAACAGCAAGGGCTACGAGTGGATGACCGCGAGCCCGCCTCCCACGCACAACTTCGTGGGCCCGCAGCCGGTGTACCCGGAGGAGCCCCACTTCTACGTCGACCCCAAGAAGGCCGAGGCCCCCGATGCAGTCTAGCGCTCCCGTCGTGTCCGTCCCCGAGGGAACCCAGGCGCCCAAGTTCGCGGCGCACTTCGCCACGCTGGACGTGCAGAACCACGCTGCACGCCTGGGCATGTGGCTGTTCCTCAGCACCGAGATCCTGCTCTTCGCGGGCCTCTTCGTCTGCTACGGGTTCTACCGCTTCAACTTCCCGGAGGCGTTCGCCGAGGGCAGCCGCCACCTGGACCTGTTCCTGGGCACGGTGAACACCATCGTGCTGATCACCTCGTCGTTCACCGCCGCGATGGCGGTGCACTACGCCAAGGCGAGCAAGAACAAGATGGTGACGCTGATGATCGCGCTCACCCTCCTGATGGCGCTCGGCTTCCTCGTGATCAAGGGCTTCGAGTACCACCACAAGTTCGAGCAGGGCACGCTGCCGGGCAAGTACTACCACTTCGCCGGCATCCAGGTGCCGGGCATCACCCTGTACTTCACCGTCTACTTCCTCTCCACCGGCCTGCACGCCTTCCACGTCATCATCGGCATGGGGATCCTGGCCTGGGTGATGTCGCGGTCGATGAAGAACCACTTCAACTACGCCAATTTCACCGCCGTGGAGCTGGGCAGCATGTACTGGCACCTCGTGGACCTGGTGTGGATCTTCCTCTTCCCGATGCTGTACCTCATCTGAGGCGCTGACCATGGCGATCGCAAACGAGTCCAAGCGGGAGTCCCGCGAGATGCACCACGAGGCCCACAGCGGCCCCGCGAAGTACGTGATCATCTGGGTGGTGCTGATGGTCCTCACCGTGGTCACGGTGCTCACCGGCCGCATGCACCTGCCCAACTTCGGCCTCGCCCTGGCGCTGCTCATCGCCACGGTGAAGGGCACGCTGGTGGCGCTGTACTTCATGCACCTCGCCGAGCACCAGGGCGCCAACCGCCTCATCATCGGCGTGTCCGTGCTCTTCGTCGTGCTGCTGATGACCATGGCCCTGACCGACAGCGCCACGCGCTTCCCCCTGCAGAACGCGCAGGGCTCGCGCCTGAGCGACATGCCGGTGACCGAGGACTTCCTCAAGGCCCAGTTCCCCGAGGGGAACCAGCAGAACGAGAAGGCGGGCAGCTCCACGCATCCCAAGGAGGAGCAGGAGCCCGCGCAGGGGCACTGAGCCTCCCGCGCCACCCGTGCAGCACGCCGCGGCGCCGCGGACCGTCCCCTTCCCGGGGCAGGTCCCGGCGCCGTCGGCTTTTGGGGAGGCCCCGGGCGGAGCAGCGCCGCCGCCCTGCCCGCCAGGGCCGCCGCCCGGTGAGGCCTAGAGCCCCAGCTCCACGCCCACGCTCAGCGCGGTGTCCGTGGGGCGCTTGCCCACGGCCGGCTTGCTGTCGTGCTGCACGAGCAGGCTCGCGGTGAGCGCGAGCGAGTCGGTGAGGCCCGCGGAGAGCTTCGAGGTGCTGTTGGCCAGCACGCGCGCATCACCGATGACGTTGGGCAGGATCTCCGCCTCCTCGCGGAAGGCCACCCGCTCGCTCAGCGCGTAGCGGAACGCGATGCCCAGGCGCGGCGCTCCCAGCGTCACCCCGTCCAGGTGCTGGCGGGTGGGGTAGTACTGGAAGCGGGTCTCGCGCGCGACGCGGAACGCGAGGTCCGTGCGCAGCGCGCTCGCCCCGCCCCCCTCGCGGGTCTCGTCCCACCAGAGGATGCCGGTACCCGCCTCGCCGAAGCCGCGCGCCTCCACGCTCTTCACGTGGTCCGTCTCGGCGCCGACCAGCACGTAGCCGCTCACCACCTGGGTGAAGCGCCGGTCGCCGCGCAGCTGCGCGCCGGCCGCGAGCGCCACCGTCTGGGTGTCCCCCGTGCTCCCCGCCTGCTCCGGCAGCCGGCTCTGGCCGTACACGCCGTAGGCCTTGGCGCTGGCGATGTAGTGCTCCGTCTTGTACTCGCCGCTCGCGAGGCTGTTGAAGGTGAGCGTGGAGGAGTTGCCGGTGAGCGAGATGAGCCCGATGCCCACCGTGCCCTTCCACGGGCTCGGCTTCACCGCGGGCACCGTCGCCTCCGCGGCCGGAGAGCCCTGGGCGGGCGCCGGGGCGGCGGCAGCACCGGCCGCGCGCTGCGCCTCGACCGAGGCGGCGAGCTTCTCGGCGGCCTCGGCGAGGCGCGCGCTCGAGGCGGCGGAGCTCTCGGCGGCGGCCGCGGCACGCTCGGCGGCGGAGGCGGCGGCGCGCGCGGCCTCGGCGGAGGCGTCGGCGGCGGGGGTGGCCGCGGCCTTCGAGGTGGAGGCAGCAGGGGCCTGCGCCTGGAGCGCGGCGGCGACAAGGAGGGCGGTGTGGAGCATGGGTCCTCGGGGAGGGGGCGCGGAGGTGCGCCCGGGAAAAAAGGGCGCCACGCTGCCCGCGGCCCGCCCCGTTTTCAACTCCCACCCCACCCTTCCCATGGGTGGGCCCGCCCAGCCCCCGCCGAGCTGTTCGCTACCTGCACTTCCCTGGCGCGCCCTAGCCCCCGAAGAGGGCGTCGAAGGCGTAGGTGTCCTCGAGGAAGAGCTGCGCGCGGCGCACCAGCCCGCCGCGGAAGGTGAGCGAGAGGCAGTAGTCGCCGGCGTACTGGCGCTCGGCGAAGGTGCCGCGCGAGCGCGCGATGACCACGGCGCCCGCGTCGCTGCCCAGCACGTCCAGCACCGTGGCCTGGAAGTTCCCCAGGGTCTTGAGGCGCGCGAAGTAGTCGAGCACCGCGGCCCGGCCCCGGTGGCGGCCCGCGAGCTGGCTGCGCCCGGGCACCTCCCAGACGGCGTCCTCGGCGATGAGCCGCTCGAGGCGCGCGACGTCCGCGGCGCCGTAGGCCGCGAACAGCTCCCGCGCGAGGTGGGCGTGGGTATCGGAGAGCCTCATGCGTTGTCGTTCCCCCGTTGAATCCTGGCGGCCCCCCTCTCACGCCCGGCGCCCCCTGGCAAGGGGACCCGCTCGCGCCGCCCCCAGCTGCGCTGATGCGCGCTAACCTCCCGCCTCGCCATGCACCTCTCGCTCGCCACCGAGGCCCAGAAGCAGCAGCGCGACCGGCTCACCCACGCCGCCTGGGGCCAGACGCTCAGCGTCCCGGACTTCTGCGCCCGCGAGCTGCGCCTGCGGGCCCACCCCTGGACGGCGCGCGGGATGCAGACCTGGCTGCTCACCACCGGGGCCGGGGGCGCAGGCGAGGTGCTCGCCTCCTGCGAGACCTTCCACAACGACTCCTTCCTGCGCGGGGCCGGAGGCGCGCTGGAAGCGGGCGACAGCTGGTCCATCGCGAGCGTGTACACCGAGGAGCGGCTGCGCGGCCGCGGCTACGCCACGCGCCTCATGGACCTCGTGGCCGCGCACCTCGAGGGCCGGAGCCCGCGCGGCCACGCGGTGGTGCTCTTCTCGGACGTGGGGACCCCGCTCTACGAGCGCTCCGGCTACCGGGCCCAGGACGCCTTCGACTGGGTGCTGCCCCCCGCTCCGGGCCGCGCCGGGGAGGGCGTGGACGCGCTCGTCCAGGAGGCGGAGGCGCCCGCGGTGCTCGCGCGCATGCGCCGCCCGGACGCGCCCTTCTTCCTCTGGCCCAGCGCGGCGCAGGTGGACTGGCACCTCGAGCGCGAGCGCATCTACGCCCAGCTGCACGCGCGCGCGCGGCCCCGGGCCTGCGGGGCGCGCGTGGGGGACGCCTCGGCGCTCTGGGCGATGGTGTCCAAGAGCAACCAGCTGGTGGTGCTGATGCTCGATGCGCGAGAGCCCGCGCAGGCCCACGCGCTGCTGGGCGCGGCGCAGCGGGTGGCGCACGAGGTGGGCCTCGCGCGCGTGGTGCTCTGGGAGGAGCCGGGCACGGCGGCGCGCGTCGAGGGCGTGTCCGGCGCGCGGCGCGAAGCCCGCGAGGACTCGCTGCCCATGCTGCGCCCGCTGCGCCCGGGGCTTCCCCCCGTGCAGCAGGTCCCCTTCCCCCGCGCGCTCTGGGTCTAGCGCCGCATGGGCACGCGCACGCGCATCATCGAGGGCACCTGGCGCTGCACCTCCTGCGACACGCAGGGCATCCTCGGGCGCCACAAGAAGTGCCCCACCTGCGGCAACCCGCGCGAGGAGACGGGCGGCGAGTCCGACTTCGACTTCGGCGCGGTGGACCCCGCCACCGGCAAGAGCCTGCGCGAGGGGGTGCAGGACGCCTCGGCGCGCGAGCTCGCCGGCGCCGGCGAGGACTGGTTCTGCCCCTACTGCCAGGCCTCCAACCGCGGGGACGCGCCGCGCTGCCGCGGCTGCAACGCCGAGCGCCCCGAGGACCCGGCAGAGCGCCGCCGCGCGCGGGCGCCCTCCCCGCCGCCCCAGCCCGAGCCCGTCGCCACCGCGCCCCCGAAGAAGCGCCGCGCCGGGTGCCTCCCGGTGCTGCTGCTCCTGCTCGCGGGCTTCGGCGTCTACCGCTGGTGGGGCGGCCAGACGCACGAGGTGCGCGGCGAGGTGGCGGACCTCACCTGGACGCGCACGGTGCGCCGCGAGACCTTCCGCCCCGTGCAGCGCCAGGACTGGGAGGACGCGCTGCGCCGCCAGGCCCCGCGCATGCCGGTGCAGGGGGCAGGCGAGGTGGCAGGCGTGGCGAACGTGCGCGACTGCGTGCGCCGCCAGCGCGGCACCCGCCGGGTGGCGGACGGCACCGAGCGCGTGTGCAGCACCCGCAGCCGCAAGGTGGCCTGCGGCTCCGAGGAGCGCTGCACCCGCCGCGACAAGGGCAACGGCTTCGCCGAGGAGACCTGCCAGGACGTGACGAAGTACTGCAGCGAGTCCTACGAGGACTGCCGCGACCGCACCCGCTACCGCGAGGAGCCCGTCTACGGGCGCCAGTGCACCTACGACACCTTCGCCTGGGCGCCCTCGGACACGCGCACGCTGAGCGGCCATGCAGACGCGCCCCGCTGGCCGGAGCTCGCGGCGGGCCCCCTGGACCGGCTGCGCCGCGAGGAGGGCTACCAGGTCAGCGTGCGCTACGAGGGCAAGAAGGGCCCGCACACCCACCTGCTCGAGCCCCACGGCGAGGCCGAGTTCGGGCGTTGGCGGATGGGCGATCGCGTGCGGCTCACCGTGACAAACCTGGGCGAGGTGACGAAGGTAGACCGGGCCCCCTGACCCGAAGCCCTCCAGATGGGCCGCCTTGACGGAAGGGACCCGGTGTTAGAAGGAGGAACCTTGAGCAACGGCACTCCGTCATCCCCCACCCCCGGCGTCGGCTTCGACGCCCTCGGCATTCTCCCGCCCCTCCTGTCGGCGCTCAGCGCCCTGGGCTACGAGGAGGCCACTCCCATCCAGAGCGCGAGCATCCCCTCGCTGCTGCAGGGGCGCGACCTGCTGGGCATCGCCGCCACCGGCACCGGCAAGACGGCCGCCTTCGCGCTGCCGATGCTCCAGCGCATCGTGCCGGGCGCCGCCGAGCCCTTCAGCGCCAGCGCGCTGGTGCTGGTACCCACCCGCGAGCTCGCGATGCAGGTGGCCGAGGCGGTGCACCGCTACGGCCAGGCGCTGGGCATCCGCTGCCTGCCGCTCTACGGCGGCCAGGACATCGGCCAGCAGCTGCGCGCGCTCAAGCGCGGCATCGACGTGGTGGTGGCCACCCCGGGCCGCGCCATCGATCACCTGGGGCGCAAGACGCTCAAGCTGGACAAGGTGAAGACGGTGGTGCTCGACGAGGCGGACGAGATGCTCGACATGGGCTTCGCCGAGGACCTCGAGACGCTGCTCGACGCGACCCCCTCCGACCGCCAGACCGCTCTCTTCAGCGCCACCCTGCCGCCGCGCATCGTGGGCATCGCCGAGCGCCACCTGAAGGACCCGGTGCGCGTGAAGATCGCCAAGGAGAAGCTCGCGGCGGGCGCCATGCCCCGCGTGCGCCAGACGGCGTACATCGTGCCGCGCGCCTACAAGGCCGCCACCCTCAGCCGCGTGCTGGACGTGGAGGCGCCCACCAGCTGCATCATCTTCTGCCGCACCCGCACCGAGGTGGACGAGCTCACGGTGAGCCTCAACGCCCACGGCTGGCGCGCCCAGGCGCTGCACGGCGGCATGAGCCAGGAGCAGCGCGACCGCGTGCTGCGCCAGTTCAAGGCGCACGGCGTGGAGCTGCTGGTGGCCACGGACGTGGCGGCGCGCGGCCTGGACATCGAGAAGCTCACCCACGTGGTGAACTACGACGTGCCCAACGCCCCCGAGGCCTACGTGCACCGCATCGGGCGCACGGGGCGCGCGGGCCGTGAGGGCGTGGCCATCACGCTCGCGGAGCCCAAGGAGAGCCGCCTCCTCAAGAACATCGAGCGCGTCACCGGCCAGCGCATCGAGCTCGCGACCGTGCCCACCGTGGCGGACCTGCGCGCGCGCCGCCTCGAGCTCCTGCGCTCGAGCGTGCACGAGGTGCTCATCGCCGGCGAGCTGGACTCCTTCCGCGGCGTGGTGGAGAGCCTCTCCGCGGAGTTCGGCGCGCTGGACGTGGCGGCCGCCGCGATGAAGCTGCTGCACCAGCAGACCCAGGACGGCGCGAAGGAGGAGGACGAGCAGGACATCCCCACCGCCGCACCGGCGCCCGAGCGCGGCGAGCGGCGCACGGGCAACATGCGCGTGGGCGAGTACCCGGGCCGCGGGCCCCGCCGCCCCGAGCGCGGCACCCGCCCGGACGCGGAGGACGGCGGCGCCGAGCGCACCGGCCCGCCGCGGCGCAAGGGCCCTCCCGAGACGAACCTGGTGAAGCTCTTCGTGGGCGCCGGGCGCAAGATGGGCATGCGCCCCGCGGACCTGGTGGGCGCCATCGCCGGCGAGGCGGGCCTGCCCTCCAGCCGCATCGGCGCCATCCAGATTGCAGACGGCTACTCGCTCGTCGAGGTCCCCGACGACGCGGCGGATGCCGTGGTCAACGCGCTCAAGAGCGCCACCCTGCGCGGCAAGCGCGTGCCGGTGCGCCGCGAGCGGGGCTAGGAGCGAGGGCGCGATGGAGTGCACCTGCTGCGGAGCCTGCTGCGTCGCGCCGGACATCGCCGCGCTGGACAAGCCGCTGGGGCTGCGCTGCCCGCACCTGGGCGAGGACAACCTCTGCACGGTGTACGAGCGCAGGCCCCAGGTGTGCCGCGACTACGCGGCGGACCAGGTGTGCCGGATGATCGAGGCGCCCACGCTGGAGGAGCGCGTGCACAAGTACCTCTCGCTGTTCGGGCTCGCCGAGGAGGCGCAGGCGGTGCGCGCGAGCGGCTGCCGCACGCTCACGGCTGCGCGCAGGGTGGAGGCGCTGCGTGGGCGCTGAGCTCCCGCCGGCCTTCGAGCCCAGCGCGCCCTTCGTGCCCGCGCCCCTCCTGGGCAACCCGCACGCGCAGACCATCTTCGCCTCGGTCTTCCGCTCGAAGGACCTGCCCGAGAGCCGCCGGGAGCGCTACGAGACCCACGACGGCGACTTCGTGGACCTGGACCACTGCGAGGGCAGCCGCGCGGGCGCTCCGCACGTGGTGGTGCTGCACGGGCTGGAGGGCAGCTCACGCGCGGGCTACGTGGCGGCCGTGGTGCGCGGCGCGCACGCGCTCGGCTGGGGCGCCACTGCGCTCAACTTCCGCTCCTGCTCCGGAGAGCCGAACCGGCTCGCCCGCTCCTACCACTCGGGCGACACCGAGGATGCGCTCGAGGTGCTGCGCCGCGTGCGCGCCCAGGTGCAGGGGCCCCTCTTCGCAGTGGGCTTCTCGCTCGGGGGCAACGTGCTGCTCCGGCTGCTCGAGGAGACCGGGGACGCGGCGCCCGTGGACGCGGCCGCCGCGGTGAGCGTGCCCTACGACCTGGAGGCCTGCGCGCGGCGGATCGACGCGGGCGGCGGCATCCACCGCGTCTACCGCGAGCGCTTCCTGCGCACGCTCAAGAAGAAGGCGCGCGAGAAGGCCCGGCGCTTTCCGGGCGCCTTCGACGTCGCGGCGATGGAGCGCGCGCGCGGGCTCGTGGCTTTCGACGACGCCGTCACCGCGCCCCTGCACGGCTTCACCAGCGCGCGCGACTACTACGCGCGCGCCTCCTCGGGCCCGCACCTCGCCGCCATCCGGCGCCCCACGCTGCTGCTCAGCGCGAGCGACGATCCCATGGTGCCTCCTCCCGGCATCCCGCAGGACGCCGCGAAGAACCCGCGCCTCCGCGTCCTGAGGACCGAGCGCGGAGGCCACGTGGGCTTCGTGGGAGGCGAGCTGCACGCCCCCGACTTCTGGGCCGAGGCGCAGGTGCTGCGCTTCCTCTCCCAGCAACTCTCCGGTTGAGGTGAACCGGTCCTCGCGCTCGGACGTCCCGCGCTGAGGACCGGCCCCCCCCCTCTTCCACCCCCGGGCCGCTCGACCTGGGAGGGCCGTGCTGCGCCCTGCCCAGGGACTCGTGCCCGTCCTGCGTGCTGCGAACTGCCCCTCCCCCGTGCTGCTCACGGCCGTCCCCCCGGCCCGCCGTGTCCTGCCCCGACCCCGTCCCGCCCGTACGACCCGACTCCCCGTGCCACCCCGTGCTGCTCAGCCCAGCCCGACCCCGTCCCGCCCGTGCTGCCCCGTACCGCTGTGCTGACCCGTGCTGCCGTGCTGCCCCGTACCACTGTGCTGCCCCGTGCTGCGCGCTCCCCGTACTGCCCGCGACCGACCCCGACCCGCCCGTCCTGCGCTGCTCCCCGTGCTGCCCCGTACCGCCCTGCGACCGCCCCGACCCGCCCGTCCTACCCCGTGCTGCCGTGCTGCCCCGTGATGCCGTACCGCCCCGTGTTGCCGTACCGCCCCGTCCTGCCGTGCTGCCCCGACCCGCCCGTCCGACCCCACTGCCCTGCCCTGCCGTACTGCCCAGACTCCCGAACTGCCCCGTCCTGCCACCCCGCCCGACCCGCCCATCCTGCCGTGCTGCCCCGACCCCGTCCCGCCCGTCCTGCCCTACCGCCCCGTCCTGCCCCGACCCCGTCCCGCCCGTACCACCGTGCTGCCCCGTCCTGCCCCGTCCCGCCCGTCCTGCGTGCTGACGTGGCGCTGCCTTAGCAGGCGGCGTGCCGCGCCCTCGCGGTCAAGAAATCTCCTGCGGCGGCGGGCACTTGGCGCATGTACCCCTTCCGGGTGGGTGCGGGTGCCCCCCGCCTGGCGGAAATAATTAGCGTGCCGTGCGGGGCGCCCCGGAGCGCCCTACCGGAAGTGGGAAAACTCTTTCCACTCCCGCCCGCGCGGCACGCGGGCGCATCGGCCTGCGGACTAGAGGCTCGGTCGGTACGTGGACACGGCCCAGGCCATGCGCGCGGCCTGGTCGCCCGTGAACTCGTTCATGCAGGCGTCGTCCGTGTAGTCCATGTAGTTGCTCGTCGGGTCCAGCCCGGGGCTCGGGCAGGTGTCGCGGCCCACGGGGCAGCCGAAGGCGGGCGAGGCCTCCGCGGGCGTGTCGTCGCAGAAGTCGCCGTCGCCGGTGCACCCGCCCTCGAAGGTGTGCGCGAGTCCGAGGTAGTGCCCCACCTCGTGCGTCGCCGTGCGGCCGAGGTTGTACGGCGCTGCGCTTCCGCCCGGCAGCGAGCTGTAGAGGATGACCACGCCGTGCATGTAGTTCGTCTCCTCGAAGCTCCACGGGTAGTACGCGAAGCCGAGCAGCCCCTTGGAGAGGTTCGTCGTGTAGATGTTGAGCGTGTGCGCCGGGTCGGTCGCGAGCGCCTTCTTCATCTGCCGCTCGTCGCCGCTGCCGCCGTTGAGCTTGAACCAGGCGTCGTTCGCCGTGCGCGTCACCACCGCCTTGCGGAAGCTGAAGCCGAAGGTCGCGTAGTCCTGGTTGAGCACCTGGATCTGCGCGTCCAGCTGGCGCTCGGGCACGTTGCCCTCGCCGCTCGAGGAGGTGACGACGTGGAAGGCCACGTCGATGCTCTTCGTGCGCGAGGAGCTCTTGAGCTGCGCGAGCACCCGCGCGTCCGGGCGCCGCGACTTCGCCGCCGGCCCGAAGTCCACCGCCCCGCAGTGGCCGCTCGCCGTCGCGAGCAGCGCCTCCAGGTTGCCCACCGCCTCCACCTCGGCGTCCGCCGCGGCCTCCGCCGGCGAGCCCTCGCCCGAGGTGGGGCCGCACGCCGCGAGCCCCAGCGCCACCGCGGCCCACAGTCCGACCGTTCCCCATCGCATCGTCATGTCCCCTCCCACTGCCGTGAAGCGCTGCAGGCCCGGGCGGCGCGCGCCGCGCACGTCTCCCGGCCGGCGCTGTGCGCTGGGCAGCGCCGGACCCAGGCGAGGGTCTACGGCGCGCGCGGGCGCTGCGGCAGCGGGGCGCTCCCGCAGGACGAGGGGGCTGTCCTGCCGCGGGCAGCTTCGGCGCGAGGGGATGTCCTTCAGCGAGCGCCCGGCGCTCAGGCCTGGCCCACCGGCGGGCGCAGGATGCGCAGCAGCGAGGTGGACAGCACGTCGTGCAGCGCCTGCTGCAGCGCGGAGAGCAGCTGGCGCAGCTCGTCGGGAGAGGAGGCGCCCACCTCCTCGACGCGCTCCTGCACGCCCTCCGTCACGCGCAGCCTTCCGGGCAGCAGCGAGATGACCGGCAGGCGCGGCTGGCGGCGGCGCAGCAGCCCGAGGAAGAGCGGGTCGTCCTCGCCGGGGCGCCGCAGGTCCACGATGACGAGCGCGGGCAGCTGCACGGCCATCGCCGCGAAGGCCTCGTCCCCATCCGCCACCGCCTGCAGCACCAGCCCCGGCTCCGCGAGCATGCGCGCGAGCAGCACCCGCGAGGGGGGGTGGGGGCTGACGATGAGGACGCGGCGCATCACCGCGCAAAGATAAGACGGCCCCGGGCCCTGCGCAGCCCGGCCCCGGAGCGCGTGAGGGGCGCCCCCTAGCGCGCGGGGAGCAGGTTGCGGCGGGCGAGCACGATGTCCAGGTAGCGGCTCGTGCTGCTGCGGGGGGCGAACCACATCCGCACCTCCCCCGCCCGGTCCGTGGGCTCGGCGCCCTCGCGCACCTCGGTGGCGCGCGGGCCCATCGCGCGAGGCTCGTGACCCGGGTCCTGCGTGCTGCTGGGCAGCGGCTGTGGCATCTGCATGTCCCCCCTGCGGGAAGCCCCCTGGGCCTCCCTGTCGCGCACCTGCTCCGGACCTCCCGGCCAGCCCGAGCGCTGACGGCCACTCTAGCGGGCCGCGCGCCCCCTCACAACCCAATCCCGCCTTAACGCCCGAGAGCAGGAATTCCCGACGGCGGTGGGACCGCCTCCGGGCCCGGGGACGCGAGCGGGAGCGGCGCCTGCTCGAGCTCGGGAGCGCGCAGGGGGCGGGTCACCGCGTCCACCGGCAGCAGCGCCGGCAGCTCCTCGCCCCCCGCGGCCCCCAGGTCGCGGAAGCGCCGCGCGCCGGGCAGCACCCGGCTCTCCAGCGAGCCCACCGCCTCGTTGTACGCGCCCACCGAGCGGTCGAGGCTGCGGCCCAGCTCGCTGAAGTGGCGCGCCAGGGTGCGCACGCGCTCGTAGAGGCCGCGGCCCAGCTCGCGGATCTCCGCCGCGTTCTCCGCCACGCGCTCCTGGCGCCAGCCGTACGCCACCGCGCGCAGCAGCGCGATGAGCGTGGTGGGCGTGGCGAGGATGACCTGGCGGTCCACTCCGGCCTCGATGAGGCCGGGGTCGTGCTCCAGCGCAGCAGAGAAGAAGGTCTCTCCGGGCAGGAACATCACCACGAACTCCGGCGTGGCCTCGAACTGCTCCCAGTAGGCCTTGTCCCCGAGCTGCTTGAGGTGCGCGCGCAGCTGCCCCGCGTGCTCGCGCAGCTTCGCCACGCGCGCGCCCTCCTCCTTCGCCTCGAGCGCCTGCAGGTAGGCCTGCAGCGGAGCCTTGGAGTCCACGACGACGCACTTGCCGCCGGGCAGGCGCACCACCAGGTCCGGCCGCAGCGCGCCGCGCTCGCCCGTGCGCTGCTCCTGCTGCACGAAGTCGCAGGCCTCCACCATCCCGGCCATCTCCACCACGCGCCGCAGCTGGATCTCCCCCCAGCGACCGCGCGCGTTGGGGGCCTTGAGCGCGCCCACCAGGCTCGCCGTCTCGGCGCGCAGCGCGTCCTGGGTCAGCGCGAGCGACTGCAGCTGCTGGGCGAGGCTGCCGTAGGCCTGGGCGCGCGCCGTCTCCAGCTGCCCCACGTGCTGGTCCACCTTGTCGAGGCTCTCGCGCAGCGGCTTCACCAGCGCCTCGATGGCCTCCTGGCGCCGCCCGAGCTCGCCGGCCGCGCCCTCGTTGAAGCGCGCGAGCTGCACCTGGGCGAGCTCGAGGAAGGCCTGCGCGTTGCTCTGCAGCGCGTCCGCCGAGAGCGCGCGGAAGGCCTGCTGCAGCTCGGCGCGCGCCTGGGTGAGCAGCTGCAGCTTCTCCTCCATCCCCCGCCGCTCCTCGGCCTGGGCGGAGAGGGCCGCGCTCAGGCGCACCTCGAGCCTGCCGGCCTCCGCCTGGAGTCCCTCCGCGCGCCGGCGCTCGGCGTCCAGCGCGCGCCGCGCCTCGAGCAGCTCCGCCTCCCGCCCGCGCAGCCGCTCGGCCACCGTGGCGCGCTCGGCGTCCGCGCGCGCCCGCTCGAGCGCCGCGGCCTGCAGCGCGCGCGGGCGCAGCAGCAGGAACGCGAGGCCCGCGCCGAGCAGCGCGCCTGCGAGGAGACCGAAGAGACCGAGCGCGACGCCGAGCGTGTCCATGCAGGGCCGCATCCTCGGCGGCCAGGCTGACATCCGCCAGCGCTCGCGGCGCCGCGGCCTCAGGGGTCCTGCGCCGCGCCCTCCACCAGCTCCTTCCCCCGCAGCTCCGGCAGGAGCAGGGTGCCCGCCACCGCGACGCCGAAGAGCAGCGCGAAGCTGCCGAAGGCGGCCGGGACGCCGCCCCACGCGAGCAGCGGAGGCACCGACAGGGGCGCGAGGATGGAGGCGATGCGCCCGAAGCCCGCCGCCCAGCCGCTGCCCGTCGCGCGCACCTCGGTGGGGTACACCTCGGGCGTCGCCGCGTAGAGCGCGCCCCAGGCCCCCAGGTTGAAGAAGGAGAGGAGCACGCCGGCGGCGAGCAGCGTGGCCCCGGTGTGCGCGGCGGCGAAGAACAGCGCGGAGCCGGCGCTGCCCACGAGGAAGGTGGTGAGCGTGGGGCGGCGCCCCCAGCGCTCGATGAGCCATGCCGCCACCGCGTAGCCCGGCAGCTGCGCCAGGGTCATCAGCAGGGTGAACTCGAAGGAGCGCACCATGGAGAACCCGCGCTGGACGAGCAGCGTGGGCAGCCAGATGAAGGCGCCGTAGTACGCGAAGTTGATGCCGAACCAGATGAGCCAGAGCGCCAGCGTGCGCCGGCGGAACGGGGTGCGCCACAGCGCCGCGAGCCCCACGGCCGGCGCGGCCGGCTCGGCCACGGGGGCCGCGCTGCTGCGGGCCTCTGGAGAGGCCTGCCCCGCCGAGGCCTCCAGCCTGCGCACCACGGCCTCCGCCTCGGCGTGGCGCCCGCGCCGCTCGAGGTAGCGCACGGACTCCGGAAGCGAGCGGCGCACCACCACCGAGTAGAGCGCGGGCAGGGCGCCCACCCCCAGCGCCCAGCGCCAGCCCTCCGCCGAGCGCGAGACGACGAAGGTGCCGACCAGCGCGGCGAGGATCCACCCCGCGGCCCAGAAGGCCTCGAGCAGCACCACGAGCCGACCGCGGATGCGCGCGGGGGCGAACTCGCTCACCAGGGTGGCCGCGACGGGCAGCTCCGCGCCCAGCCCCAGCCCGATGAAGAAGCGCAGGGCGAGCAGCATCTCCACCGAGGTGGACGCGGCCGCGAGCGCCGTGGCGAGCCCGTAGACGAGCAGCGTGCCGGCGAAGACGAAGCGGCGGCCGAAGCGGTCCGCGAGGCTGCCGCCCACGCTCGCCCCCAGCGCCATCCCGATGAAGCCCACCGCCCCCACCCACGCGAGCGTCCCGGGAGCCAGGCCCCACTGCCGCGCGAGCGCCGGCATGATGAAGGACACCAGCCCCACGTCCATCGCGTCCATCGCCCAGCCCAGCCCCGAGACGAGGAGGAAGGTGCGGTGCAGGGGGGTGAAGGGCAGGCGGTCGAGCCGCTCGAGGCGCGAGGGAGTGCTCACGCGCGGGGAGCGTAGTCGCCCCGCTCTGCCGGGCCGAGCGGGCTCCCGACCGGAAGTGCCCCAACCAACGCCTGCGGGACTAGAGTCCTCGCGCCCCATGTCCCTCCCGCCGCCCAGCGAGCGCCTCGAGCTGCACTTCGACGGGGGCACCCTCGTGGCCCCGGTGCTTCCGGCGGACGCCGTGCTCGCGCGCCTCTTCCAGCGCGACCCGCGCACCGGCGTGCACCGCGCCCCGGCCTACCTCTACCGGGATGCGGTGCTGCGCCTGCGCGCGCTGGGGCTGCCCTTCGAGGACCGGGCGCGGCGCTTCGAGCCCCTGCCGCTCGCGCTCACCCAGCCCGTGGCGCCCTACCCCCACCAGGCCGCGGCGCTCGAGGCGTGGAAGCGCGCCGGAGGCCGGGGACTGGTGGAGCTGCCCACGGGCGCCGGCAAGACGCTGCTCGCGGTGCTCGCCATCGCGCACGTGCAGCGCCCCACGCTGGTGGTGGTGCCCACGCTGGACCTGATGGCCCAGTGGCAGGGCGTGCTGCAGAAGCACTTCGCGCAGCCCGTGGGGATGCTCGGCGGCGGCGTGAGCGACCGGCAGCCCCTCACCGTCACCACCTACGACTCGGCGGCGCTGCAGACGGAGTTCCACGGCAACCGCTTCGGGCTGCTCGTCTGCGACGAGTGCCACCACCTGCCCGCCCCCAGCTACCGCTTCGTCGCCGAGGGCTCGCTCGCCCCGTACCGCCTGGGGCTCAGCGCCACGCTCGCGCGTACGGACGGCGGCGAGCGCGTGTGCGAGGAGCTGCTCGGGCCGCTCGTGCACCGCTCGGAGATCACCGAGCTGCAGGGGCAGTACCTCGCCCCGTACGAAGTGCGGCGCGTGGAGGTCGCGCTCGAGCCGGAGGAGCAGCTGCTGCACGACGCGGCCCGCGCGCGCTACCTCGCCTTCGTGCGCAAGAGCGGCGTGCACTTCGGAAGCCCCGACGGCTGGGCGCACTTCCTCGCCGAGAGCCAGCGCAGCGAGGAGGGACGTGCGGCGCTGCGCGCCTACCGCGAGCAGCGCCGCATCGCGCTCACCTCGCGCGCGAAGGTGGCGGTGCTCTGGCGGCTCCTGCTCGAGCACCGCGACGAGCGCACCCTCGTCTTCACCGACGACAACGACACGGTCTACACGCTGGCGCGCGCACTGCTCCTGCCCGCGCTCACCCACCACACGCCGGTGCCGGAGCGCAAAGCGCTGCTCGCCGCATTCGCGAGCGGCGAGCTGCCCGTGCTGCTCACCAGCCGCGTGCTCAACGAGGGCGTGGACGTGCCGGAGGCGCGCGTGGGCGTGGTGCTCAGCGGCAGCGGCAGCGTGCGCGAGCACGTGCAGCGCCTCGGGCGCATCCTGCGCAAGAGCCCGGGAAAGCGCGCCCTGCTCTACGAGGTGTGCAGCGCGCAGACGGCCGAGAGCGGCATCAGCGAGCGGCGCCGCCAGCACCGCGCGTACGGGGCAGACTGACGCGCCCCTCGCCTCCCCGCCCTCCGGGCCGGCGCCCCTGCAGCCCCGCACTCACAGTGCGCGCCTCCGGGCCTCGCGGGCGCTCGCGCTTGGCGCCTGCCGCCGCCCGATGCGATGTTCCCGTCCGGAGGTATTCATGGCGTACATGCTGCTGATGGTCGAGCCGCGCGGGCAGCGGCACACCCGCACGCCCGAGGAGGGCCGCGAGGTCTACGCGCGGATGGTGCGCTGGGGCGAGAACCTCAAGGCCCGCGGGCTGCTCATCGCGAGCGAGTCGCTCTCCCTGGAGGACACCCCGCGCGTGCGCGTGCGCGCGGGCAAGGCCCAGGTGGTCGACGGCCCCTTCGCCGAGGCGAAGGAGATGGTGGGCGGCTTCTTCCACGTGGCCTGCAACACGCGCGAGGAGGCGCTCGCGCTCGCCGCCGAGTGCCCCGCAGCCGAGTGGTGCGACGTGGAGGTGCGCAGCCTCATGCCCTGCTACGAGGACGCCGAGGCCCTGAAGGCCGCGCCGCAGCGCCTCGCCAGCAAGGGCTGAGGCGCGCACTCGCCCGCGCGCACGGGGCTGGAGCGGGCCGCGCGGTGTGGACCCGGGTCCACCGTCCGCATCGCCCCGAGGCACCCCAGATTGCGGGCCTCTGGGGGTGTGCCATGGAGACGTCGCGAGCGCAGCGCCGGCTGCAGAGGGTGGAGGAGCACGTGCGCCAGGAGAACGCGCACGACCTCGACGGGCTGATGGCCACCTTCGGCTCGGACGGCTTCTACGACGACGAGCCCTGGAGCGAGCACCACGCGGGGCTCGCCGGCGTGCGCAGCTACTACCGCGACCTGCTGCGGGCCTCGCCCGACTTCCACATCGAGGTGAAGCAGCGCCACGTGACCGAGGAGGCCGTCATCCTCGAGGTGCAGCTGAGCGGCACCCACCAGGGCGCCTGGCGCGGGCTGCCCGCCACCGGCCGCGCCTTCAGCTTCCCGCTCTGCGCCGTCTTCACCTTCGACGCCGAGGACCGGCTCGCGGGCGAGAAGATCTACTACGACCGCGTCACCGTGCTGCGCCAGCTCGGCGTGCTCTCCGAGCCCACCAGCCTCAGCGGCCGCATGGGTGCGCTGCTCATGCACCCGGTGACGGTGGTCTCGGCGCTGCTCCACCTGCGCCACGGCGTCCGCCGGCCGCTGCAGCTGCCCGCGCAGTCGCCGCGCGCCTGAAGCGCGGGCGGGGTGGCGCGGGCGGGGAATTCCCGCTACTGCTCGGACCCCTGCACGCCATGCCTCCCCTCTCCTCTCCATGCTGACGCGCGAGCTGCTGCTCTTCCGCACGCGCGAGGGGCGCCTGCGCCCGAGCTTCGTGAGCCGCGAGGACCCCGCGCTGCTCGCGCTCGCCGAGAGCCTGCGCGCCGAGCTGCAGGACGCCGTGGGGCGCACGCGCGAGGACCTCGAGGAGGCGCTCGCCCTGCACGCAGGCGCGTGGAAGCGGCCCCGGGTGGCGCGCGGCCTCGTGAAGCTGCTGCTGGACCGCATGGACTTCGGCGAGCCCGAGCCCGCGGTGGCCGAGGCGCGGATGGACGCCCTGCGCACCGCCGCGCGCGTGCTGCGCAGCCTTCCCCCCGCGGCGACCCAGGACCAGTACGCCGCGGCCCTCGCCGCCGCGCTCCCCGCGCCCCTCGCGCAGGTGCGCGAGGGGCTCTACGCGGACCTGCCCCCGCAGCGCCGCCTCGTCGCGCTCGAGGTACCCGAAGCGGGCGAGCTGCTGGACCGCTACAACCTCGCGCTCGCCCAGGGCCACCTCCTCGGCGCGCGCCGCCTGCACCTGCGCGCCCGCGCCCCCGAACTGCTGCGCGTGCGCAAGGTGCTGCGCTGGCTCAAGTTCTGCCGCCTCGTGGCCAGCGTGCACCGCGAGGACGAGGACTGGGAGCTCAGCGTGGAGGGCCCCGCGGCGATGCTCTCGCTGCAGAAGAAGTACGGCCTGCAGCTCGCGAGCTTCCTCACCGCCGTGCCCCTGCTGCAGCGCTGGGAGCTGCGCGCGGAGGTGAGTACGGGGCGCAAGAGCGTCACGCTGGTGCTCGACCACAAGGACCCGCTCGTCTCCCCGCACGCGGGCAGCGCGCTCGGCCACGTGCCCGAGGAGGTGCAGGCGCTCGCGCACGCGCTGGAGGAGGCGCAGGACTGGGAGCTGGACCTCACCCCGCTGCCGCGCCACACCGGCGCCTCGGGGCTGTGCGTGCCGGACCTCACCCTGCGCCACCGCCGCAGCGGGCGCACCGTGGCGCTCGAGCTGTTCCACGCGTGGCACGCGGGCGCCCTGCGCCGGCGGCTGGAGGAGCTGCGCGCGCGGCCCGACCCGGAGCTGCTGCTGGGCGTGGAGCGCGCGCTGCTGAAGGACAGCGCCGAGCGGGAGGCGCTCGAGGCCCACCCCCAGGTGCTGCTGTTCCGCGGCTTTCCCAGCGCGAAGCGCGTGCTGGCGTGGCTGGACGCCCGCTGAGGGCGTCCGGCGCGGTGGATCCCCATCCGCGCGCCGGAGGACGGGTCACCTTCGTTCCCGAGCAATTCGGGCCCCTTCCATCAGGCATGTCCGCTGCTCCGGGCGCTGCGCTCACCCGCACGCCCGCCCGAAGGAGGCGCCATGCCCCGCATCACCCCGCTCCCGCTGCAGGACGTCCGCTACGAGCCGCTCGAGCCCGAGCTCGCCCCCGACGTCCCTCCCGACGCGCGCACCGCGCGGCGTGAGCGCGCCAGCATCGTGCACCTCTCGCTCAACCCGGACGGCCTCTACGAGGCGCGGGCGCTCGCCGAGCGCACCCCCGTGTACGCCATCCACAACGCGCCCGAGCCCGGGGCCCTCACCCTGCCGGGCCCCGACGGCCGCCCCCTGCACTTCGAGCTCACCACGCGCGGGGGCGTCGACGCGTTCGCCGCCACGCTCCCCCTGCCGCCCGCGCAGCAGGCCGCGGTGGCCGCGACGCTGGCCCAGGGCGATGTGCTCATCCGCGACGAGCTCGCCCAGCTCGCGCTGCTCTGGTCGCGCGCGGAGGGCGGCGCGCCCCTGCCCTCGCGTCTCGTGCTCTCCGGGCACGGCTACTCGGCAGCGCTGGTGGGCGAGGACAACGGGCGGCTTCCCTGGGAGCTGCTCGCCTCGCTCGCCCATGCGCTGCCGCGCGCGGCAGCGCAGATCCAGGACGTGCACCTGGCCGGCTGCAACACCGCGGGGCCGCACGCGCTCGGCGTGCTGCGCGAGGCCTTTCCCCAGCTGCGCAGCCTCTGGGCCTACGCGGGCACCGCCCCGGGCGCGGTGAGCGGCGCCGCGACGCACCAGCTGCGCTGGGAGAGGGCCACGCGCGAGGGAGGCGAGCCCACGCGCGAGGCCGCGGCCCACACCCGCCTGGGCGAGAGCGTGGCGGTGTGGACGGCGGCGCACGGCTACGACGACGGGCGGGCGCCCGAGCCGCTCTCCCAGGTGCGCGAGCGCGTGCAGCTGCTCTCGGTGGTGCTCGAGTGGGCGGACGGCGGCGGCCTCGAGGTGCCCGACCCGCAGCGCGGCCCCCTGCGCGACTTCTACGACGCGCTCAGCGCGCTGCTGCGCCACCCGGAGCTGCCCGCGGCCGAGCGGCCTGCGCTCGAGGCCCAGCGCGACCGCGCGCTGCGGCTGCTCTACTTCGAGGCGCGGGTGACGGGCGCCTTCGCGCGCACGCACGCCCAGGCGCTGCAGCAGGGCTACGCGAGCCTCGGGCTCGCGGCGCCGGACTTCGCCCACCTCTCGCGGCGCGACGCGCTGTGGGAGGTGGACCGCTTCTGCGAGGCAGCCGCGGCGCGCCAGCCTCTGCCGGAGCCGGCGCGCGCGCTGCTGCCCTTGCTGGTGCGCGGCCTGCGCAACCTGGAGCCCGGCTTCGTGCCGGACGCCTGGTTGTAGGCCGTGAGCTAGTGCGCCGCCGCGGCCGCGGTGGCCGCCGGCTCGCCGCCCAGCTGGTACATGAGGGTGCAGGGACCCTGGCCGCCGCCGATGGCCGCGCACAGGTGCTCGCCCTCGGCGAGCTTGAACTGGTGCGCGTGCGAGACGTCCTTCGCGCCGTCGGGCTTGGTGCCCGGGCAGATGGCGGTGGTGCTCACGTACATGGAGAGCGAGCCCTCCTTGCAGCTCTGCTTCACGTCCGTCAGCGTCGCCGCGCCGGCGAGGATGTGGTCCCAGGTGGCGCCGGTGGTGCGGGTGGAGACCAGGCGCTCCTTGGCGCCGGGCGCGCTGTTGCCGCCGGAGGAGCCGCCGCCCGTGGCGCAGCCGGCGCCGAGCAGCAGGGTGCAGCCCAACAGCATCGAAGAGAGCTTCCGCATCGTGAGGTGTCCTTGAGGGGGTTGTGTGCGCGCGCGAGGGGCGCGCGAGCGCTCCTTCTAGCCGGATGCAGGCGCGCAGGGGAGCAATCCCGTACGCCGCGCCGCGTCGCCATTCTCCCGCGCGGGTCACCGGAGCGTGTAGGGTGCGCCCTCGCCCATGAACTTCACGCTCGTTGCACTCGGCCTGGTCAAGGTGGCCTTCGGCGGTGCGGTCGCCGCGGTCGGCATCCTGCTCGCGTTCCGCGGCCTCAACCGCATCCTCGGCACGGACCCGGTGGGTGACCTGCGCTCGGGCAACACGGCCGCGGGGCTGGTGCACGCGGCGAGCCTGCTCGCGCTGGGGCTCCTGGTGCACAACGCCGTGCAGGCCACCTTCGACGCGGTGGACCTGACCTTCCGCGCGCCGCCCCTGCCCTGGGGGCAGGTGCCGCGGCTCTTCCTCTTCGCGCTGCTGCACGTGACGGTGTCCCTGGGCGTGGGCACGGGCGTGCTGGGCGCGGGCGTGCTGCTCTTCGACCGGATGACGCCGGGCCTGGACGAGCTCGCCGAGGTGCGCCGCGGCAACGTCGCATGCGCGCTGCTGCTCTCGGCCATCCTCGTGGTGCTCGCGCTGCTCACCGGCCCCGGCCTGCAGGCGGCGCTGGACGGCCTCATCCCCTTCCCGCACCTGCCGCCCAACACCTACGTCTCGCCCCGGTGAAGCTGCTGCTCCAGTGGGCCCTGGGCCTGTGCGCGCTCGCCGCGCTCCTGTTCTGCCTCCTGGCGGGGACCTTCAACTGGGATGCGCTGCGCGTGGCGCTGTGGCCCCTGCCGCTGCCTGAGCCCGCCCCGGCTCCGACGACGAACCTGGGCGTGGTGCTGCTGCCTCCCCAGACGCCGCCCGAGGCCGCGCGCCACTACGACTGGCGCGCCGCGGCGCTGCGCCCCTCGGACTACCAGGTGGGCTACGGCTTGAGCGCCGCCATGGCGCAGCACTACGCGCGCGGGCTGCAGGACTACGCCGCCGAGCTGCACTACCGAAGCCTCGCCGAGGACCGCTTCAGCTTCCGCGCGCCGCCCGGCTGCGAGCGCCTGCCGATGGCCTGCGTGTACCAGGAGCTGATGCGCAGCAACGCGAAGGCGGTGCACGCGCTGGGGGAGCGCTTCGCCGCGCGCGTGCGCTCCGAACACCTGAGCGCGCCCGAGGCCGCCGAGCTCGTCATCACCTTCGTGCAGCGCATCCACTACGACGTGCCGCGCGAGCAGCCCTTCGGCGTGCTGCCGCCCGCGCTGGTGCCCGCGCAGGACCGCGGCGACTGCGACTCCAAGGCGCTGCTCGCCGCCATGCTGCTGCGCCAGCTGGGCATCGACGCGGTGGTGCTCTCCAGCGAGCAGCTGGGGCACGCCGCCGTGGGGGTGGGGCTGCCCGGCCCGGGCACGCAGCTCGAGCTCGCCGGGCGCCGCTACCGCTACGCCGAGGTCACCGCGGAGGGCTGGCCCATCGGGATGGTGCCGCCCAAGTACGACCTGCCGCGGCTGTGGACGCCGATGCCGGTGGACCCGCGCGTGAGCCCCCTGGGGGCCTCGCCGGGCGAGTCCGCGCAGGACGCGGCCGACCGGCTCGCGCCTTGAGGTAGACAAAGGTGCGACACGGGTTTTTCTTGTCCCGCAAAGCAGGCGAGCCCTAGCTTGCCCGCCCATGAACACTCGCACTGCCCTCCTCGTCGCAGCCCTGCTCGGCGCCACCTCCGCTCTCGCGGAGACGCCCATGAGCGCCACCCACCTCAGCCTGCTCTCCGGCGCCTCCGAGGCGCAGGGGTACGCGGCCACCGGCACCACGCACGCTACGCGCGGCACCGGCCACCTCTTCCTGGGCGGCTACGTCGGCCTGCTCACCAACAGTGGCACGGTGCCGAACCTCGGCATCGAGCTGGCGGGCCCCATCCCCGCCGCGCTGCCCAACAACCTCCACCTCGAGTGGACCGGCGCGCTGGACACCTGGTTCGACAGCGGGGGCGGAGCCTCGGTCTTCAACCTCAGCCTCATCCCCGGCGGGCGCATCGTGATTCCCCTCATCCCCGAGGTGCTGCTGCACGGTGACCTCGGCATCGGGCTCGGCTTCACGCACGTCTCGCTGGACACGGGCTTCGCCGGCTTCGACGGCAGCAGCACGGACGTGAGCCTGGTGTTCCGCATCGCCGCGGGCGCCATCATCCCGCTCACCGACCGCGTGCGCCTGGACGTGGCGCCGCTGGGCCTGCAGACCTATACGACCGGCGGCACGGGCTTCTCCATGCGCGTCGGCCTCTCGGTCGCGCTGGACTAGTCGCTCCCGCTGGCCCGTTGAGCTCCATGGAAGGCCCGCCTGGCGTGCCTTCCATGGCGCTTCGCTTGCCGTTGCTGCTCGCGTTGGCGCTGGGGTCCCTCTCCGCACGCCAGGAGTACGCGCGGAACCGAGCGCCGGAGGGGACCGATCGGGCCGCCTGCCGGACAGGCAGGGCAACCGGGGCCCGCATGGCCTTTGTTTGCTGGAGGCGGCGGGCCTGCTCCGTTAGAAGGCGCCTGCATGCTCCAGATTCCCGGTAGCCCCGCTCTCTCGTCCTTCCGCATCGACAAGCTGCTCTCGCGCCTGCAGCAGCAGGTACCGGAGGCGGGCGTGCTGGGCCTCGCCTCGCGCTACGTGCACTTCGCGGAGGTGGAGGGCGGGGACGCGGCGCTCGGCGCGCAGGAGCGCGCGCTGCTGGAGCGGCTGCTCACCTACGGCCCCCGCATGGCCGAGGAGCGCGCCGCGGCGGAGCGGGCCGAGGGCACGCTGCTGCTCGTGGTGCCGCGCTTCGGCACCATCAGCCCCTGGTCGAGCAAGGCCACGGACATCGCGCACAACACGGGCCTCACGAAGGTGCACCGGCTCGAGCGCGGGGTCGCCTACTACGTGCGCACGAAGGGGGCGCTGGGCGACGCGGCGCGCACGCGGCTCGGGGCGCTCTTGCACGACCGGATGACCGAGGCGGTGCTGCCGCGCCTGGAGGACGCCGCGGGGCTGTTCTCGCACGAGGCGCCGCGGCCCCTGCGCCACGTGGACGTGCTCGCGGGCGGCCGCAGCGCGCTCGAGCGCGCGGACAAGGAGCTGGGGCTCGCGCTCTCGGCGGACGAGCTGGACTACCTCACCCAGAACTTCACGCGCCTGAAGCGCAACCCCACGGACGTGGAGCTCATGATGTTCGCCCAGGCGAACAGCGAGCACTGCCGGCACAAGATCTTCAACGGCGAGTGGGTCATCGACGGGCAGAAGCAGGACACCAGCCTGTTCAACATGATCCGCGCCACCCACCGCGCGAACAGCGAGGGCGTGCTCAGCGCGTACCGCGACAACGCCTCGGTCATCGAGGGCAGCCGCGCGGCGCGCTTCTTCCCCCGCCCCGAGGACGGCGTGTACGCCCCGAGCGAGGAGGACGTGCACATCCTGATGAAGGTGGAGACGCACAACCATCCCACCGCCATCAGCCCCTTCGCGGGCGCCTCCACCGGCAGCGGCGGAGAGATCCGCGACGAGGGCGCCACGGGGCGCGGCGCCAAGCCCAAGGCGGGCCTCGTGGGCTTCAGCGTCTCCAACCTGCGCGTGCCCGGTTTCGAGCAGCCCTGGGAGGTGGACCACGGCAAGCCGGGGCGCATCGCGAGCGCGCTGGACATCATGATCGAGGGCCCGCTGGGCGCGGCCGCCTTCAACAACGAGTTCGGCCGCCCCGCGCTCTGCGGCTACTTCCGCACCTACGAGCAGAAGGCGGCGCAGGGCAGTGAGGTGCGCGGCTACCACAAGCCGATCATGATCGCCGGCGGCCTGGGCAACATCCGCGCGAGCCACGTGGAGAAGCACGACATCCCGGTGGGCGCGAAGATCGTGGTGCTCGGCGGCCCCGCCATGCTCATCGGCCTGGGCGGCGGCGCGGCCTCGTCCATGGCGAGCGGCAGCAGCCACGAGGATCTGGACTTCGCCAGCGTGCAGCGCGGCAACCCGGAGATCGAGCGGCGCGTGCAGGAGGTCATCGACCGCTGCTGGCAGCTCGGGGACAAGAACCCCATCCTCTCCATCCACGACGTGGGCGCCGGCGGCCTCTCCAACGCGGTGCCGGAGATCGTCCACGCGAGCGGGCGCGGCGGCCGCTTCGACCTGCGCAAGATCCCCAACGACGAGCCGGGCATGAGCCCGATGGAGATCTGGTGCAACGAGGCCCAGGAGCGCTACGTGCTCGCCGTGGCCCCCGAGAGCCTGCCCACGCTCGCCGCCCTCTGCGAGCGCGAGCGCTGCCCCTACGCGGTGCTCGGCGAGGCCACGGGCGACGACACGCTCACCGTGAGCGACCCGCAGTTCGGCAACGCCCCCGTGGCCCTTCCCATGGAGGTGCTGCTGGGCAAGCCGCCCAAGATGCTGCGCGACGTGAAGCGCGTGGCGCCCGCCGGCGACACCCTGGACACCCGCGCGCTGGACCTGAAGGACGCCGCCTACCGGCTGCTGCGCCTGCCCACGGTCGCGGACAAGGGCTTCCTCATCACCATCGGCGACCGCACGGTGGGCGGCATGTGCAGCCGCGACCAGCTGGTGGGCCCCTGGCAGGTGCCGGTGGCGGACGTGGCCGTCACGGTGGCCGGCTACGACACCTACGCGGGCGAGGCCATGAGCATGGGCGAGCGCACGCCCGTCGCCGTGCTGGATGCGCCGGCCTCGGGGCGCATGGCCATCGGCGAGGCGCTCACCAACATCGCCGCCGCGGACATCGGGCCGCTCAAGAAAGTGCGCCTCTCGGCCAACTGGATGGCCGCCGCGGGTCACCCCGGCGAGGACGCCGCGCTCTTCGACACCGTGAAGGCCGTGGGCCCGGAGCTGTGCGCGACCCTGGGACTCACCATCCCGGTGGGCAAGGACTCGCTCTCCATGCGCACCGCGTGGGAGCAGGGCGGTGAGAAGCGCCAGGTGGTGGCGCCCCTCTCGCTCATCATCTCCGCCTTCGCCCCCGTGCGCGACGTGCGCAAGACGCTCACGCCGCAGCTGCGCACGGGCAAGGGCTTCGAGGAGACGGACCTGGTGCTGGTGGACCTCGGCGCCGGGCAGAACCGGTTGGGCGGCTCCTGCCTCGCGCAGGTGTACAACCGGCTCGGCGAGCGCGCCCCGGACGTGGACGCGCCGGCCACCCTCAAGGCCTTCTTCGACGGCGTGCAGGCGCTCGTGGCGGACGGGCTCGCGCTCGCCTACCACGACCGCTCGGACGGCGGCCTCTTCGTCACGCTCGCCGAGATGGCCTTCGCCGGCCGCTGCGGCGTGCGCGCCTCGCTCGACGGGCTGGGCGCTGACGCGGCCGCCGCCCTCTTCAGCGAGGAGCTGGGCGCGGTGATTCAAGTCCGCCGCAGCGAGCGCGCGCGCGTGCTCTCCGTGCTCGAGGGCGCGGGGCTGCGCGGGCTCGTGCACGTCATCGGCAGCGTGACCGCGGAGGACCGCGTGAGCATCAGCGCGGGCGGCAAGGAGCTGCTCTCCGAGAGCCGCACGCAGCTGCGCCGGGCGTGGAGCGAGACCAGCTTCCAGCTGCAGGCGCTGCGCGACAACCCCGAGTGTGCGCGCGAGGAGTTCGAGGCGAAGCTGGACCCCCAGGACCCGGGCCTCACCCCGCGCCTCACCTTCCCGCTGCAGGACACGGCCCCCGCGGTGCACACCGGCAAGGCGCGCCCGCGCGTGGCCATCCTGCGCGAGCAGGGCGTCAACAGCCAGGTGGAGACGGCGCTGACCTTCACGCGCGCCGGCTTCGAGGCCGTGGACGTGCACATGAGCGACATCCTCGCGGGGCGCACGAAGCTCGAGGGCTTCAAGGGCCTGGTCGCCTGCGGCGGCTTCTCCTACGGCGACGTGCTGGGCGCCGGCGAGGGCTGGGCCAAGAGCGTGCTCTTCAACCCGCGCGCCCGCGACGAGTTCAGCCGCTTCTTCGCGCGCACGGACGCCTTCGCGCTCGGCGTGTGCAACGGCTGCCAGATGATGTCCGCCCTGCACGAGCTCATCCCGGGCACCCAGGGCTGGCCGCGCTTCGTGCGCAACCGCTCCGAGCAGTACGAGGCGCGCTTCAGCATGGTGCAGGTGGAGAAGAGCCCCTCGCTCTTCTTCCAGGGCATGGAGGGCAGCCACATCCCCATCGCGGTGGCTCACGGCGAGGGCTACGCGGAGTTCGCCCAGCAGGGCGGCCCCGAGGCCCTGGGCAGGGCGGGGCTCGTCTCCTTGCGCTTCGTGGACAACCGCGGCCAGGTCGCCGCGCGCTACCCCGCCAACCCCAACGGCAGCCCGCTGGGCATCACCGGCATCACCAACGCGGACGGCCGCATCACCCTCACCATGCCGCACGCCGAGCGCAGCTTCCGCACCGTCATCAACTCCTGGCACCCGGACGAGTGGGGCGAGGACGGGCCGTGGATGCAGATGTACCGCAACGCGCGGCGCTGGGTGGGCTGAGCAGAGGGTCGGGGTGAGGGAATGACGTTCCCATCGAGCGGGCCCATCGGAATCCTCGGCGCCATGCCGGAGGAGGTCGCCCACCTCGTGGAGGAGATGGGCGCCTCGCGCCGCACGCACGAGCGCGGAGGGCGCACCTACCACGCGGGGCGCCTCTTCGGCCGCGATGCCGTGGTGGTGTTCAGCCGCTGGGGCAAGGTGGCCGCGGCCTCCACCGCCACGCACCTGCTCGCCGAGCACGGCGTGCAGGAGCTCGTCTTCACCGGCGTTGCCGGAGGCGCGGACCCCTCCTTGCGCGTGGGCGACGTGGTGGTGGCGAGCGGCCTCGTGCAGCACGACATGGACGCCTCTCCCCTCTTTCCCCGGCACGAGATTCCCCTGCTCGGCGTCACCCGCTTCGCCGTGCCGGAGGCCCTGCAGCAGCGCGCGCTCCAGGCCGCGCGCCGCTGGCTGCAGCGCCCCGAGGCGCTCGCGCCGGAGTTCGGCGTGACGGCGCCGCGCGCCGTGCTGGGCGAGGTGGCCAGCGGGGACAAGTTCTTCGCCCGCGCGGACGAGCTGCAGGCGGTGCGCGCGCGGCTGCCGGGGCTCGCGTGCGTGGAGATGGAGGGCGCGGCGGTGGCGCAGGTGGCGCACGAGTACGCGGTGCCGCTCACCGTCATCCGCACCCTCTCGGACGCGGCGGACGAGCACGCGCCGGTGGACTTCCTGCGCTTCGTGCAGAGCGTGGCCGCCCGCGCCTCGCACGGCATCGTGCGCGAGCTGCTGGAGCGCGCGTGAGCGAGGCGCCTCCGCCCCGGCGCGGGCAGGGGCGGCCTCCGGGCGAGGCGCGCGCGGTGCTCGAGCAGCTGCGCCGCGTGGAGCGGCTGCGCAAGGGCGGCCACGTGGAGGACGCGCTCGCGCTGCTGGACACGCTCATCGGCCAGTTCCCCAAGGATGCCCGGCTGCAGCTGGAGCGCGGGCTCACGCTCGCCATCGGGAAGCGCGCGCACGCCGAGGCCCTCGCGCCCTACTCCGCCGCCATCGCGCTCGCCCCCAGCATGCTCTCGGCCCGCCTGCACCGCGCCGTCGCGCTCGCGGCGCTGGGACGGCACCCGGAGGCGCTCGACGACCTCGACGCGCTCGAGGCCGCGCACTACCGCAACCAGACCGTGGTGGAGCTCTTGCGCGCGGAGTCGCTCGAGGCCCTGGGCCGGCTCGCAGACGCGGAGGGCGCGTGGACGGCTGCGCTCGCCGCGGACCCGAAGAGCCCCTGGCTGCACGAGCAGCGTGCGCGGGTGCGGCAGGCCCTGGGGCGCTCACACGAGGCGCTCGCGGACCTGGACGCGGCGGTGCACCTCACCGGGGAGGAGCTCCCGGACCCCGAGCTGCTGCGCGACCGCGGTCTGCTCCTCTTGCAACGGGGTGACACGAGGCGCGCAGGCGAGGACTTCCGCGCGGCCCTCGCGGCGCTCGGGGGCAGCGAGGAGCCGCTCACGGTGGAGCTGCGCGGGCTCCTCGCCGACGGCTGAGCCCGGAGGCCCCTACTGCGCGGGGATGCGGTACGCGCGCAGGGTGCCCTCGAAGCTCAGCCACAGCACCAGGCCTTCGCTCACGGTGGGAGCGGCGTAGGTGGGGCCAGCCGAGTCGAAGCGGGCAAGGGCCTCGCCGCTGCTCGCGTCCAGCAGCTCGAGGCTGCTGTGGGTCGAGTCCGGCGTGGTGGACTCCACCACCAGCACGTCTCCGACGAGCGGCATCCCGGCCATCACGAAGCCCGGCGGCGTGTGGCGCCAGCGCACGGCGCCCGTCGCCGGGTCCAGCGCCAGCACGCTGCCCTCCGCCCCGTCCTCGGTGCGGCCGCCCGCGGCGTAGAGCGTCCCGCGCGCGAAGGTAGGCGCGACGAGGCTGCCGAGGCCCGCGAGCGGGTCTCCGCCCAGCGCGAGCCGGCGCGTCCACGCAGGGCCCGCGGCGAGCGCCTCGCGGCGCAGCGCGTACAGCACGCCGTCCTTGTTCGCCGCGGCCACCATGCCCGTGCCATCCGCGAGCCGGTACAGCGTGGGCGAGGCGCCGAAGTCGCTGTTGTCCTCGGGCGCCGGGGTCGGGTTCTGCCAGGAATCGCGCACCTCGAGCGTGCGCGCATCGAGCCGCAGGAAGGCCTGGGCGTACGGGATGCTCGCGAGGGCGTTGCCATGCGGGTCGCCCGTGGTGACGTGCAGCTCGCCCCGGGCCGCATCCACCGAGATGCTGCTCCACACCGAGGCGCCTGCCATCCCCGGCGCCGTGAGCGACACCGAGCGCGAGGTGAAGGTCTCGAGGTCCACCGCGATGACCCGGCCGCCCACGGACGCGCACTTGAACACCGAGCCCACGCCCACGTAGAGCGCGCCCAGCTCCGGCGAGATGACGGGCGAGGACTGGATGAACTCCGGAGGGTCCGCCACGGACGCGAGCGTCACCTGGCGCAGCGTGCGCCCCGTCGCGGCGTCCAGCGCGTAGAGCGCTCCGTCCGGCGCCGCCACGTACACCGCCCCCTGGTAGACGGCGGGCGCTGCGTAGAAGCCCGACTGGTCCTCCTTCTGCGAGCAGGCCGCGCGGAAGGTGTGCGGGAAGACGCGCTCCCAGCGCACCCGGCCCGTCGCCGCATCCAGCGCCAGCACCTTCGCCGAGAAGCCCATCGTCACGTAGAGGGTGTCCCCCACCCGCACCGGCTGGGTGACGCCGTAGGCGCCGAGCTCCGCGGTCCACGCGGGCGTGAGCGCGCGGGCCTGCGCCGCGGTGAAGGTGCCCGGGTTGTGCCAGGTGCCCTCGGGCCCCGCGCGGTACTGCCCCCAGGGGCCTCCGCCCACGGACCCTGCATCCGGAGGCCCCGCATCGGGCTCGCCCGCGTCAGGCGTTCCCTGGTTCGGCACGACCTCGCCGGGGCCCGCGTCCGGCAGGTCCGGTGGATCGTGAATGGGCAACGGCGGCGGCGGCTGCCCCGGACCGGAGCAGCCGATGACCAGTACTGCCCACAGCCATCCCCACGTGCGCTGGTCGAGCATCCGCTCCCCTCCTCCGAGACGCGGCAAGCTGGGAATGGCGGTGCAGGCTGACAACCCCGGTGCGTTGCGCAGTGCCATGCGGTGGACCCACCGGGCCGTGACGGAGCGCGCTATCACCCGGGGATGCCCCCCATGCCCCAGAGCCCCCGGCCGTGAAGCTCGAGCGCCACGTCGGAGGCCTCTCGCTCGCGCGCAAGGCGAACTACCTGCGCGCCCGCGGCTGGCGCGAGGAGGAGCGGGGCCGCTGGACGAGCGAGGTGTTCGGCCCGCACCCGCTCGCCAAGGCGCTGCACCACCAGCTCACCGACGACCTGAGCCAGGCGCTGCGCGAGCGCGGCTGGCAGGTGCTGGGCTTCTCCGAGCGCGGCTACGTGCAGCTGCGCGAGGGGGAGCGCGGCCGCCCCTGCTCGCTGCCCAAGGCCCTGCGCACCCAGGCGCGCCGGGAGGGACGCCCCGTGGCGGAGCTCACCTACGCGCTCTTCCTCGCGGCCCTGGTGGGCCCCGAGGAGGGCGGTCCGGGGTGAGCGATGTGCGCGGAGGGCCCGTTCGCCCCCGGACGCGCCGCAGCCCCGTCCCTTCGCTCCGGGGCGTGAAAAGGCGCAGACTGCCTTCGATACGCGCGCACGGGAGGAGCTGACCCATGAAGCACAAGGCCCCCACCACCACCACCGTCGCCGGCGCTGCCGGCAAGCTGATGGCCACCTCGGAGGGCGACGGCGGGCTGCCGCTCCTCTTCGTCCACGACAACGCCGCGGACCACACCCACTGGGCCGAGACGCAGCACGGCCTGCAGACGCGCACGGTGGCCTTCGACCTGCGGGGCCTGGGCGACAGCGGCGGCGGCCACGGTCCCTTTGGCGTCGAGGCCGCGGTGGAGGACGTGCTCGCGGTGGCGGATGCGCTGCTGCCGGAGAAGTTCGTGCTGGTGGGCCACGGCTTCGGCGCGGCGGTGGCCGGCGCCTTCGCCACCTACTACCCCGAGCGCCTCGCGGGGCTGCTCTACGTGGAGGCGGCCGGAGACCTGCGCCAGGTGCCGCAGGCCGAGCGCGACGCGCTGCTCGAGAACTTCGCCCCGGCGAAGTACGGCGCCTTCCACGAGCACTGGCTCGCCCCGCTGCTGCTCGAGGCCAAGCCGCCCACGCGCACCCTGGTGATGAAGACGCTGCGCACCTCGCGGCGCGAGGCGATTCTCGGCAACCTCGAGTCGCTCTACCACCACGACCCGGGCGAGGCCTTCGAGGGCTACACCGGCCCCACCCACGCGCTCGCGGCGACGACTGGCCCGGGGACGCTGGTGGGCCAGCGCCCCTCGCTCTCGCGCTCGGTGGCGCCGCACGCGAGCCACTGGCTCATGCTGGACTCGCCTCAGTGGTTCCACGCGGAGCTGGTGCGCTTCCTCGGGCAGTGCCGCCACGGGCACTGAGGCGCTTGCCCTAGCGCAGCAGCCCGCTCCACCAGCGGTGCGAGCAGGTGCAGGTGGCGCCCGTGCAGGTCTCGTTCGCGCGCTGCAGCACCAGCGTGCCGTCCCAGCCCACCTCCACGTCGCGCGTCGTGCAGGCCGAGGGGCCCTGGTACAGCTGCACGCTCGCGCACAGCGCCCCCGAGGGCGCGTGCACCTCCACCGTCTGGCGGCAGGGCGTGGCGGCAGCGCCCTCGAAGGGCAGCAGCGCGTAGCCGCCGCGCGCGTGCACCAGGCGCAGCGTGTGGTTGGGCCGCGCGGCGAGCCACGCGGGCGCCGGGTCCACGGCGGTGCTGCCCGGCGTGAAGCGTGCCACCCACGCGCCGTCGCGCTGCAGCACGAGCGAGCCGTCCAGCAGCGGCACCAGCTCCAGGTGCGTGGGCACGGTGGGGACGAGCTCGTCGTAGAACTCACCGGTGAGCAAGGTGCCGTCCGCGGCCACCCAGCGCGCCACCGCGTGCGCGCGCCACTCCCAGATGGCGAGCGCGGGGCCGGTGGTGGACACGCCCACCACCATCCACGCCGGCCGGTCTCCGATGACGCCGCTCGTCACCTGCACGGCGGGCCCGCGCGGAAGCGCCGCCGCATCGAAGCGCCGCAGCGCCACCGTGAAGGGGTGGTTGCCCGTGGGCAGCACGCGCCGGTACAGCGTGGCGCTGCCGCCCAGTGGATCCTGCGCGAGGGTCCAGCGGCGCTCGACGTCTCCATAGTCGCTGAGCCCCGTGAAGGGCCCGGGCCCGAGGTCCGGCCGGAAGCCATCCAGCACGGTCGCGTCCGAGGGGCCCGGCTCGAGGAAGCTGGTGATGGCCTGGTACCCCACCGGCTGGGGCACGAGCGGAAAGCGGTTGATGCCGCCGGACGTGGCGACGGGGCTGCCCGCGGGCGTGCGCGAGTGCCAGTTGAAGCGGGTGTCGAGGCCCTCCACGTTCGTGTCCACGAGCGCCACGTAGCCCGTCCCCTCGCTGGTGCCCCCGCGGCAGGTGTTGGCAGCGGGGATGTCGTAGCGGTCGTCGATCATCCGCGCCGAGGACGAGGGCACGAGCCCGGCGCACTCGGGGCTCGTCGACGTGGGCTCGACCGTGAGCGGCGCGGGACAGCCGGCGGAGAAGACGGCGAGGCCTGCGAGCAGCAGCAGCGCGCGGGCGGACACGGCGGGCGTGGGCGTGGACAAGGTTCCCCTCCAGAGCTGTGGGGCGAGCGGGCGAAGGACCGCTGGCCCGGCAGACTGGCCGCGAACGCCCCCGCTCCCCACTGTCCTTCGGGGGAGCCGCAGCGCTCGCTGGCGCACAGCAGGGGGGAAGCGCCTAGCGCGTGTACCAATACGCCCACGCGATGAGCACGAGCTGCAGCGGCAGCCGCGCCCACAGGAGCCACAAGGGCCCCGGGTCGCGCCCGAAGCCGATGTGGTTCACCGCCATGTTGATGTTGGCGGGGAACACGGCGACGTAGAGCGCGATGAGCCCCCACGCGCTCCAGCGCTGGGTCGCGGGGAAGAGCAGCCCCAGCCCGAGGAGAATCTCCGCCGCGCCGCTCACGTAGACGAGCGCGAGCGGCGCGGGGAGGAACTTCGGCACGATGCGCACGAAGCCCTTCGGCCTCACGAAGTGCATCACGCCGGCGAACACCATGAACAGCGCGAGCAGGACCTTGAGCGCGAGCTTCATGCGCCCGGACCCTACTCCAGTGCGCTAGCCCAGCGCCGGGGAACGCTGCAGGCCCGCGTACTGCGCCAGGGCGAAGCCCGCCACGACCACCGCCTGGAAGAGCACGAAGGCGCTGCCCAGCGCCGTGGGGCTCACCCAGCCGAGCGCGAGCAGCAGCACGCTGTCCAGCGCCCACAGCCCGTTGTAGAGGACCACGGCCCACACCGCCGCGCGCGGCGCCCGGGCACTTCGCGCGAGCAGCAGCACGAGGAGGGCGAAGGGCAGCAGGCTCACGCCTGCCCAGCGCAGCAGCGGCTCGGGCATCCCGAGCAGCGCTGCGAGCAGCGGCGCGCCCAGCGCGAGCAGCAGTCCGGTGGCGGCGGTGACGACGGCGTCGAGGGTGAGGCTGAGGCGCAGCATGGGAGCTCCAGGGGAGAGGGGTTCGAGCGCCCGGCCACGGCGGCCGGGACAGGAGCACGATGCGCCCCGCCCGGGGGCTGCGCGATTACCTGCGAGGTAATGGAAGCGCAGCCCCTCCCGGGGCATCGTCTGCGCCATGGCCCCTGCCCACCGTCCCGTCGGAGACCTGCTGCGCGAGTGGCGCCAGCGCCGTCACCTGAGTCAGCTGGAGCTCGCGGGCGTGGCGAGCGTGTCCGCGCGCCACCTGAGCTTCCTCGAGACCGGCCGCTCCCAGCCCAGCCGCGAGATGCTCCTGCTGCTCGCGCGCCGCCTGGAGGTGCCGCTGCGCGAGCGCAACGCGCTGCTCACCGCCGCGGGCTACGCCCCCATCTACCGCGAGCGCTCGCTGGATGACCCGGCGCTCGCGCCCGCGCGCGCCGCCGTGCAGCTGGTGCTCGCGGGCCACGAGCCCTCGCCGGCGCTCGCGGTGGACCGGCACTGGAACCTCGTCGCCGCGAACCGCGCGCTCGCGCCGCTGCTCGAGGGCGTGGACCCGGCGCTGCTGCAGTCCCCTGCGAACGTGCTGCGCATCGCGCTGCATCCCCACGGCCTCGCACCGCGCATCCTCAACCTCGCCCAGTGGCGCGAGCACCTCCTCACGCGCCTGCGCCACCAGGTGGACGCGAGCGCGGACGCGCAGCTCGAGGCGCTCCTGCACGAGCTCGAGGCGCTGCCCTGCCCCGTGTCGCGTGAGCAGGAGGCGCTGCCGCTCGGAGACGCGGAGGGCTTCGTCGTGCCGCTGCGGCTGCGCGTGGGCGAGCGCGTGCTTACCCTCTTCAGCACCACCACGCTGTTCGGCACGCCGATGGACGTGACGCTCGCGGAGCTGGCCATCGAGACCTTCTTCGCCGCGGACGCCGAGACCGCAGGGGCGCTCGCGCAGCTGTGTCCTCCTGCCCCCGCGCGAGCCGCTACCCCACCCCACTGACCCCGAGCCGTTTCATCATCGTGCGCACCGTGCCGCCGGGGTCCTTCGCCGCGCCTCTGCCCACCTCACCGAGCAGCCGTGCAGCTTCTGCAGCATTGCCCCCGGCGCGCCGCAGCGCGGCCTGAAGCGCCACGCGCTCGAGCATCTCCAGCTCGGCGCGGAGGTTCATGCTCCCGGCCGCGACCTTTCGCTCCACCTCCTGCACGGAGACCACGCCCGTGCCCGCGCCTGCGCGCTCACGCCGCCACAGCCGGCGCGGGAGGTCCGACACCAGCAGCTCGTCGCCCGCGCGCTTGGCCACCAGCGCGCCGTAGATGACGTTGCGCAGCTCGCGGATGTTGCCGGGCCAGGGGTAGGCGCGCAGCACGTCGAGCGCCTCGGGCGTGGCGCCACGCACCCGCGGCCGCCCCTCCGTCACCTCCTCCTGCGCGTAGTAGCGCTCCATCCACTGCAGCACGAGCGGCTCCAGGTCCTCGGGGCGCTCGCGCAAGGGGGGCAGCTCGATCTGCACGGTGGACAGGCGCTCGTACAGGTCGTCGCCGAAGGTGCCGCGCTCGATGAGCTTCTTCAGGTCGCGGTTCGTGGCCGCGAGGATGCGGAAGTCCACCTTGTGCCAGGTGCTCTCGCCGAGCCGCGACACCACCCGGTCCTCGAGCACGCGCAGGAGCTTCGTCTGCAGCGCGAGCGGCGTGTCGTCGATCTCGTCGAGGAACATGGTGCCGCCCTCGGCCGCCACCACGAGCCCGTCGTAGCTCTTCACCGCGCCGGAGAAGGCGCCCTTCGTGTAGCCGAACAGCTCGCCCTCCATCAGCTCGTTGGGGATGGCCGCGCAGTTGATGGGCACGAAGGTGCGCGCGCGCCGCTCGGACCACTGGTGGATGAGCCGCGCGGCCACCTCCTTGCCCGTCCCCGTCTCGCCCGTGAGCAGCACCGGCATGCTGGTGCGCGCCGCCTGCGCGATGCGCGCGAGCAGCACCTTCGCCGCTGCGCTCCTCGCCGTGAAGGTCTCCGGCACCGGCGGCGCGAGCTCCTCCACGAGGCACTCGGAGAGCCGGCGCAGGAGCCGCGCCTCCCAGCCCTCGGCGCCCGTCCACAGCGCGTCCACCGCCCCCTGCTCCACCGCCGCGCGCAGCGCCTCCACGGGCAGGGGCCGCGCGCTCAGCCACACCCAGCGCCCCGCGGGCAGGCGCCCCGAGAGCCGCGCCTGCGCCGTGTGCACCACGTGCGCCCGCGCGCCCTCCTGCCCCAGCCGCCAGCCCGCCTGCTCGAGCCGCTGCCGCAGCTCGGGCCCCGGTGCGGCGCCCGTCCACTCGAGGATGTCCATGCCCACGAATTGAACACGGAAGCGACGCGATTCCAATCGCGTCCCGCTCGGACGAGGGCCCGGGTTCCGGGTACTTGGCCCTGGCCTGGGCGGTGCAATCCAGGGGGGTAGCGCCGCGATCCTCGCGGCGCGCTGCAGAAGGAACTCCATGGAACCCATCGTGCTGTTCGGCTTGCTGGCGTTGCTCGTGCTCCTGGTCGTGGCAGTGATGACGCTCAGCGGGCTGCAGGTCATCGGCGAGGACGAGAGCGGCCTGGTCATCCGCAAGTTCGGCGCGGCGCTGCCGCCGGGCCACATCGTCGCGCTCAACGGTGAGGCGGGCTACCAGGCGGAGATGCTGCCGCCGGGGTGGCACTTCGGCTACCCGTGGTTCCGCTTCAAGGTGGTGAAGGTGCCGGTGGTGCGCGTGCGCCCGGGCCACATCGCGCTCGTGGTGGCCAACGGCGGCGCCAACATCCCGCCCGAGCGGATCCTCGGCCGCGAGGTGGCGTGCGACAAGTTCCAGGACGCGCGCCGCTTCCTGACCGGCGGCGGTGAGAAGGGCCGCCAGCTCGGCTTCCTCACCGCCGGTACCTACCGCATCAACCCCGCCCTCTTCACCGTCATCACCCCGGAGAACGCGAAGAACTTCGAGCTCGGCCCGCGCGCGCTCGAGGTGTTCAAGGTGGAGGCGGACAAGGTCGGCATCGTGACCACCATGGACGGCAAGCCCATCCCCGCGGGTGACCTCGCGGGCGCCCCCGTGGAGGGCCACGACTCCTTCCAGAGCGCCCAGCGCTTCCTGGACGCCGGCGGCTGCCGCGGCCTGCAGGAGCAGGTGCTGCTCTCCGGCGCGTGGAACCTGAACCCGTGGTTCGCGCACGTGGAGCAGATCCCGATGACCGAGGTGCCCATCGGCTACGTGGGCGTGGTGGTGAGCTACGTGGGCCAGGAGCACGTGGACGTCTCGGGTGACGACTTCACCCACGGCGACCTGGTGGAGCGCGGCCGCAAGGGCGTGTGGATCGAGCCCCTGCTGCCCGGCAAGCACCCGCTCAACACCCGGGTGATGAAGGTGGAGCTCGTGCCGACGACCAACATCGTCCTCAACTGGGCCCAGCGCACCGAGCAGCACAAGTACGACGAGAAGCTCAGCCCCATCACCGTGCGCTCGCGCGACGGCTTCAGCTTCACGCTGGACGTCTCGCAGATCATCCACATCGGCATGCGCCAGGCCCCGCGCGTCATCTCGCGCGTGGGCTCGATGCAGAACCTGGTGGACCACGTGCTGCAGCCCACCGTGGCCAACTACTTCCGCAACAGCGCGCAGCAGGTGACGGTGCTCGAGTTCCTCTCCGCCCGCACGGAGCGCCAGCGCGAGGCGTACGAGGCCATCCGCGGCGCCCTCAGCGCCTACGACGTCGAGTGCATCGACACCCTCATCGGTGACATCCAGCCTCCCGCGGAGCTGATGAAGACCCAGACGGACCGCAAGATCGCCGAGGAGCTGCAGCGCACGTACGAAGTCCAGCGGGAGGCCCAGATGCGGCGCCGCGAGCTGGAGCGCGAGACCAGCGTCGCGAACATGCAGGGCGAGGTGGTGCGCAGCGAGCAGATGGTGAGCATCAGCGCCAAGAACGCGCTCGCTGCGGCCGAGACGGCGAAGGGTGAGGCCGCCCGCACGCGCCTGCACGCCGAGGCCGAGGCGGATGCGATGCGCCAGCGCGCCGACGCCGAGGCCCATGCCCTGCGCCAGCGCGCCGAGGCCGAGGCCGCGGGCCAGCGCCTGCACGGCAGCGCCGAGGCGGAGGCCACCCGCCTGCTGGGTGACGCCAAGGCCGAGGCGTACCGCACCGGTGTGGCGGCCCTGGGTGGCCAGGCCTTCACCGCGGTGCAGCTCGCCACCGTGCTCGCCCAGCACGGCGTGAAGCTGGTGCCCGACATCGCGCTCGCGGGCGGCGAGGGGGGCGCGAGCGCGCAGCCGCTGCTCGGCGCGCTGGTGGCGAAGATGCTGCAGAACGGGGGCACGCCCAACGTGCTGCAGCGCCCCGCCGCTGAGCTCTCGCCCAAGCGCGAGGAGGCGTAGTTGAGCGCGAGCGCCGCAGTGCTGCAGGCCCTGAAGAGGCTGCCCCGGGGGGCGGGGCCCGCGGCGCTGCGCGCGCTCGCGCCGCTGTTCGAGGAGGCCCTGGCGGAGACGGTGTCCGCCCGGGTGGAGCTGCACGAGGAGCTGGTGCGGGTGCTTGGCGCGGTGATGGCCGAGCGCACGCCCGCGACGCTGGAGGAGGCGGCGGGGGTGGCCACGGGGGTGGCGCCCGAGGTGCTGGAGGCCGAGCTGCTGCAGCTGCGCGCGGCGCAGGAGGGGCTGCGGGCAGCAGAAGGGGTGGAGCAGGTGCGGGCGCTGGAGGAGGCGGAGGCGGTGCTCGCCACGACGGGCGCTGCCGCCCATACCCGCGCGCAGCTCGCACTGGCAGCTCAGGAGGTGCGGGAGCGGCTCGCGCGGGCGCTCTCGCGCGAGCACGCGCCGGTGATGGTGACGGCGGAGGAGGCGCTCGCGGTGGCGCGCTGGCGGCTCGGGGTGGGGCCGGCTCCGCGCGGAGCGGCACTGCTGGAACTCGCGCGGGAGGTGGAGGGGCTGTGCGCGCGAGGGCCGGCAGTGGGAGAGGAGCGGGAGAGGCTGCGCGCGCTGGCCCGGCGCGCAGATGCGGAGCGGGAGCATCCCGGATGGCGCGCGCTCTTCGCGCGCATGCGTGACGTGCGGCCGAGGCTCGTGGGCGCTGTGCGACGGGTGCCGCTGTACGCGTCGCTGCAGCCGCCAGTGCGGGTACGGCCAGTGCAGTCCATGGAAGCGTTGTTCGACGAGGAGAAACGGTCGTGACCGAGACGCGGTTGAGCAGTGCGATGACGTACGTCACCAAGTTCGTCCTTCCCATCGTAGGGGTGGCTGCAGGAAGCATCTGGGTGTGGCTGCTGTGGTTTCATGAAGATGGCTGGCAGCTCAACCGCCCCAGCCTCGGTTTCCGCGCCCTCTTCACGGCCCTGATGCTGCTCAGTGTCTCGCTGAGCTGGGTGTTCACCCGCCAGCTGAAGGCGGTCTTCCTCGTCGAGGGCGGCCTGCGCGTGAGTGACTTCCGTGAAGAGGTGTTCATCCCCTTCGAGGACATCGCGGAGGTGCGCGAACGGAAGCTCTCGAAGCACCGCGACATCCGGCTCGTGCTGCGCCAGCCCTGCCGCTTTGGGTCCCGCATCCGCTTCATCCCCTACACCCAGCACTTCCTCCTCTTCGGCGACCACCCGGTGGCCACGCTGCTGCGCGAGCGCGCGGGGCTCGTGGCGCCCAGCGCGAGCTGAAGGCCGCGTCCCTTACGCTGGTCCTCTCTCACTCAACTATGGGATGAATCGGCCATGTACCGGGTTGATGATCGTGACGTCGTGGTTCCGCTGACGGATGCGCCCCAGTCCAACGTGGGTGCACCACTGCCGCACGTGCTCCAATCCGGCCACGGGTTCCTCCTCGCCTACTACATGCACGAGCGTGACCCGCACTGGGACGGGTCCTATGCGCGCATGGTCGATGCCGAGACGAACGAGGACCCCGTCGCGCTGGTCCAGTTCGACCTCGCGAGGGCCACCTACTTCGGCGCTCCGAACGACGAGGCCTTCGAGGGGCATCCGCTTGCCGCGCGCGGACTGCGACCCTACGGCGCATACGAGGTTCGTGATTCGTCCTGGATCCGCGCGCTGGAGCGGATGAACTCGGTGCACCGCGCGCACTCACCGAAGATGTTCGAAAACCTCCGCCACTTCATCTTCGCCTTCCACGACGAAGTCTTCGAGTGCGTCGCTCGTGGTGTCTCGTGGTCCATCCATCCGGGTCCGCTCAAGAGCCTCCTTCCGGAGATGCAGGCGAGGCTGCGCTCATGCCCTCGACCTTCCCATGCGCACCCGTCCGGGTGACGAGCAGCGACGAGGTATCCGCGTGGTGGGCCGCGCGCCGGCGGCACTACAACTTCGGCCTCGTCATCGCCGGACTCGCGGCCTTCGTGCTCTACGTGGCCGTCGTCATCGTCAAGATCGCGCCCGTGGATCCCGAGGCCGAGGTGACGCTGTTCACCACGGCCGCTCAGGGGATGGGTTACCTCTTGATGATGGGCATCGCGAACCTCTGCTACGGGCTGGGACCGCTGCTCGAGAGGCGCCTCGCTCCGGCGGATGTGCAGCGCTTTCGCCGCCGCGCGTATGCGCTGGGCTTCGGCTTCTCCGTCGCGCTGCCCTTCTGCATCCCGCTGCTGCTGTGCGTCCTGCCGGTGGTTCCCGCCGAGCCCATGTGACGCGGGCTGGAACGCTCTTCCCTCACCCTTTCCCTCTCCCAGAGGGAGAGGGGACGGATGCTCAGTGCGTGCCCTCGGTGCCCGAGGCCTGGCCGCGCTCGTCGGTGAGGCGCTCGTCGGGGTCCGGGCGGCGCTCGCGCATGGTGACGAACTCCTCGGCCGCCGTGGGGTGGACGCCGATGGTCTTGTCCAGCTGCTGCTTCGTCAGCCCGCAGCGCAGCGCCACCGCGAAGCCCTGGATGACCTCCGGCGCATCGGCCCCCACCATGTGGAAGCCGAGCACCTTCTGGCTCGCGCGCTCCACCACCAGCTTCATCAGCGCGCGCTCGTTGCGTCCCGAGAGCGTGTGCTTCAGGGGCCGGAAGGTGGAGACGTAGACGTCCACCTCGCCGCAGCGCGCGCGCGCCTCGCGCTCCGTGAAGCCCACGCACGCGAGCGGCGGCTGGCTGAATACCGCTGAAGGCACCATCGTGTGATCCGTGGGCGTGGGCTGCTTGCGGAACAGCGTGTCCGCCAGCGCCCGCCCCTCGGCAATGGCCACCGGCGTGAGGTTGAGCCGGTCCGTCACGTCCCCCACCGCGTAGATGCTCGGCACCGAGGTGCGCGACCACTCGTCCACGCACACCGCCCCGCGCGCATCCAGCTTCACCCCCACCTCCGCGAGCCCCAGGTCCTGCGTCTTGGGCACCCGCCCCGTCGCGCACAGCACGTGGTCCGCCTCGAGCACGTCTCCGCCGCGCACCATCACGCTCACGCCGTCGCCGCGCTTCTCGATGTCGCGCACGCCGGTGT
Organism: Aggregicoccus sp. 17bor-14; assembly: GCF_009659535.1. NCBI lineage: Bacteria > Pseudomonadati > Myxococcota > Myxococcia > Myxococcales > Myxococcaceae > Aggregicoccus > Aggregicoccus sp. 17bor-14. Next base: position 352,940 of record NZ_VJZZ01000003.1, read on the forward strand.
CCACGTGCAGGTCGATGCCCCGCTTGCGCAGCTCGCCCGTGAGGAAGGCGCGCAGGTCCTCGTCGAAGCCCGTGAGCACCGTGGGGCCGCGAAGGATGAGCGACACCTTCGTCCCCAGCCCCTGGAACACCCCCGCGAGCTCCACGCCGATGTAGCCGCCCCCCACGATGACGAGCCGGCGCGGCAGCGCCGGGAGGCTCAGCGCCTCGTCCGAGGTGATGGCGTGCTCGATGCCCGGCACCTCGGGCAGGAAGGGCCGGGAGCCGGTGGCCACCAGGATGTTCTCCGCGGTGTAGCGCTGTCCCTCCACCTCCACGGTGTGCGCGTCCACCACCCGTCCCCGCCCCTTCACCACCGTCACGCCCGCGTCGCGCACCAACCGGCCGTACACATCCTCCAGCCGGTGCAGCTCCTGCTTCTTTGCCGCCTGCAGCGCCGCCCAGTCGAAGGTGGGCGCGTCCACGCGCCAGCCGAAGCCCGCCGCGTCTTCGAAGTCGTGGTGGAAGTGCGAGGCGTAGACCAGCAGCTTCTTCGGGATGCAGCCGCGGTGCACGCAGGTGCCGCCCAGCTCCTGTACCTCGCACAGGGCCACCCGCGCGCCTGCGGCCCCCGCCCTGCGGCTCGCCGCGACGCCGCCCGAGCCGCCGCCGAGGGTGAAGAGGTCGAAGTCGTAGGCCGCCACGGTTGCCTCCCCTTTCAGCGCGTGTCGCCCGAGAGCCCTGCGCTCGCCACCCCGAGCAGCGCCGCGCGCGGGTGCAGGATGACGTGCACCGGGAGCCGGTGCATGAAGGCCTTGAAGCGCCCCTTGTCACAGAAGGTCCGCAGGAAGCGTCCGTCCTGCAGCATCGACTGCAGGTGCAGCGACATCCCGCCGCCCAGGTACACCCCACCCGTGGCGAGCGCGGTGAGGGCGAGGTTGCCCGCGACCGCGCCCAGGATGTCCACCATCAGCTCCAGCGCCCGGCGGCTCAGGGGGTCCGGCGTGCTGTCCATCCCCGCCTGCACGATGAGCGGCGTGCGGTCCTCCACGTCCGCGAGCAGGCGCGCGAGCTGCGGGCTCTCGCGCGCCTCGCCGCGCTCGCGCAGGAAGGTGTAGAGGTCCGGCACCGCCATGCCCGAGCACACCCGCTCGTAGCTCACGTGCCCGTGGCGCGCCTCCATCCACGCGAGCAGCTCGCGCTGGAGCGCGCCCTGGGCGCCGAAGTCGGTGTGCCCGCCCTCCGAGGGGTGCGCGTGGTAGCGGTGCCCGTCCCACGTGAGGTAGGCCTGCCCCAGCCCCGTGCCGGGCGCGACCACCGCGATGGCGCCCCCGGGCACCGGCGCCCCCGCGTTCACCGGGGCCAGGTCCGTGGGGCGCAGCAGCGGCACCGCGCGAGCCACCGCCGCCAGGTCGTTCATCAGCCGCACCGAGCGCAGCCCCAGCGCGGAGGCCAGCTGCTCCTCGTCCAGCACCCAGGGCAGGTTCGTCACGTTCGCCCGCCCGCTCACCACGGGGCCGGGCACCGCGAACACCGCCCGGGTCACGGGCTGCTGCGCCTGGGCGAGGAAGGCCTGCACCAGCGCCTCGAGGCTCGCGTAGTCGCCGCTGGGCAGGCGCGCCTCGGCGAGCGCCGCGTGCGGGCCGGACTCCTCGGCGAAGACCGCGAGGTCGGTCTTCGTTCCGCCAATGTCTGCGACCAGCAGCATCCAGGGGGCTCTCTTTCAGGTGCCGCGCGGGCGGCGCCCGTGCCCTCGATGTAGTGAGCCGGTGCCCCGCTGACGAGCCCTCGGGCAGGCGCATGACCGGCAGAGGACGCCTGCTCGCAGCCCCCGCAGGCGCCGCCCGTCCCCGGCCCCATCCTGCCCCCGCCCCGGCCCCGGGCAGGGCATGCTGGGGCCATGGCCACCGCCCACCGCCCACCGCAGGTCGTGCTCGTCCGCCACGGGGAGACCGAGTGGAGCCGCACGCTGCAGCACACCGGCCTCACCGACCTCCCCCTGCTGGAGGAGGGCCGGCGCATGGGGCGCGCGCTCGCGGGGCCCCTGGGAGCGTGGCGCTTCGCGGCGGTGTGGACCAGCCCCCTGCGCCGCGCCGAGGAGACCTGCGCGCTCGCGGGCTACGGGGACGTGGCGCACACGCGCGCGGGGCTGCGCGAGTGGGATTACGGCGCCTACGAGGGGCGCACGGGGGCGCAGATCCGCGCCGAGCGCCCGGGCTGGAACCTCTGGGAGCACGGGGTGCCGGAGGGCGAGACGCTCGCCCAGGTGGCGGCGCGCGCGGACGCGGTCATCGCCGAGGCGCGCGCACTGCAGGGCGACGTGCTGCTCTTCAGCCACGGGCACCTGCTGCGCGTGCTCGCGGTGCGCTGGCTGGGGCTGCCACCTGCCTGCGGAGGCCTGCTCGCGCTGGGCACCGCCTCCATCAGCGTGCTCGCGTGGGATGCGTCCGGGGAGCGCCCCGTGCTCGAGCGCTGGAACGACACCACCCACTGGCGGTGAGGGAAGGTGCTCCCCTCCTGCGCCCCATCGCACCCACACACGCACTCCCTTTGCCAACGGACCGAACCCGCGCTTGAGTGCGCGCCCCGTGCGTCACGCTCTCCTGTCCCTGCTTCTCCTCGCCGCCGGCAGCGCCTCCGCGCAGGCCGACGCGCCTGAGCCTTCCACGGCGCCCGTGTCTCACGACGCGCCCGCGTCGCCCGGGGCGCCCGCGTCGCCGGGGGCTCCCGCGTCGCCGGGGGCTCCCGCGTCGCCGGGGGCTCCCGCCTCGATCGTCACCCCGCTCTACCCGCTCTGGGAGGGCACGGGCCGGGTGCTCGCGCACCGGCAGGTGCTGCTGGGCAGCTCCAACCTGGACATCGGCCTCCTGGACCGCGCGCAGGTGGGCGTGCACCCGGTGTCCTTCCTCTTCCGCACGCCCAACGTGCACGCGAAGCTGAAGCTGCTGGAGCGCGGGCCGCTGCAGGTGGCGGCGCAGGCGGAGCTCGTGGTGTTCCTGCCGGGCGCGAGCGAGGCCTTCGTCTCGAGCAACTACGTCTCGCGCCTGGACAACACCGGCCTCACGGTGACGGTGGTGCCGGTGAGCGCGGCGGCGTCCTACGCGGTGACGCCGTGGCTGAACCTGCACGCGCAAGCGACGCTTGCGGGCATCTTCGACAACGGGCCGCTGAAGGAGCGCGCGGTGCCGGGGCTCACGCTGGTGGCGGAGGCGCTCGCGCTCGAGCACCACTCGCTCTTCGCGCACCTGGGCGAGGTGGGCTTCTGGGACCACGACCAGGCGACGGTGGGGCTCAGCTACCGCTACCACCGGGCCTGGTTCGAGCTGCGCGCGGGCTACGTGTACCGCTTCATGAAGGACGGCACGCAGGGCAGCCCGCTTGTCTCGGTCGGAGCCTTCCTGTGAGGGCGCCCCTCGCCGCGCTGCTGCTGCTGCTCGCGCTGCCCTCCTGCGACTGGGAGCACTACGCGCTGATGAACAGCGTGCCGGTCGAGGGAGACCCCTCGCAGAACCCCGTGGTGCACGTGTACCTGGGGCTGGACGGCCTGAGCCACCAGGAGGTGGAGCAGGCGCGCGCGCTGGGCGCCTTCGCGGGGCCGGGCTGGAGCCTCGCCCGCCTCATCCCGATGTTCCCTGCCACCAGCGACGCGAGCTGGACGCGCATGCTGCACGCGCCGCGCTTCAGCGGCTACGAGTTCGGCTACTACGACCCGACGAAGGACAAGGTCTACAACAAGGCCGTGGGCGGGCTGCTGGTGCACCTGGTGCCGCCGCTGGAGGGGCTGCCCTTCGACCTGCCCGGCTACGTGCAGGCGCCCGCCTACTACCGGGCCTTCGACTACCACGCGAGCGCTTACCTCGATGCGCTGTGGAGCTACGACAAGCCGCTGATGAGCTACTACAACGCGCTGGACAACCTCTTCGCCGCGCTCGCCGGGCACGCGGAGACGCAGTCCACCTTCGCGGGGTACGTGCTCGAGGCGGACGTCATCGGGCACCTGCTCTCCGACCGCGAGGTGGCGCAGTCGCTGCTCGTGCTCAGCGACCGCATCGAGGACTTCAAGCGCCGCCACCCCGAGCGCACCTTCGTCTTCACGCTCTACGGCGACCACGGCATGGACGGCGTGAAGAAGCCGCCCGAGGCGGTGGTGGACCTGCGCGACCAGCTGCGCGCGGCGGGCGTCGCCACCGTGGGCTCGCTCGAGGAGGCGGACAAGGTGGGCGGCCCCGCGGCCATCGCCATCCTGCACACGCGCACCACCTACGTGGCGCTGCACGCGCGGCCCCAGTGGGTGGAGGAGGTGGCGTCGCGCGCCTCCACCTGCCCGGCCGCGGACCTCGTCTTCGCGCGCACGCAGCCGCATCCCGCTGCGCCCCCGGGGCTGGTGTGGACGGGCGCGTGGCGCGAGGGGAGGCAGGTGGCGCGCTACGGCTACGACGCCGCGACGGACCGCTACTGGCTGCCCGCGGACGTGGACTGGGCGGCGCTGGACCTGCCGGTGGCCTTCGCGCCGGGCGAGGACCACGCGTCCCTCACCGACGAGGCGCTCTTCGCGCTCGCTGCCGAGCGCACCTACCCGGACTTCTTCTTCCGCGCGCGCACCGCCTTCGAGCCGGTGAGCGTGAAGTGGCCCGCGGACGTCGTCGTGTCCTTCCGCCACCCCTACATGTCCGTGGGCTACCGGGTGCCGGTGGGCGGCGGCAACGACATCGGCACCGAGGGGAGCCACGGCGCGATGGACCGACTGGGCAGCACCGGCGCCGTCCTCACCGAGGAGCGCACCCTGCCCTCCACCGTGCGCTCGGACAACCTGCTCGAGCTCTTCCCCCTGCTCGCGGAGCACGCCGAGGCGAACGGCGTGGAGCTGCAGCCGGGCGCGGTGGGCGCGGAGCTGGACTACGCGCAGCTGCCCTGAGGGGGCTAGGGTTCGAGGGTGAAGCGGGTGTCCGCGCGCTCGCGACCGTCCGCGCCGACGAAGCGCGCGTGCACCTGCAGGGGCCCGGTGAGCCACTGCGCCGTCACCGGCGTGCTGAAGGACAGGGGCACGTCCGTGCCCGCGGGCACCTCGCGCTCCCCACCCTCCTGGGGGAAGAACTGCAGGGGCTCGGGGCTCTCGCCCACGATGCTCAGGCGCGCCGCCTCGGGCGCCGTGTAACTCAGTTGCAAGGAGTTCCCCACCGCGCAGCGCAGCGTGCCTCCGGGCGCGGCCTCCGCGAGCACCTGGCCCTGCGGCGAGACGCAGAAGGCGCGCACGCCCCAGGTGCTCACCGCGGCGCCCCCGCGCGCACCCCACTCGGAGCGCTGCTGCAGCCGCGGCAGCACGACGAACATCGCGAGCCCCGCGCACGCGACCACCGGCACCGCGACGCGCAGCCAGGTGGGCATGCGCCAGGGCGCGCGCGCCGGCGCCGGCTGCGGGCGCGGCTGCTGCTGGGCGAGGCGCTGCATCAGGGCGTGCTCGAGCCCGGCCTCCCGCGCGCGCGGCAGGGCGCGGCGCTCCAGCACCTGCTCCACGCGGCCCTGCGCGTCGTAGCGGGCGCGGCACTCGGCGCACGCGGCCACGTGCTCGCGCAGGCGCGCGTGGGCCCCGGGCTCGAGCGTGCCCAGGAACAGGGCCTCCAGCGCCTCGTGCGCCTGTGTGTCCTGACAGCTCATGAGCCCTCGGTTCTCCTCAGGAAGCTCCACCCGCGCGCCACCAGCCCCTTCAGGTAGCCGCGCCGCTGCAGGAAGTGCAGCAGCTCGCGCTTGAGCGCGAACTCGCGCCGGCGCACCTGGATGCGGGTGAGCCCCAGGCTCTCCGCCGCCCGCTCCTGCGGCAGCTCCTCCACGAACCTCAATGCGTACAGCCGCTGCTCCTCGCTCGGGCGCCCCTCGAGGAACTCGCGCAGGAGCCCCTCCACCTCCCGGTCCTCCACCGCCTGCGCGAGATCTCCCTCCGGCGGCGCGCCGCCGGAGGCCTCTTCCTCGGGACTGAGGCCCACGGCGAGCTCTCGCTCGCGCGAGCGCTCGAGCATCACGATGCGCGCGATCCCCATGAGGTACGCCCCGTACGGCCGCTCGCCGTCATAGGCGCTCCGCGCGCGCGGCTCGAAGGCCCGGCTGAACACCTCCAGCACCATGTTCTCCAGCTCCGAGGGAGCCCGCAGCCGCTCGAAGCCGCGCCCCTGGAAGGCCGCCGAGCGCAGGCTGCGCGCGAGCGGCTCCGCATGTGTGCGGAACACCTCCTCGAGCGCCGGCTGCTCGCCTGCTCGGAAGCGCTCCAGGAGGTGGCTGTCCCACGGCATTGCCCTCCACTTAACTCCGCTCTCCCCATCCCCGTCATCCCTTCCTTGTCGGAAGGGTGCGAGGGTGGATCGTCCCGCGCGGGCCGTGGCAGCATTGCGTCCGCTTGCGCCCCGTAACCTCTCCCCGACGCCTGCTCCCCGCGCTCGCTGTCCTGCTCCTGCTGGGCACCGCTGCCTCCGCCCAGGAGCGCGTGAGCTATGCGCTCATCGTGGCGAACAACGCGAGCCTCGACCCCGCGCGCCCCGCGCTGCGCTACGCGGACGACGACGGGGCGCGCTACTTCGAGCTCTTCGAGCCGCGCTCGCGCGAGGTGCTGCTGCTCAGCGTTCTCGACGACGAGACCCAGCGCCACCACCCGGGGCTCGCCGCGCGCACCCGACCGCCCACCCGCGCCGCGCTGAAGGAGGCGCTCGCGCACCTGCAGAGCCGCATGAAGGAGGACCGCGCGCAGGGCAAGAGCCCCGAGCTCTTCTTCGTCTTCACCGGCCACGGCCAGCGCGGCGCCGCAGGCGAGGGCAGCGTGAGCCTGCTGGACGGCCCCTTCACCCGCACGGACCTCTTCCAGCAGGTCATCGCCCCCAGCGCCGCGAGCTTCCTGCACCTCATCGTGGACGCGTGCGACTCGTACTACTTCGTCAACTCGCGCGGCGGCAGCCTCCCCGTCGGCCCCAGCCAGGCGGCGGCCGTGACGGCGCAGCTCGCGTCGCGAGACCTCGCGCGCTACCCGCAGGTGGGGGCGGTGCTCAGCACCACGCGCGAGCAGGAGAGCCACGAGTGGAGCGCGCTGCAGGCCGGCGTCTTCAGCCACCAGGTGCGCTCGGCGCTCGCGGGCGCGGCGGACGTGAACGGGGACGGCCGCGTGGAGTACTCGGAGCTGCGCGCCTTCCTCGCCGCCGCGAACCAGGGCGTGGAGGACGTGCGCGGCCGCGTGGACGTGTTCACCCAGGCGCCCGCGCTGGACCGCTCGGCGCCCCTCGCCGACCTGCGCCGCCCCTCCCGCGAGGCCTTCCTGCTCTTGCCCGCGGGCCTCGAGGGCCGGCTGTGGGTGGAGGATGCGCGCGGCGTGCGCCGCCTGGACGTGAACAAGGAGCGAGAGCGTCCCATGGCGCTCGCGCTGCCTCCCGGCGGGCCCTACTTCCTGCGCGGTGCGACGCGCGAGGCGCGCTTCAGCCTCGCCTCCGCGGGCAGCGTCGTGGACGCGCAGGCGCTCACCTGGAGCGAGACCGCGCTCGCCGCGCGCGGCCCCGTGCAGGAGGCCTTCCGCGAGCGCCTCTTCGCGGTCCCCTTCGGTCCGCGCTTCTACGCAGGCTTCATGGCTGGCCAGCCCGAGGCCCCGGTGAGCTTCGCCGAGCTCTCCCCTGACCTCTCTCCCTGATGCTGCTCCTGCCCCTGCTCGCGGCCACGCTCGCCGCCTCCGCCGCGCCCTGCCCGGGAGAGACGGTCGCCCTGCTGCCGCTGGAGCCGCTCGCCCTCTCGCGCGCCGAGGCCCGCGAGGCCGAGGAGGCCGTGCGTCGTGCGCTCGCCGCCACCCCGGGCATCTGCCTGCAGCCGCGCGCCCAGACGCTCGCGCGGCTCGGAGGCCAGGTGCCCCCGGCGTGCGAGGAGCGGGCGTGCGCGAGGCCGCAGCTGGAGGCGCTCGGGGCGCGCTGGCTCGTGCGCGGCACCGTGCTGGGGGTGGGCGGCAAGCAGGCCTCCTCGCTCGCGCTCGTGGGTGCACAGGGGCGGGTCGCGAGCCGCTCGGTGGCCCCCGCGGACCCGCAGCTCGGCGCGGAAGTGGCCGCGCTGTGGGGTGCGCGGGGCACGGCGCCCGTCGTGGTCCGCAAGAGGAGCCCCTGGCCCACGGTGACGCTCGCCGCGGGCGGTGCGGCGCTCGCGAGCGGCGTGGTGATGGGGCTGCTCGCCCACGGCAGCGAGCGCAAGGTCGAGCGCGCGGACCTCTGTGCGCAGGCGGGCGCGGACTACGGCACGTGCCTCGAGCGCGAGCTCGCGAGCGGCCAGCGCAAGGCCCGCACGGCGAACGTGCTGCTGGGCGCGGGCGCGCTGCTCACGGCAGGGGGTGGGCTGTGGCTCGCGTGGGAGCTGCCATGAGGGCGCTGCTGCTCCTGAGCGCGGGCCTGTTGGCTGCGTGCAGCTTCCAGCCGGACCTCTCGCGCTTCGCGGCCTGCGGCGAGGGCGACACCTGTGCGGCGGGCTTTCGCTGCCTCGCAGCCGAGCAGCGCTGCGTGCCCGAGTGCGTGGGCGAGGGCTGCGCCGCGCCCGGGCCGGACGGGGGTGCGCCGGATGGTGGCGAGGCGCTCGCGCTGGTCACGCCCGCCCTCCCGGCTGCGGTCGAGGACACGCCGTACTCGCAGACCCTCGAGGCCGATGGCGGGGTGGCGCCCTATAGCTTCCGTCCGATGGGCGTGCTGCCCGCGGGCCTCTCCCTCAGTGACGCGGGCGTGCTGTCCGGTACGCTCGCGGCCGACGCGGGAACCTACGCCGTGGCAGTGGAGGTGGCGGACGAGGCCCGGCCGCCCGCGACGGCGCACCGCGAGCTCTCCCTGGAGGTACGTCCCCGCCTGCGGCTCGCGGGCCCCGGCGAGCTGACGCAGGCGCGCGAAGGGCGGGCGTACACGGAGCAGCTCTCGAGCACGGGCGGCGACGGACGCTTCCACTATGCGCTCGCGGCCGGCAGCCTCCCCGCGGGGCTGACCCTTGCCGACGACGGCCCGATCACGGGCACCGCGGGCAACTCCGCCGAGGGCACCTACGCCTTCACCGTGCGCGTCAACGACGAGGCCGTGCCACCGCAGAGCGTCCAGCGCGCGCTCGAGCTGACGGTCGCGGCGTCGGGGCTCACGGGGCCTTCGCTCGGCATCACCACGCGCTCGGTACCGGAGGCACGCGTCGGGACACCGTACCTCTACCAGCTGCGCTACGAGGGCGGCACCGGCAGCGTGACGTGGCGCTTCAGTGGCGGCGCCCTTCCGGACGGCATCACCTTCGACGTGGCGACGGGGGTGCTGTCGGGCACACCGACCCAGCGCGCCTCCCCGCAGTTCTTCGTCGAGGTGAGTGACGGTCTCGGGACGACGGACCAGCGCGGCTTCTCCCTCGTCGTCCGCTGAGTGGACCGGCGAGCGCCTCGGTCGAGCCGTGCAGAGCTCGGGCGTAACAGGCAGGTGGGAAGCCGGGACGGGACGGTTCCTGTCGCCCTCGCCCAGCGCGTCGGGGCGCCGCCCTGCGAGGCGCTCCGGGGAGGCGCCAGCGGGGGGTGTCGGGCCGAGTGCTGTGCGGTCCTAACTACAAACCTCGGGGGTTTTCAGAAGTCCCGAGGTTTGTCGGCGCTCTCAATCGGTGAACGCACCAACCTGCCCCCGTCCAACCCGCACGCGCGTGCTTTTCGGTGAAGCGAAGCACGGGCCCCTTGAGGCGCCTCGCCGTCCCTGCCGCAAGTGGGTCCTCACCGAGGCTCCCCGGAGCGCCGCGCGGGCCGGCGCCCGGGTGCGCTCGGCGCAGACGAGGCGCTTCCGTCCCATCCGGCTTTCGCTCCGAGCGCTGTGACGTGCCGGGCTCGACGGGGCACACGGACTTCACGCTCGACGTTCGCCGAGCGAGCAGCCGATGTCCCGTGCCGGCTCGGCTGCTCCACGCGATGGCTCCGCTGAGCGTGCGCAGGGGCTGTCGATCTTTCCCACGTGTGTTCGTCGCCTCAAGACCGGACTGGACACTCCGCCCCGCCATCCACAGGAGCATGTGATGCAACCCCTTCGGTACTCGATCAACGTCACCCTGGACGGGTGCTGCGCGCACGACACGATCATCCCGGACGAAGATCTGCATCACCACGCGGCCGAGGGCATCGCCCGGGCCGACTCCATGCTCCTGGGACGGGTGACCTACGAGATGATGGAGTCGGCGTGGCGAGCGCCGGCCCAGACGGGCGTGCGGCCCGACTGGATGGAGCCCTGGATGCTGCCCTTCGCGCGCACGATCGACGCGGTGAAGAAGTACGTCGTGTCGAGCTCCCTGGAGAGCGTGGACTGGAACGCGGAGCTCGTGCGTGGAGACCTCGCGCAGGCCGTCCAGCGGCTCAAGCAACAGCCGGGAAGGGGCATCGCCCTGGGCGGCGTGAAGCTCCCGCTCGCGCTGGCGGAACTGGGCTTGATCGACGAGTACGAGCTCATCGTGCATCCCAGGCTCGTGGGCCGTGGGCCGACCCTGTTCGCGGGAATCTCGCGACCGGTGGACCTGAAGCTCGTGAGCCGGCGCGAGCTCGCTTCCGGGGCGGTGGCGCTGCGCTATGAGCTGAAGCGCTAGCCAGACCGCGCTCAGGGATTGCGGTAGCAGGTGGTGTCCGCGCGCCAGTCCACGGGCGTGCCCGGCTCCACCACCTCGAAGTCCGTGACCTTCAGCGCGCTGAGCGAGCGGTTGTTCACGTTGAGCGAGGCCCACGTGTGCTGGGCGAAGCGGTCGCTCGCGAGCGTGAGCGGGAGGTTGCCGCCGTCAGAGAGGAACATGCCGTAGCGCTTGAGGGCGCGCGCGAGCACCCGGGCACCCTCGCTCGGCAGCTGCGCTTCCTCGTAGGAGGCCTTGAGCCGCAGGCGCACGCCGTACGGCGGCAGCGAGGCGCCGCCGCTCGTGGCGAAGGTGGAGTGCGTGGCAGGGGCCACGTAGATGCCGCGGCGGATGCGCTCGTTGGGGAGGATGAAGCGCAGCGCATGCCGGACCTCTCCCGCTGCGACCTCGTCCGCGGTCGCGAGCATCGCGGTGAGCGGGAAGCCCGCGCCGTCCGCCGAGGAGCAGCCCTTGCCGCGCAGCGTGTCGCCATACGCGCGGCTGAGGTCCCACACCGCCGTGCAGCCTCCGAGGAGGCGGCCGCCGCTCAGGTCCGCGCGCCACATCTCGTAGAGCCGGTGCGCTGCCGGGTCCACGACGAGCAGGTGGCAGTCCCCGTCGCTCGTGCACGCGTAGCCGCTCTCCCCTTCCAGCGCGCCACCGCTCGGCAGCGGCACCTGCACCTCGTCGCAGTCGGGACGGTAGAACTCGGCGAGGTCCGGGTCTCCGAGCTCCGCCTGCGCCCACGCGTCGTCCTTCGGCGTGAAGCTGCGGTGCGGCGTGCTCGCGTCCGCGCGCAGCACCACGGGGCTGAAGTCGGTGCGGAAGTCCCCCGTGCCCCACCCGCCCGCGGCCTGCAGGGCGTTGATGATCGTGTCCGACTGCGCCGCCTTCGCCACGGCGCTCACGTCGCGCGTCCAGGGCATCGGCTGCGTGAAGAGCGCCGACGAGGTTCCACCCGGTGAGGGCCCACCGTCCGGTGAGCCGCCGCCCACCACGCTCCCGTCGGGCCCGCCCTCCCCGGTGTCATCCGGAGGCGGCGTCGAGCTTCCGCCACTGCAGGCGGAGCCGAGGACGAGGAGCAACAGGACAAGGAGCGCACGGACGGACATGCGTCGGAGAAACACCCATCCGGCCTACCCGTGCAATCCGCAAAGGGACGGAGGGAGACCTGTCCCCGGAGGTGGCCCTCGTCCGCCTGCCCGCAGTGGGCTGCGCTCCGCACAGTGCTGCCCTAGCTTTGCAGCAAGCTCGAACGGAGGCGCACGATGCTGCAGGTGAAGTACTGGGACGACTTCCTCTGACCCTGGTGCTGGGTGGCGGCCGTGCGCCGTCGACAAGTGGAGCGCGAGTTCGCAGGACAGGTGCGCTTCGAGCGGCGGGTGTACCTGCTGCTGCCCGGTGAGGGGCAGCGCCCCGTCTACGACGACTACCTCATCCAGCACCGGCTCGCGGCGCGCTCGCGGGAGCCGTCACTCGGCTGGACCATCCCCGAGCCGGGCTTGCCCTACCCGAAGTCCAGCGTCCCGGCGCAGCTGCTCGCACTGCGGGTACAGCAGCGCACGCCGGAGCGCCTCGAGGCGCTGGAGGATGCGCTCTTTCGCGCGGTGTTCGTGGAGCTCGCGGACGTGGCCGCGCCCGAGGTGCTGCGCCGCTGCTGCACGCAGGCCGGCGTGGACACGTCCGAGGTGGAGGCCGCGCTGCAGGACCCCGCCCTGCGCGAGCAGGCCTTCGCCGAGCACGCGGAGTCCCAGGCGCACTTCATCCAGGGCATCCCGGCGCTGCTGCTGCCCGGGATGCGACCCATCACCGGCGCCGTCGACACCGAGGTCTACCGCCAGGCGCTGCGCTTCGCGCTCTCCGCCCGGCGATGAGCGTCGGAAGCCCGCAGAGGCACGCCTATCGGGCGCTGCGGGCCGACGCCGTGGCCGGGTCCGGCACGAGCTCGGCCAAGCGCTGAGACTCCTCCGCGGCCTTCCCCACCGCACGCCACCACGGCGTGGGACCGTCCAGCTGCGCGGGCTCGAAGGGCCGGCCCAGCAGCGGAGTGAGCACACGCGCGCGCTGCTGCTCGGCCAGCGCGAGCAGCTGCTCGGCAGGTTCGGCCCACGGGTGCAGGCCGAGGTCGAAGGTGCCCCAGTGCACGGGCAGCAGCGTGCCGCCGCCGAGCATCTCGAAGGCCTTCAGCGCGTTCTCCGGTCCCAGGTGGATGTCGCCCCACGCCGGGTGCCAGGCGCCGATCTCCAGCATCGTCACCTCGAAAGGGCCGAGGCGCTCGCGGATGGTCTTGAACTCCTCGGTGAGCCCGGTGTCCCCGCTGAAGAAGAGCTGGCGCTTCGCCGTCTTGAGCACCCAGCTGCTCCACAGCGTGCTGTTTCGGTCCCCGAGGCCGCGGCCCGAGAAGTGCTGCGCGGGGGTCGCGGTGAACGAGAGCCCGCCGCCGGGCAGCGTGTGCTCCTCCCACCAATCCAGCTCGGTGATGTTGCCGGGCTCCACGCCGAAACGCTCCAGGTGCGCGCCCACGCCGAGCGACGTCACGATGGGGACCCGCATGCGCGCGAGGGTGCGGATGCTCTCGCGGCACAGGTGGTCGAAGTGGTCGTGCGAGAGCAGCACCGCATCCAGCTTCGGCAGCTGCGCTAGCGTGGCGGGCACCTCGTGGAAGCGCTTGGGCCCCGCGAAGGTGAAGGGTGAGGCGCGCTCGCCGAAGACGGGGTCGGTGAGCACCCGCACCCCGTCCACCTCGATGAGCAGCGTGCTGTGCCCCAGCCAGGTGATGCGCAGGCCCGAGGAGGACACGGGCTTCGTCCACGCCTCGAGCGGGCTCTCCACGTGCAAGGGCCCGGGAGGCAGGCGGCTCTTTCCACCGAAGAAGAACTCCCCCATCACGGAGAGCGAGGAGCTGTCCTTCTTGAGACCCGGCCCCACGCCGGAGGTGTTGCGGAAGGTCCCATCGCGCCACTGCCGCGAGGCCTGTGAGCGCTCGCGGCGCAGTCCAGAGAGCGAAGCCATCAGACGAACCTCTCCACGAGCACCTGCAGCCGCCGGCGCAGCACCCGCGCCGAGGGCAAGTCCACTCCCAGTCCATCCACTGCCAGCATGAAGACCTCGCTGAGCTCCTTGGAGCCGAGCACCGCCTGCGTGTACTTGAGCCGCAGCCGCTCGTGCTTCGCCTCGACCTCCGGCAGCACCTTCGAGCAGGCCTCGTAGAACTCGGCGGCCATCGGCGCGCCCTCCAGCATCTCCCACGGCTCCATCAGCAGATGCTCGTACACCCCGAGGAGTTTCTCGCGCGGGCTGCCCCGCCCCGCGAGCACCTGCTCCACGCGCGGGTAGAGCGCCTCGAGCAGCTGCTCGTACACCGCGGTGAACACGTCCTCCTTGTTCTTGAACTTCCGGTAGATGAGTGGCCGCGAGATGCCCGCGCGCTTCGCGATGTCGTCCAGGGACGTCTTCGCGTAGCCGAACTGGAGGAAGCACTGGCGCGCCGCCTCGACGATCTCCCGGCGGCGCTCCGCGTCGCGCGCCTCGCTGGATCCATCTGCCATGCGGACACATTGACAGCCGATACCCATTTTGTCAACTTGTCCAGCCGGCGCCACCCGGGTTGCGCCAGGGGAGCGAGGCGCGCGTGAGGGCAGAGACGAAGCGGGGCTGGGCGCGCATCGCCTGGGGCGCGGGTGCCCTGCTGGGGCTCACCCTCGTCGCCGTCGCGGCGAGCGCCTGCACGGCGATGGGCAAGGGGGCGAGCGGCGAGCGGCTCGCGCGCATGCAGCACTCCCCGCACTGGCGCGACGGGCACTTCGAGAACCCCGAGCCCCTGGTCAACGACGTCTGGGGCTCCCTCACGACGATGCTGCAGGCGAGCCGGGACGTGAGCCTCTCGGGTCCCGTGCCCGTGGTGCAGGGCACGCGCGAGCGCTTCGACACGCCTCCCCTCACCGGCCTGCGCGTCACCTGGCTCGGCCACTCCTCCACCCTGGTGGAGCTGGACGGCTACCGCATCCTCACCGACCCCGTGTGGAGCGAGCGCGCCTCGCCGCTCTCCTGGGTGGGGCCGCGGCGCTGGTTCGCGCCGCCCATTCCCCTCGCGGAGCTCCCGCACGTGGACGTGGTGGTCATCTCGCACGACCACTATGACCACCTCGACTACCCCACGCTCGAGGCGATGAAGGACTGGGACACCACCTTCGTGGTGCCGCTCGGCGTGGGGGCGCACCTCGCGGCGTGGGGCGTGCCGGAAGCGCACATCGTGGAGCTGGACTGGTGGGAGCGCACGCGGGTGCGCGGGTTGGAGATCGTGGCCACGCCCGCCCGCCACGCCTCGGGGCGCACGGGCCTGGACAAGGACCGCACCCTCTGGGCGGGCTACGCGCTCGTGGGTCCCCAGCACCGCGCCTTCTACTCGGGGGACACCGGGCTCTTCCCCGCGATGCGCGACATCGGCGAGCGGCTCGGGCCCTTCGATCTCACGCTCATCGAGGTGGGCCAGTACAACCGCGCGTGGCCGGACTGGCACATCGGCCCCGAGCAGGCGGTGCAGGCGCACCAGCAGCTGCGCGGCCGCGTCCTGCTCCCGGTGCACTGGGGCCTCTTCGCGCTCGCCGCGCACGGGTGGACCGAGCCCATCGAGCGCGTGCTCGCCGCGGCGCACCGGAGCGGTCAGCGGGTGCTCGTGCCCAGGCCCGGCCAGAGCGTGGAGCCTGCCGCCCCGCCGCCCTTCGAGCGCTGGTGGCCCCGGCTCCCGTTCAAGACGGCGCAGCAGGACCCCATCGTCTCCACCCAGCTGGGCGCGCCGTCGCCGTGAGGCACCCGGCGCGCCCGGGGGCCACTACGAGAGCGTCTTGAGGTCGATGACGAAGCGGTAGTGCACGTCGCCCTTGAGCATGCGCTCGTAGGCCTCGTTGATCTTCGCCATCGGGATGACCTCCACGTCCGCGCCGATCTCGTGCGCGCCGCAGAAGTCGAGCATCTCCTGCGTCTCCGCGATGCCGCCGATGAGCGAGCCCGCCACGCGCCGGCGCCCGCCGATGAGCGCGAAGGCGTGCAGGGTGGGCGCCTCGGGCGGGACGCCCAGCAGCACCATGGTGCCGTCGCGCTTGAGCAGCCCCACGTAGGTGTTGAGGTCCAGCGGCGCGGAGACGGTGTTGAGGATGAAGTCGAAGCTGTTGCGCACGCTCTTGAGCTGCGCCGGGTCCTTCGTCACCACGAACTTGTCGGCGCCCAGCGCCTTCGCGTCCTTCTCCTTGTTCGGAGAGGTGCTCAGCACCGTGACCTCGGCGCCCATCGCCTTCGCGAGCTTGACGCCCATGTGGCCGAGGCCCCCGAGGCCCATCACGGCCACCTTCTGGCCCTTGCCCACCTTCCACTGCCGCAGCGGCGAGTAGGTGGTGATGCCCGCGCACAAGAGCGGCGCCACGCGCTCGAGCGGCAGGTTCTCCGGGACGCGCAGCACGAAGGCCTGCTCGACCACGATCTGCTTCGAGTAGCCGCCCTGCGTCGCGGCGCCGGTGCCCTTCTCCTTGCTGTTGTAGGTGCCCACGAAGCCGTTCTGGCAGTACTGCTCGAGGCCCTCCTTGCAGCTCTCACAGCTGCGGCAGGAGTCCACCATGCAGCCCACGCCGGCGCGGTCGCCGACCTTGAAGAACTTCACCTTGTCGCCGACCTTGGAGATGCGGCCGACGATCTCGTGCCCCGGCACCATGGGGAACACGGACCCGCCCCACTCGTCCTTCACCTGGTGGAGGTCGGAGTGGCAGACCCCGCAGTACTCGATGTCGATGAGCACGTCCGTCGGGCCGACGTCGCGGCGCTCGAACGCAAAGGGGGTCAGGGGAGCTTTGGCAGCGGGGGCGGCGTAGCCTTGGGTCTTGATCATGGCCCCCTAGATGCACACGCCCGCGGGGGGTTTCCAGGGTTTCGACCAGGCAGGCGACTCAGCGTCCGCCATCCACTCCGAACACCCGCAGGAGCTGCTCGAGCCGGGGCAGGCGCAGCTGCGTCCCCGGGGGCACGGCCTTCGCCAGGTCGAGCCGCAGCCAGCCCGCCTCCAGCGCCACCCCCACCTCGCGGGCCACCGTGAGGTCCACCCCCTGCCCCACCGCCCGCAGCAGGGCAGACTCCTGCAGGTCGCGCACGTAGGTGAGCTGCCGTCCCTTCAGGGTCACCCCCGGGAGCCGGTTCGCCGCGCGCTCGGCCACCCCGAAGAGCCCGTCCAGCGACGCGGCCACCACGCCCGCGAGGAAGCTGTCGTGCTCGAAGGAGACCCCGGCCGGCAGCGTCGCGTGCAGGGTGAAGGCGCGCGCGTCGAGCTCGAGCCGGTGCGGCACCACCGTGGTCTTCACCCGGAAGCCCGCCTTCGCGCGCGCCTCCACGTGGATGCCCTCTGCGTCCATCCGCACCTGCGCCTCCTCCACGGGCGCCTTGCGCAGGAGCGCCGCCCTTACCGCTGGCGCGACCACCGTCGCGGCCACCCGCAGCTGGCGCGTCTGCGGGTCGAAGTCCACCACGTGCTCGCTCAGCTTCTCGAGCGCCTTCGCCTTCAGCCCCTTCAACGCATCGCGCAGGCTCATCGCGCCTCCTGCTCGCACCAGGTGAGGACCTGCGCGAAGGGCCACTCCTCCAGCGCACCGAAGAGGCGATGTCCCCCGAGCCGCGCCTTCGAGGTGGCGGGGCTGCCCAGCCCGCAGAGGAAGCGCGCGGCCTGCCGCGGAGAGCCGAGCGCGTCGGGGTGGCGCTGCTGCAGTGCACGCAGGCCCGCGACGTCCAGGCCTGCGGGCAGCGCGGGGCGCTCGTGCGGCGGCGGCAGCACCTGGGCGCGCCCGGTGCGGCAGAAGGTGCAGTGCCCGCAGGGCCTGGGCCGCCGCTGCCCGAAGTGCGCGACGAGTGCGTTGTTCTGACAGCCCGCGTGTGTCACGAGCTCGAGCACCTGCTGGATGCGCGCCACCTCCGCGCGCTCGCGCTGCTCGAAGCGCTCGAGCAGCCCGGTGACGAGTGCGCGCGCATCCTCCTTCGGCCGCAGCCGCGTGTAGCGCTGGCGCGGCTCGGACACCTGCGTCTGCGCGAGACCCTGCTCCTGCAGGTAGTCCAGCGCCTTCACCACGCGCTCGCGCGGTTGGCCCAGCGCCTCGGCCACCGCGCGCGCATCCACCGTGTACCAGGTGCGCCCCTTCTTGCTCTTTTGGAAGACGGCCTCGAGGAAGCGGCGGCGCTCGCCCTCGAAGCGCGCGAAGACCTGCTCCAGCGGCACCAGCGGCTGCACCTTGTAGCCCGCGTAGAAGGGTGTGCCCTGCCGCAGCACCCCCTGCAGCTCCAGGTAGGTGAGCGCGGTGCGCAGCACCAGCGGGCGCAGGTCGTGGCGGTTGGAGAGGGCGTAGAGGTCCACCTCCAGCTCCGGGCCACCGGACAGCAGCTCCTCCACCAGGCCCTGCAGCGCCTCGGGCGTGGGCGTGTCCCCGTGCGCGAAGTTCTCCAGCGTGGGCACGTCGTCGGGGCAGGCGAGCAGCTCGACGACGGAGGGCTTCCCGTCGCGCCCCGCGCGGCCCACCTCCTGGCTGTAGCTCTCCAGGCCCTTGGGCAGGTTGTAGTGGTACACGGCGCGCACGTCCGCCTTGTCGATGCCCATGCCGAACGCGATGGTGGCCACCACGATGCCGCGGTCCGAGGCCATCCACGCCTCCTGCACGCGCGCGCGGTCCTCGGCCTCCATGCCCGCGTGGTAGGCCGCCGCCGGAAGTCCCGCAGCCTTCAGGAGCTCCGCCACCCGCTCGGCCGTCTTCTGCAGCGTGACGTAGACGATGGTGGGCCCGGGCGGACGCGAGCGCAGCCGCTCGAGCAGCAGCGCGTCGCGCGCCTGCGCCGCCACGGGCGTGGTCTCCAGGGTGAGGTTCTCGCGGTAGAAGCCGGTGACGACCGCGGCCTCCTCCGGGATGCCGAAGCCCTCGCAGATGTCCTTCACCACCGCGGGGGTCGCGGTGGCGGTGAGCGCGAGCACCCGCTCGGCCTTGAGGTCTCGTGCGGCCTGCGCGAGCTTGAGGTAGTCGGGGCGGAAGTTGTGGCCCCACTCGGACACGCAGTGCGCCTCGTCCACCGCGAAGAGCGAGAGGCGCAGCTCGCGCAGGAGGCCCGTGAAGCGCTCGTTGTTGAAGCGCTCGGGGGCGACGTAGAGGAGCTTCAGCTCGTTGCGGCGCAGCGCCTCGGTCACCTCGCGCGACTCATCGAGGCCGAGCGAGGAGTCCAGCCGCGCGGCGCGGATGCCGCGGCGGCCCAACGCGTCGATCTGATCCTTCATCAGCGCGATGAGCGGGCTCACCACCAGCGTGAGCCCGGGCAGAAGCAGCGCGGGCAGCTGGTAGCAGAGGCTCTTGCCTCCACCGGTGGGGAACACCGCGAGTGCGGCCCCTCGGGGACCGAGCAGCGCATCGAGCACCTCGCGCTGCCCCGGCCGGAACCCGCTCAGTCCGAAGCGCTCCTTCAGCGTCGCCTCCAGCTCCCCCTGCCCCATCACCTCGGCCATGCACGCTCCCAGCTCGCTGATTCGGTGGAGGGGCCACCCTGCCCTGCCCCCCTGACTTCGTACAGCGGGTGTTAACGATTGTGTGCGCGGGGGGAGGAGGCGTCCTTGGCTCGTTAGAGTGAGGGCCATGACGCTCACGCCCCACACCGAAGGCGAGCCCTGCCGCGTCCTGCTCATCGAGGACGATGACCGGCTCGCCCAGCTCACCGCGCGCTACCTGGAGAGCCATGGGGTGGCCGTGACGTGGGTCGCCGACGGGCGGGACGGGCTCGCCGAGGCGCTCAAGGGGCAGGCGGACGTCGTCGTGCTGGACCTGATGCTGCCGCGGCTCGGAGGCCTCGAGCTGGTGCGCGAGCTGCGCGCGCGCCTCGACGTGCCCGTCATCATGGTGACGGCGCTGGGCGAGGAGGCGGACCGGGTGCTGGGGCTGGAGAGCGGCGCGGACGACTACCTGCCCAAGCCCTTCAGCGCCCGCGAGCTGCTCGCCCGGGTGCGCGCGCTCGTGCGCCGGGCGCGCGGGCGTGTGGGGCCCGCGGGCGAGCGCGCGCTCGCGGCCGGGGGCCTGGTGCTCAACCCCAAGGACTACAGCGCGAGCCTCAACGGCGAGCCGCTGCGCCTCACCACTGCGGAGTTCAACCTGCTGCGCGCCTTCGTCGAGCGCCCGGGCCGGGTGCTCAGCCGCGAGCAGCTGCTGGACCTGACGAAGGGCAGCGCGGACGAGGCCTTCGACCGCTCCATCGACGCGCACATCTCGCATCTGCGCCAGAAGCTGGGCGACAACCCGAAGAACCCGCGCCTGCTCAAGACGGTGCGCGGCATCGGCTACCTGCTCACCGAGGGCGGCCGGATGGGAGAGACCTGATGCCGCCGCGCTCCGTCTTCGCGGGACGGCTGGTGTTCCGCATCTACGCCTTCGGCGTGGCGGCGCTGGTGCTGCTCTCGCTGCTGGGAGTCGTCGTCGCGCGGCTCGCCGACGAGGGCGCCCCACGCGAGGGCCAGGTGCCGCGCAGCGCGTACCTGGTGAACAAGATTGCGGAGCACTGGGGCGACGTTCCCGCGATGCAGGCGGAGCTGGACCAGGTGCGCGAGGCGTACCGCTCGAGCCTCAGCCTCTACGCCGCGGACGGCACGCTGCAGGTCAGCTCGGGGACGCCGCCGCTCGCTCCGCTCTCGGCAGAGCAGCTGCAGCAGCTGCGAACGCAGGGGCCTGCAGTCCCGGGTCGCAATCCGGTGGTGCTGCGCGAGGACGCGTGCGGAGCACCGGCGTGCGAGCTCGCGCTGCCCATCTACCGGGGCGCGCAGCTGGTGGGCTACGGCGTGGTGCAGCCCTACCGGCCCAACGTGGCCCGCCCGCTGCTGACGGCGCTGGGCGTGGCCCTGCTGGCCTTCGCCATCGCGGCGCTGCTCGCGGCGCGCAGCCTCGCGCGGCCGCTCTCGCGCATCGCGGACGTGGCGCGGGCACTGGGCAACGGAGACCTCTCGGCGCGCACGGGCCTGAAGCGGCGCGACGAGCTGGGCGAGGTGGCCCGCGCGGTGGACGAGATGGCGGAGCGGCTCACGGGGCTGCTGCGCGCGCAGACGGAGCTGCTGGCCAACGTGTCGCACGAGCTGCGCACCCCGCTCTCGCGCATCCGCGTGGCGCTGGAGCTCGCGAGCGAGACGGAGGGCCCGCTGCCCGAGGAGTTCCTGGGCGAGGTGGGCCGCGACCTCGAGGAGCTGGAGCAGCTGGTGACGGAGATTCTCGCGACCGCGCGCCTCGACCTTGCGCATGGGCGAGCGAGCGGGGCTTCGCCGCCCCTGCAGACGCGGCCTACGAAGGTCTCGGAGCTGGTGCGGTCGGCGGCAGACACGCTGCGCACGCGCCACCCGCAACGACCGGTGGAAGTCGAAGTCGCGTCGGGCCTACCGGACCTCGACGTCGACGGGGTGCTCTTGCGCCGCGCGCTGGGAAACCTCCTGTCCAACGCGCACAAGTACTCGGACGCAGGCCAGCCCATCCAGCTGCGTGCGCGTGCCGAGGGCAACGAGGTAGCGCTGAGCGTGGAGGACCATGGCATCGGCCTGACGCCCGAGGACCGCGCGCAGCTCTTCACGCCCTTCTTCCGAAGCGACCGCAGCCGCACGCGCGGCACGGGCGGCGTGGGGCTCGGCCTCACGCTGACCAAGCGCATCGTGGAAGCCCACGGCGGTCGCGTGGAGGTGCAGAGCGAGGCAGGTCACGGCTCCACCTTCACACTGAAGCTCCCTGTTCCACCCGCGTGAGTGTCCCCTCTCCCCCTGGGAGAGGGTCGGGGTGAGGGATGTGCGCCTCTGCCGCGCCCCCTGAAAACCCCAGTCGTTCCGGCTCGTTGAGGCCGCTCACAATCGTTCACAATCGGGGCAAGCCCCCCGCACATGGCGAGCGCATTCATAGAGGCGTCCCATGAAAACGCCCTCCAAGAAGACGCTCTCGGTAGTCGCAGTGGTGGTCGTGCTGGCCGTGGCCCTCGGCGCGTACCTGCACTTCAAGGGCGCCTCGGCGGCGCCGATCTCCTACGAGACGGCGAAGGTGGAGCGCGGTCCCCTGTCGGCCAAGGTGACGGCCACGGGCACGCTCTCGGCGCGCGTCACGGTGCTGGTGGGCGCGCAGGTGAGCGGGCGCATCCAGAGCCTGAGCGCGGACTTCAACTCGCACGTGAAGAAGGGCGACGTCATCGCCCAGCTGGACCCGGCGCTCTTCGAGGCCGCGCGTGACCAGGCCCGCGCGAACCTGACCTCGGCCACGGCGAACGTGGAGAAGGCCAAGGCGCAGGCGCTGGACTCCAAGCGGCAGCTCGCGCGCACGCAGGACCTCTTCACCCGCAACATCGTCTCCAAGGCAGACGTGGAGACCGCGGAGACCACGCTCGCGGTGAACGACTCCGCGGTGCGCCAGGCGCAGGCGGCGCTGGAGCAGGCGCGCGCGAACCTGCAGCAGGCGAACGTGAACCTCACCTACACCACCATCCGCTCGCCCATCAGCGGCACGGTCATCTCGCGCAGCGTGGACGTGGGGCAGACGGTGGCGTCGAGCCTGCAGGCGCCCACGCTGTTCACCATCGCGGAGGACCTGGCGAACATGGAGATCCACACCAGCGTCGCCGAGGCGGACGTGGGGCGGCTCGCCTCCGGAATGCCCGCGACCTTCACGGTGGATGCCTTCCCCAACGAGCGCTTCCCGGGCCAGGTGCGCGAGATCCGCAACGCGGCGACCACGGTGCAGAACGTGGTGACCTACGACGCGGTGCTCAGCGTGGACAACCCGCAGCTCAAGCTGCGCCCCGGCATGACGGCGAGCGTGACCATCGCCTACGCCGAGCGCGACAACGTGCTCAAGGTGCCCAACGCGGCCGTGCGCTTCCAGCCCTCGGCGGCGGTGCTCGCGCAGCTGCGCGCGGGGCGTCCGCAGCGCGACGCGGCGGCGGGTGGCAACGGCGGTGGCGCGGGCTTCCCGCCCAGCGCCCAGGCGGCCACGCCTCCCGCGGCGCAGGGCGGCAGCGGCGGGGCTGGAGCGGCCCAACCGGGCGCAGGCCGGGGCATGCGCAACCGTGCGGCCGGCGAGAAGGCCCTCTGGGTGATGCGTGACGGGCACCCTGTGCGCGTGCCGGTGAAGGCCGGCCTGAGCGACGGGCGCATGACCGAGGTGGAGGGCGACCTGAAGGAGGGCGACACCGTGGTGACGGCGGCGAGCGTGAAGGGCGAGAGTGCGGCGCCCACCGGTGGCATGCCCGGAATGGGCGGCCCCGGCGGCATGGGCGGGCCGGGCGGCGGTGGCGGCGGCGGCCGCCGAGGGGGCTTCTAGATGAATCCCGCACTCGAGACCGCGGGCGCTCCGCTCTTCGAGCTGGAGAACGTGACCCGCACGTACAAGGTCGGCGACACGCTGGTGCATGCGCTGCGCGGGGTGTCCCTGAAGGTCGCGCGCGGCGAGTTCGTCGCCATCATGGGCACCTCGGGCTCGGGGAAGACGACGCTGATGAACGTGCTCGGCTGCCTGGACAAGCCGAGCACGGGCACCTACCGGCTCGCGGGCACGGACGTGAACAAGCTCAGCCGCGACGAGCTCGCCGAGCTGCGCAACCGCACGCTGGGCTTCGTGTTCCAGAACTTCAACCTGCTCAGCCGCACCAGCGCCGAGGACAACGTGGAGCTGCCGCTGGTGTACGCGGGCGTGCCGCGCAAGGAGCGCAAGGCGCGCTCGCGGGCGGCGCTCGAGCGCGTGGGGCTGGGCCACCGCATGGACCACCACCCGACGCAGCTCTCCGGTGGCCAGCAGCAGCGCGTGGCGATCGCGCGGGCGCTCGTCGGTGAGCCCAAGGTCATCCTCGCGGACGAGCCCACGGGCAACCTGGACTCGCGCACGGGCATCGAGGTGATGGCGCTCCTGCAGCAGCTCTCGGCGTCCGGCATCACCATCGTGCTCGTCACGCACGAGCCGGACGTGGCGGCGTACGCGCAGCGGGTGGTGGTGGTGCGCGACGGCAAGGTGCGCGCGGACCGGCGCCAGGAGCCGCTGGTCGCGGTGGTGCCGCCGCTCGAGGTGGAGCCCGACGACGCACCGCAGGAGGCTGCGTCATGAACGTGCTCGAGACCTTCCTCATCGCGTTCTGGGCGCTCAAGCGCAACAAGACGCGCTCGGCGCTCACCACGCTGGGCATCGTCATCGGCGTGGGCGCGGTCATCGCCATGGTGGGCATCGGCGAGGGCGCGAAGCGCAAGGTGCAGGAGACCTTCGAGTCGATGGGCGTGAACCAGCTCGTCATCCTGCCCGGCAGCAGCAGCGCGGGCGGCACGCGCGGGGGCTTCGGCAGCAAGCCCACCGTCACGTGGGACGACCTGCGCGCCATCAAGGAGGGCGTGTCCTCGGTGAAGTACGCGGCGCCCGTGCTGCGCGCGAGCCAGCCGGTGGTGAGCGACATCACCAACTGGACCACCACGGTGTACGGCACCACGCCGGACTACTTCAGCATCCGCAACTGGGCGCCCGCCTCGGGCAGCCTCTTCGCGCCCGAGGATGGGGACTCGAAGGTGGTGGTGCTGGGGCAGACGGTGGCCGAGAAGCTGTTCGGCTCGGGGACGAACCCGGTGGGCCAGGCGGTGCGCATCGGGAGCACGCCGTATGAGGTCGTGGGCGTGCTGCAGAGCAAGGGGCAGAGCGCGGGCGGCGGCGACAACGACGACGCGGTGTTCATCCCCGCGCGCGCCTTCCAGTCCAAGGTGCGCGGCGGCCTGGGCAACTTCATCGACGGCATGGTGATGGTGGGAGCGACGAGCCCCGAGGCCACGCGCTTCGCCGAGACGCAGATCACCGACCTGCTGCGCGAGCGCCACCACCTGCAGGACGGCGAGCCCGAGGACTTCAGCTTGCGCAATCTCGCGGACGTGGCGAGCTCGCGCGAGGAGAGCACGCGCACGCTCACCCTGCTGCTCGCGAGCATCGCCGCCGTGTCGCTGCTGGTGGGCGGCATCGGCGTGATGAACATCATGCTGGTGAGCGTGACGGAGCGGACGCGGGAGATCGGCGTGCGCATGGCGCTGGGGGCGAAGCCGCGCCACATCCTCGCGCAGTTCCTGGTGGAGGCGCTCACGCTCACGGTGGCCGGCGGCGTGCTGGGCATCGCGCTGGGCGTGCTGGTGGCCGAGCGGCTCGCCACGCAGTTCGGCTGGCCCACGCTGGTGCAGCCGCAGATCATCCTCGTCTCGGTGGGCTTCAGCGCGGCCGTGGGCGTCATCTTCGGGCTCTACCCCGCGAGGCGCGCGTCGATGCTCGATCCCATCGAGGCCCTGCGTTACGAGTAGCCGCACGGGCGCCTGGCCGCATGCCCGGGCGCCTGCGCGCGCGAGCCTCCGCCGCTAGATGCGGGGGCTCGCATGAGTGACAACACGAAGATCGAGTGGACGGACGCGACGTGGAACCCGGTGCGGGGGTGCACGAAGATCACGCCCGGCTGCAAGCACTGCTACGCGGAGACCTTCGCGGAGCGCTTCCGGGGCGTGCCGGGCCACCCGTACACGCAGGGCTTCGACCTGAAGCTCATCCCCGAGAAGCTCGCAGACCCCTTCCGCTGGCCGAAGCCGCGCCGCGTCTTCGTCAACTCGATGAGCGACCTGTTCCACGCGGACATCCCGGACGACTACATCGTCGAGGTGGTGCGCGTGATGGCGCGCGCCAACTGGCACACCTACCAGTTGCTGACGAAGCGCTCGGAGCGCATGCGCGACCTGCTGCGCACGAAGCTGCAGGACGTGGCGCAGGCGCCGCACATCTGGTGGGGCGTGAGCGTGGAGGACCGCAAGTGGGGCGTGCCGCGCATCGCCCATTTGCGTGACGCCCCGGCGCGCACGCGCTTCCTCTCGGTGGAGCCGCTGCTCGAGGACCTCGGGACGCTGGACCTCACCGGCATCCACTGGATGATCGTGGGCGGCGAGAGCGGCCACGGCGCGAGGCCCCTGGGCCCGGACTGGGTGCGCTCCTTGCGCGACCAGTGCGTGGCGAGCGGCACGGACTTCTTCTTCAAGCAGTGGGGCGGCGTGCGCAAGGGCGTGGCGGGGCGCGAGCTGGACGGGCGCACCCACGACGCGCAGCCGCGGCTCGAGCCCGGCCCCTTCCCAGACCGCGCCACCCGCAAGCGGCTCGAACAGGAGACGGATGCCGCCGCCGCGCCCTGGCTCGCGGGCCCCACCCTGCTCTGGGGCCACGCCTCCGGCGGACGGGCGCCGCCACTTTCGCTCGACAGCCCGCCCGGCGCTTCTTAATAGGAAGCGCCGCATTCCACTTCGGAAACCTGGAACCCTGGAGGTCCCCGCACATGAAGCTCTTCTACTCCCCTGGCGCCTGCTCCCTCTCCCCGCACATCGCCCTGTCCGAGGCCGGCCTGAAGGCGGACCTGGTGAAGGTGGACCTGCGCGCGCACAAGACGGAGGGCGGCGAGGACTTCTACGCCATCAACCCCAAGGGCTACGTGCCGGCGCTGCAGCTGGACAACGGCTACGTGCTCACCGAGGGCCCGGCGATCGTGCAGTACCTCGCGGACCAGGCGCCCGAGAAGAAGCTCGCCCCGGCCAACGGCACGGTGGAGCGCTACAAGCTGCAGGAGTGGCTCACCTTCATCGGCACCGAGCTGCACAAGAGCTTCAGCCCCCTCTTCAACCCGGCCGTGACCGAGGACGTGAAGAAGGCGAGCCTGGAGAAGATCGCCAAGCGCTTCGAGTACGTGGCCAAGCACCTGGAGGGAAAGCAGTACCTCTTCGGTGACCAGTTCAGCGTGGCGGACGGCTACCTCTTCGTCATGCTCAACTGGGCGCGCGCGAAGGCGCCGGCGGCCCACGAGTCCCCGGTGCTCAAGGCCTACTTCGAGCGCGTCATGGCGCGCCCGGGCGTGAAGGCCGCGATGGTGGCCGAGGGCCTGCAGAAGGCCTAGCGCTCGGCGCAACGCGCCACGGGCTCGCACATCGAGAGGGGCGAGGCGGGGACTGCTCCCTGCCCGCCCCTTTCGTCTTTCGTCTATCGTGGCGGTCTCCCGCCGCCGCTCGCCCCCGAGGGTCCCCGTGAAGCTCGTCAGCGCCTGGTTCCGCATCCCCTTCTGGCAGCGCGTGATGGGCGGCTTCGTGCTCGGCGCGCTGGTGGGCTGGCTCGTGGGCAAGCCCGCGGAGCCCCTCTTCCAGCCCCTGGGGGACATCTACGTCACGCTCATCCGGATGATCGCCACCCCGCTCGTCTTCTTCGCGGTGGTGAACGCGGTGAGCAGCCTGCACGGGCAGAAGAGCGTGGCGAAGCTGGGGGCGCGCACCTTCCTGTGGTTCGCGGTGACGGCGGCGCTCGCGGTGGGCGTGGGCCTGGGCGTCGCGCTGCTGCTGCAGCCGGGGCGCGGCCTGGGCGGCACGCTCGCGGTGGCCGAGGGCTACACGCCGCGCGAGGTGCCCACGCCGGTGAAGGTCCTGCTGGACGTGGTGCCGTCCAACCCGTTCAAGGCGCTCACCGAGGGGAAGATCCTCCAGGTCATCTTCTTCGCGGGCCTGCTCGGCTTCGCGCTGGTGAAGCTCGGGGACAAGACGGCGCGCCTGCGCGTGCTGGTGGGCGAGGCGAGCGACGCGATGATCCAGGTGACGCGCTTCGTGCTGCAGTTCACCCCCATCGGCACCTTCGGGCTCATCGCGGCGCTGGTGGGCGCGTACGGCTTCGAGAAGCTGCTGCCCCTGGGCACCTTCGTGTTCGCGCTCTACCTCGCCTGCGCGCTGCACATCGCCGTCACGTACAGCAGCCTGCTGCTCGTGCACGGGCTCAACCCGCTGCGCTTCTTCCGGGGCGCGGCGCCCGGCATGCAGGTGGCCTTCGTGTCCTCGAGCAGCTTCGCGAGCATGCCGGTGGCGCTGCGCAGCGTGGTGCAGAACCTGGGCGTGAAGCAGGAGTACGCGAGCTTCGCGGTGCCGCTGGGGGCGAGCATCAAGATGGACGGCTGCGGCGCCATCTACCCGGCCATCACCTCGGTGTTCGTGGCGCAGTACTTCGGCCTGCACCTCTCCGCGTCCCAGTACTTCATCATCCTGCTGGCGAGCGTGCTGGGCAGCTTCGGCACGGCCGGGGTGCCGGGCACGGCGATCGTGATGGTGACGCTGGTGCTCAGCAGCGCGGGGCTGCCGCTGCAGGGCATCGGCTACATCGTCGCCATCGACCGGGTGCTGGACATGATGCGCACCATGACGAACGTGACGGGCCAGATGCTGGTCCCCGTGCTGGTGGCAAAGGAGGAGGGGCTGCTGGACCGCAGCGTCTACGACAGCGCCTCGTCTACCCGCGTCGTGCAGGAGGGCCCGGAGCAGGAGGCCGCCTGAGCCCGTCCGCCTGCCCTGCGCTCGGGCAGGACGGGGCGCGGCGGCCGTGACGCTCCGCGACGCGCGCCGCATCTTGTCCTCCAGGGCAGCCCAGGGAGTCCGGTCCGGGCGGGCCGCCCCTTCCCCGAGGACAACGCGAGGCGCGACGTGGAGCAAGCTCCCCCCCACCCCCGGGTCGTCACTGCGCTGAGGGGCTACGCGCTCCTCGCCGCGCTGCTCTCGGGACTCCTGGGGCTCGCGGTCCTGGCCGGCTGGCTGCTGGGCGTACCGGCGCTCAAGAGCGTGCTGCCGGGCCTGGTCACCATGAAGGTCAACACGGCCCTGGGCCTGGTGCTCCTCGCCGCCGCGCTCGCGCTGCTGCGCGAGAACACGCTGCGCCGCCGCCTGGCCGCGCCCCTGTGCGCCGTCGCGGGGCTCATCGCCCTGGTCTCGCTCGCCGAGTACGCGCTGGGGCGCTCCCTCGGGCTGGACCAGCTGCTCATCCGGGACCTGGACACCCCCGTGGACCTCGCCCCACCCGGGCGCATGTCCGTGGTGACGGCCTGCTGCATGCTCGCGCTCGCGGTCGCGCTGCTCTGCCTCGAGGTGCGCACCTGGCTCGCCGGGTGGCCTGCGCAGTACCTCGCCTTCATGGTGTGGGTGGTGAGCCTCGCCTCGGTGGTGAGCTACGTGTACGGCCTGCGCGAGTACATGGGGGTGATGCGGAGCGCGATGGCGCTGCACACCGCGCTGGGCTTCATCCTGCTGTCCACGGGGGTGCTCGCGGTGCGCCCGGACCGCGGGCTGATGGCCCTGGTGACCAGCAGCAGCGTGGGCGGCACGCTCGCGCGCTGGCTGCTCCTGCCCGCGCTCACCGTCCCCGTGGTGGTGGGGCTCCTCACCATGCTGGGCTACCGCGCAGGTTTCTACGCGCTGCCGGTGGCCGCGGCGCTGATGGTGACCTGCAACATCGTGCTCTTCAGCGCGCTGGTGTGGGCGTGCGCCCGGGCGCTGCACTTCGCGGACGTGTCGCGCCGCAGCGCGGAGGCCGAGCGGGTGCAGCTGCGCACCCGCAGCGCCGCCGAGGCCGAGCAGTCGCGCACGCTCGCCTTCCTGGATGCGGTGAGCTCGGCGCTGGTGGGCTCGCTCGAGTACACCACCACCCTGCAGCGCATCGCCCAGCTCGCGGTGCCCACGCTCGCGGACGGCTGCCTCGTGGACGTGCTGGAGCCGCGCGGGGGCCTGCGCCACGTGGCGGTGGCGCACATGGACGGGGCCCTGGAGGCGAAGGCGCGCGCCCTGCTCGAGCAGGACGCGGACGCGGTGCAGCCCGCCGGGGACATGGCCGAGGTGCTGCGCACCGGCGAGCCCCTGCTGCACGCCGGAGACCCGCTGCCCCCGGGCGCACCCTCGCTGGTGCGCGAGCTGGGCGGGCAGTGCTACGTCGTCGTGTCCCTGCGCGCGCGCGGCCGCAGCCTCGGCGCGCTCACGCTCTTCAGCCACGCGGACCGCTGCATCGCGAACGCGGACGTGGGCCTCGCGCTGGAACTCGCGGGCCGCGCGGGCTTCGCGCTGGACAACGCGCGCCTCTACCGCGAGGCGCAGGAGGCGGTGCGCACCCGCGAGGAGGTGCTGGGCATCGTCAGCCACGACCTGAAGAACCCCCTGGGCGCGATGCGCCTGTCCGCCGCGCTGCTCGCGCAGATGGCCCCCGCGGACGAGGCGGGCGCGCGCATGCGCAAGCACCTGGCCACCATGGAGCGCTCGGTGGAGCGCATGGACCGCCTCATCCGGGACCTGCTCGACTTCGCGCGCCTGCGCGGCGGCCGGCTCGCCCTGGAGCCCCACCCCCAGGACGTGGGGCGCCTGCTCAACGACGCGCTCACCCTGCTCGAGCCGCTCGCGGTGCAGAAGGGGCTGCAGCTGCACATCGCGCCCACCGCCCCCGGCCTCGAGGTGTCCTGCGACCGCGACCGCACCTTCCAGGTCTTCAGCAACCTGGTGGGCAACGCCATCAAGTTCACCCCCGAGGGAGGCCGCGTGGAGGTGCGCGCGCGCGGCGCGAGCGGCTGGGTGCACTTCCAGGTGAGGGACACCGGGCCGGGCATCCCGCAGTCCGCCCAGCCCCACCTCTTCGAGCCCTACTGGCAGGCCGAGGAGACGGCGCACCAGGGCGCGGGGCTGGGGCTCTACATCACGCGCGGCATCGTGGAGGCGCACGGCGGCACGCTCTGGGTGGAGAGCACTCCGGGCGAGGGCGCCACCTTCCACTTCACCCTGCCGCGCGCGGACGCGGTGGACCTGGACGAGCTGCAGACCCTGGATCCGCGCACGCGCACGCTGCAGTAGGCGGCAGAGCGCGCAGCGCTCAGGCGAGCGTGTGGAACACGCGCTGCACGTCGTCGTCCTGCTCGAGCGCGTCCACCATCTTGAGCACCTCGGTGGCCTGCTCCTCCGGGAGGCTCACCGGGTTGAGCGCCACGTACTCGCTCTCGGCGGAGAGCAGCGCGAGGCCCTTGGATTCGAGGTGCGCCTGCAGGTGGCCGAAGTCCGCGAAGGCGCAGCGGATGACCACCTGGCGCTCGCCCTTCTCGCCGGTGCTCTCGCCCATCTCCTGCAGGCCGTGGTCGATGAGCTCGAGCTCGAGCGCCTCGAGGTCCAGCCCCTCGGGCGCGAGCCGGAACACGCCCATGTGCTGGAAGAGGAAGCCCACGCTGCCCGTGGTGCCGAGGTTCCCGCCCCAGTCCTTGAAGTGCATGCGCACGTTGGCCACGGTGCGCACGGTGTTGTCCGTGGCCGTCTCCACCAGCACGGCGATGCCGTGCGGCGCGTAGCCCTCGTACAGCACGACCTCGTAGTCCTTCTGGTCCTGGCCGCTCGCACGCTTGATGGCGGCATCGACCTTGTCCTTGGGCATGTTGCCCGCGCGCGCGTTCTGCAGCGCGCGGCGCAGCGCCGGGTTGGTGTGCGCGTCCGGACCGCCCGCCTTCACCGCGATGGCGATGTCCTTGCTGATGCGCGCGAACAGCTTCGCCATCGCGTTCCAGCGCTTGAACATCGTCGTCTTGCGAGTCTCGAAGATGCGTCCCATGCCCCCGGACTTCGCCTCAGCCGCGGGAAAAGTCCAGAGCAAGCGCTCGGATGGGGGGTGGCCCAGCCGAGGCGGCCTCCCGCCTGCCCGTGCGCTCAGTGGCGCGCGTTCCCGAGGGAGAAGGGCCCACGGCGCGCTATTCCCGCCGGGGCCCCCGTCCCAAGTCCAATGCCACTCGGGCCCCCCCGTCCCCAGCCTCGTTCTGAACACTTTTCACGCACGGAGAGCGCGAATGACGATGAAGCTGACGAAGCGGTTGGTGATGGTGGGTCTGCTCGGTGCAGGGATGGCGGCGGGGCCGGTGTTCGCTCAGACCACGGGCGGAAGCAGCACGGGCTCGACGGGGAGCAGCACGACCGGCACCACCAGCGGCGGCTCCGGCTCCACCGCCGGGTCTACGGGATCCTCGACGGGCTCCACGGGCTCCACGGCGGATGACCCGGGCGCCGAGGACGGCACGGGCGGCTCGGGCAGCACCGGCACGAGCACCAGCACGCAGGACACGGGCACCGGCGGCTCCGGCTCCTCCAGCACGTCCGGCTCCTCGTACGGCACCACGGGTGGCTCGACCCAGAGCGACACGAGCGGCACCGGCGGCTCGGGCTCTTCCTCGGGCTCGATGAGCGACACGAGCGGCACCGGTGGCTCGGGCTCCATGAGCGACACGAGCGGCACGGGTGGCTCGGGCAGCATGAGCGACACGTCGGGCACCGGCGGCTCGGGCTCGACGGGTTCCTCCTCGGATTCCTCTTCGGGCTCGATGAGCGACACGAGCGGCACGGGTGGCTCGGGCAGCAGCACCAGCACCGGCGCGAGCGACACCGGCAGCGCCACGGGTGGCTCGGGCAGCGCGAGCGACACCAGCACGACCCGCTAGCGGGCAGCCTCCACCGCGACACCTTTGCGCGCCCGGCGTTCCCACGCCGGGCGCGCTAGTGTTCTGGGCCTATGCGCTATTTCGAGGATTTCGAGCCGGGCCAGGTGAGTGAGTCGGGGCCGTACGTCATCACGCGCGAGGAGATGCTGGAGTTCGCGCGCCGCTACGACCCGCAGCCCTTCCACCTCGACGAGGAGGCCGGCAAGGCCACGCACTTCGGCGGCCTGGTGGCGAGCGGCTGGCACACGGCGGCCGTGAGCCACAAGCTGCTCGTGCAGGGCGTCCTCAACGACGCGGCGAGCCTCGGCTCACCCGGCGTGGACGAGCTGCGCTGGCTCAAGCCGGTGCGCCCGGGCGACGAGCTCACGCTGCGCATGGAGGTGCTGGAGCTGATGCCCAGCCGCAGCAAGCCGGACCGCGGCTCCATCCGCATGCTCTTCTCGCTGCGCAACCAGCACGGCGACACGGTGATGACCCAGCGGGGCATCGGCATGTTCGCGCGCCGCCCGCGCTGAGCGCGCGCCGCCGTTCCCTCCCCCCTTTTCACGAAGCCAGCGGATCGGGGTGGGGGAAGGACCTGCCGCGCTGTGCCCTTTGCGTACGGGCTCTGTGGGGAGGCCAGGACGGAACGGGCTCCTTTCGTATGCGCCAAGCCCGCGCTGGCGCTGCCCTGCGATACGCTCCGGGGGTCCGCAGGAGGGGAGGGGGGTGTCGGGCCGAGTGCTGTGCGAAGCTAAAGACAAACCTCGGGGGTTTTGAAATCTCCCGAGGTTTGTCGTTAGCAGCGCACCGGCCTGCCCCCGCCGAACCCGCACGCGCGTGCACTTCGGCGAGAGAGGGCGCGGGGGACCTCGACGCCTCGCCCCCGGCGCAAGTGGGTCCGCCCCGCGCCTCCCCGGAGCGCTGCGCAAGCCGGCGCCCCGCCGCGCTCGGCACTCACGAGGCGAGCCCGTCCCTCCGCACTCCCTTCGGGCCGCTCCTCCGGAGCACGCGCGTCGCACGCGTCACGGGCAACTGCAGTGCACGTCCACGCGCGGTTCCGCCTCTCGCACTGCGCTGCGCTCCTCAACCGCGCGGCATCAGCGCCTGCAGCGCGCCGTACGACATCGCCTCCTCGACCAGGGGCGCCGACGCCCCCGTGCGCAGGAAGCCGCTCGCGAGCGCACCGAGGCGCCCGTACAGGCTCTCCGCGAGCGAGGAGCCTGCGCTCAGCCGCCGCACGCCCAGCGCCTGCAGCGCCGGCGCCTCGGGCAGTCCCGCACGCGCGAGCACGTTGAGCGGCAGCGGCTGCCCGGAGGCGATTGCGCGCATCTCGTCGGGCGCCGTCACGCCGGGAACGAAGAGCCCATCCGCACCGGCCGCGCGGTAGCGCTCGGCGCGCGCGAGCACCTCCTGCACGCGGCGCTCCGGAGGCACGAGCCCCTTCAGGTACACGTCCGTGCGCGCGTTGGCGAAGAGCCGCACGCCCACGCGCTCGGCGGCGCGCCGCGCCTGCTCGAGCTTGCGGCACAGCAGCTCGGGCGGCTCGCGGCCGTCCTCGATGTTGATGCCCACCGCGCCTGCTTCGAGCACCGCGGCGACCGTCTCCCCCACGCGCACCGGGTCCTCCGCGTAGCCGCCCTCGATGTCCACCGAGAGCGGCACGGAGAGCACCCGCGCCATCTCGCGCACGCTGCCCAGCAGCGCGGCCACCGGCAGCTGGTCGCCGTCCGCATAGCCGTGCGCCCACGCCACCGCGGCGCTGCTGGTGGCGACGGCGCGCGCGCCGAGGCTCTCCACCAGGCGCGCGCTGCCGGCGTCCCACGCGTTGGGCAGGAGCAGCAGACCTTCGGAGTGAAGGCGGTGGAACAGCGCGGCGGCCTCGGGATTCGCAGCGTTCATGGCCCACCCTTCTAATGGGCCCGGGCCGCCGCGCGCTGGCCCTTTTCGGACGCGACCCCTCAGTAACTCCAGGGGAAGCGCTTGAAGTTGCGCTTGCGCTTCTGCACGAACGCGTCGCGCCCCTCCTGGGCCTCCTCGGTGCCGTAGGCGAGCCGCGTCGCCTCGCCGGCGAAGAGCTGCTGGCCCACCATCCCGTCGTCGGGGAGGTTGAAGCCGTACTTGAGCATCTTGATGGCCGTGGGGCTCTTGGTGTTGATCTCCGCGCCCCACTCGAGCGCGAACTCCTCGAGCTGCGCGTGCGGCACCACGGCGTTCACCATGCCCATCTGGAAGGCCTCGTCCGCCGAGTAGTTGCGGCCGATGAAGAACACCTCTCGCGCGCGCTTCTGGCCCACCTGCCGCGCGAGCAGCGCCGAGCCGTAGCCCGAGTCGAAGCTGGCCACGTCCGGGTCGGTCTGCTTGAACACCGCGTGCTCCTTGCTCGCGAGCGTGAGGTCGCAGACCACGTGCAGGCTGTGGCCGCCGCCCACCGCCCAGCCCGGCACCACGGCGATGACCACCTTGGGCAGGAAGCGGATCTGCCGCTGCACCTCGAGGATGTGCAGCCGGCCCAGGCCCGCGGGGTCCAGGCGCCGCTCCTCCTCGCCCTCGTACTTGTAGCCGTCCTTGCCGCGGATGCGCTGATCGCCGCCGGAGCAGAAGGCCCAGCCGCCGTCCTTGGGGCTGGGGCCGTTGCCGGTGAGCAGCACGCAGCCCACGTCGGTCATGAAGCGCGTGGCCTCGAGCGCCTGGAACAGCTCGTCCACGGTGCGCGGGCGGAAGGCGTTGCGCACCTCGGGGCGGTTGAACGCGATGCGCACCGTGCCCTGGTCCACCGCGCGGTGGAAGGTGAGGTCCTTGAACTTGAAGCCCTCGACGGGGCGCCAGCGGGCCGGGTTGAAGAGGTCCGAGACCATGGAGGTGTTCATGCGACCCCCTATAGCAGCGCGGCCCCGCGGCGGGGGGGACTGTTGGGCGGGGCGCCTCGCCCGCTAGAGTGCACGGCTCTCCCCGCTCTTCCGAGGATCTCCCGCCCATGAGTGAGACGCCCGCAGCCGCCCCCGCGGCGGACGCCCCCCTGCAGTTCGACCACGCGGAGGCGAGCCCCCCGCCCACCTGCGTCGCCTGCAGCAAGCCCGTGACGGAGAGCTACTGGGAGGCCAACGGCAAGCTGGTGTGCACCCCGTGCCGCGACCTCGTCGTCGCCTCCCGCACGGGGGGCTCGCGCGTGCTGCGGGTGCTTCGCGCAGGCGGCCTCGGACTGCTGGCGGCGCTGGCAGGAGCGGTGGCGTACCACGTCGTGCGCAAGGTCACGGACTACGAGCTCGGGCCGCTCTACGTGGGCGTGGGTTGGCTCGTCGGGACGGCCGTCGCGCGCGGTGCCCACCGACGCGGGGGGCTCGGCTACCAGCTCTTCGCCGTGGCCTTCACCTGGGTCGCGGTCTCCTGGTCCGCGGTGCCCACCATCGTGGAGGGAATGGGCGAGGGCGAGAACGCCGTGCACGGGCCCCTGGTGTGGATCATCTCCTCGGTGCTCTCGCTGGCAGCGCCGGTCTACCTGGGACTCGGCAGTCCGATCATGATCCTCATCATGGGCTTCGCCTTCTGGCAGGCGTGGAAGGTGAACCGCCGGCCCGCGCTGGCGCTCGTGGGCCCCTTCGCCCTCACCCCGGCCGCCGCCCTCGCGGACGCCGAGGCCTCCGCGCAGCCCGAGCCCGCCGTTGGCTGAGGCACTCGCCGCAGCGCTCCCGCGCCGGTGCGCGGGCTGCCACAGCGAGCTGTCGCCCGCGCTGCGTGCCTGCCCCGGCTGCGGCCGCCTCGTGCACGCGCAGCGGCTGCAGGCGCTCGCCGCAGAGGCCACCGCCGCCGAGGGGGCGGAGCCCGCCCGGGCGCGCACGCTGTGGAGCGAGGCGCTCGAGCTGCTGCCCGCGGAGGCGGCGCAGGCCGCGCGCGTGCGCGAGCGGCTGCAGGCGCTCACGCCGGTCGCAGAGGCCCCGGCGGCAGCGCCCGCAGCGCCTCCGCGGCAGATGCCCCGCGCCCTCGCGGCGCTGGGCACCGTGGGGCTGCTGCTCTGGAAGCTCAAGGGGCTGCTCCTTCTCGCGCTGACGAAGGGCAAGCTGCTGCTGCTGGGGGTCGCGAAGCTCAAGAGCCTCGCCACCCTCCTCGTCTTCTTCGGCGTGTACTGGCGCCTGTGGGGCTGGCGCTATGCGGCAGGCTTCCTCTTCTGCCTCTACCTGCACGAGCTGGGACACGTGTGGGCGCTGCGCCGGCGCGGCCTCGCGGCGGATGCGCCCGTGTTCATCCCCTTCGTCGGCGCCTTCGTGCGGCTGCGCCAGGCGCCTGCGAGCCCCGAGGAGGACGCGGAGATCGGCCTCGCAGGACCCCTCTGGGGCCTGGGCGCGACGGTCCTCACGTTCGCCGCAGCGAAGCTCACCGGCAGCAGGCTGCTGGACGCGGTGGCCCACAGCTCCGCGGTGCTCAACCTCTTCAACCTCATCCCCGTCTGGACGCTGGACGGGGCGCGCGGCTTTCGCGCCATGACGCGCGCGCAGCGGCTGTGCGCCGTCGCGGTGCTGGGGCTCGCCTTCTACGCCTCGCACGAGGGAATCCTCTTCGTCGTCGGGCTCGCGGCGCTGGCGCGCTGCTTCGAACAGGACGCGGCGCCGCAGCGGAGCTGGCGCGCCACGGCCACCTACGTGGGCCTCGTCTTCGCGCTCGCCGGGCTCGCCTGGGCCGCGCAGGGGGCGGGGCTCCCGCGCTGAGGCCTGCCGTCCGCTGGGCACCCGGGCGGCGCACACCCGGCGCACGACGCGCTCCCGCCCGGGCTCCGCGCCGTCTAGCGTAGGGGCCTGCTTCATCGACCTGCTTCATCGAGGAGGACGGCACATGGCGGGCAGCGCGCAGGGTACGGCGGTGGTGACGGGCGCCTCGGCGGGCATCGGGGCGCTGTACGCGCGGGCGCTCGCGGCGCGCGGCTACGACCTGGTGCTGGTGGCGCGGCGCGAGGAGCGCCTGCGCGCGCTCGCCGCGGAGCTGGAGAGGGCGCACGGCATCCGCGCCGAGGTGCTCGTGGCCGACCTGGGCACGAGCGCGGGCGTGCTCTCCGTGGCCGAGCGCGCAGGGGGAGCGGACGTCTCCTTCGTGCTGAACAACGCGGGCATCGGCGGCTACGGCCCCTTCGCCGAGACCGACCCGCGGCTGCTCGAGCAGCTGGTGAACCTGCACGTCACGGGGCCCCTGCTCGCCACGCGCGCGGCGCTGCCCGGCATGCAGGCGCGGGGGCGGGGCAGCGTGGTGAACGTGGCGAGCCTGCTCGCCTTCAGCGCGGCGCTCCCTCCCAACCCCCTGCCCGCGCGCGCCACCTACGCGGGCGCCAAGGCCTTCCTCGTGCACTTCACCCGCACGCTCGCGAGCGAGCTGGGCGCAGGCAGCCCCGTGCAGGTGCAGGTGCTCTGCCCCGGGATGACGGCCACCGAGTTCAACGGCGGCTACACCCGCGGCGCCATGGCCGCCTCCGACGTGGTGCAGGCCTCGCTCCTCGCGCTCGAGCGGGGAGAGAGCGTGTGCGTGCCCGGGCTCGAGTCGATGGACGCGCTCCAAGCGCTCGAGGCCGCCGAGGCGCAGCTGCGCCAGGGCAGCCGCCCCACCCTCGCCGAGCGCTACCGCGGCTAGGCCTCAGGCCTTCTCCGGCCGCACCCGCATCAGGCCCTCCTGGGCCACCGAGGCCACGAGCCGCCCGTCGCGCGTGAACACCTGCCCGCGCGCGAGTCCCCGCGC
Organism: Aggregicoccus sp. 17bor-14; assembly: GCF_009659535.1. Classification (NCBI taxonomy): domain Bacteria; kingdom Pseudomonadati; phylum Myxococcota; class Myxococcia; order Myxococcales; family Myxococcaceae; genus Aggregicoccus; species Aggregicoccus sp. 17bor-14. The sequence goes on from NZ_VJZZ01000003.1 coordinate 390,529, forward strand.
CCCGCCCGCCCAGGGGCTGTCCATGGTGTAGAGCAGCCAGTCGTTCACCTTCACGTCGCCGTGGAACCACAGCGCATGGTCGAGGCTCGCCGCCTGCAGCGTGGGCTGCATCACCGAGAGCCCGTGCGGCAGGAGCGCCGTGGTGATGAGGTTGAAGTCGCTCGCGTACGCGAGCAGGTAGCGGTGCACCTGCGGGTCCTGCGGCATCGGCCCGTCCGCGCGGAACCACACGTGCTTCACCGGCGCGGTGGGCTCGGGGTGCAGCGGGTCCACCTGCGTCACCGGGCGGATCTCGATGGGCTTGTCGCACAGCAGCTTCTCGCGCAGCCGCGCCGGCACCAGGTCCGCGTAGCGCCGCCAGCGCTCCACGTCGCTCGGAAGGCCCTCGGGCCCGGGCACCAGCGGCATGGGGGCCGCGTGGCTCGCGCCCGGCTCCTCCCCCTGGAAGGACGCCATCAGCGTGAAGATGGGCTGCCCCCTCTGGATGGCCACCACGCGCCGGGTGGTGAAGCTGCCGCCGTCGCGCACCCGGTCCACCTGGTACACCACCGGCAGCCCCGCGTCCCCGGGGCGCAGGAAGTAGCCGTGCAGCGAGTGCACGTGGCGCGCGGGCTCCACCGTCTGGCTCGCCGCGCTCAGCGACTGCCCCAGCACCTGCCCGCCGAACAGCGCCCGGAAGCCCAGGTCCTGGCTCGCCCCGCGGAACAGGTTCTCCTCGATGGGCTCCAGCTTCAGCAGCGCGAGCAAGTCCTCCAGCACCTGGCTCATCACGTCCTCCTGTGGGGCAATGTGGAGGATCTGCCGCAGCGAGCCAAGGGCCGCGTGCTCCTCCCTTTCCCTACCCCGGGCCCGCACCAAAGAAGGGGGTGGGTACGTGCTGACACTGCAACGTCTTGAACACACGGTACCGACTAGACGACCATGCGGCCTCCGATCCGCACCGCGTCGCTTCGCACATCTGGGGTCTCCACATCATGTCCGCACCTGCGCTCGCCCACCCTGCTGCCACCCCTGCCGTCGAGCCCCTGCTGGGGCGGGACGAGGAGCTGCAGCGCGCGCTGGGCGCCTCTCAGGAGGCCGAGCGCGCGCGGCGCCTCGGGGCGCTGCTGCTGCGCGGCGCGGAGGGCAGCGGCAAGAGCCACCTGCTGCAGACCCTGCTCGCCTCGCTCGGGCAGCCCGAGCGCGTCACCCGGGTGAGCTTTGCCCCGGGTGAGCCGCCGCCCGCGCACGGCCTGGACCGGCTGGTGCGCAGCGTGCTCGGCCTGGGCGAGGAGCTGAGCGGCGCGCCGCTGCTCGCGGCCCTGCGCGCCTCGCTCGCGGAGGGCCCGGACGCGGACCCCGACGGCCTGCGCGCCGAGTTCCTCGCCTTCGTGCTGGGCGTGAGCGCGCCGGACTTCCGCAGCGCGCGAATGGACGCGAAGAGCCGCTGGGAGGGCGCCTTCGCGGAGCTCAAGCGGCTGCTCGAGCGGCGCGTGCAGAAGGCGGGCGCCCCGTGGGTCTGGGTGCTCGAGGACGCGGAGCGCGGCGACCTGCAGACGGCGGACTTCCTGGACTGGGCGCTGCCGCTCAAGTGGGAGGCGCCGCTGCTGCTGGTGCTCACGCTGCGCAGCGGCGGCGACGCTGCGGAGCCCGGCGGCTCCGGCGGCGGGGGCAGCACCAGCGCCTGGGAGGCGCGCGCCGAGCGCTGGCGCAAGCTCGAGGCCGTGGTGGACGTGCCGCTCGCGCCGCTGCCCACCGCGCAGCTCTCGCGCCTGGTGCAGGAGATGGCGGCGGGCGCGCTCTCGGCCGCGCAGGTGGCGCGCGTCACCGAGCACGCGCGCGGCAACCCCCTCTTCGCCCGCGAGCTGGTGGGCTGGCTCAAGGGCGCGAGCGCCGCGTCCCCGGCACTCGCCGCGGGGCCGCTGCCCGCGGGGCTGCTGCAGGCGCTGGACGCGCAGCTCTCGCGCCTGCCCGCCCCGGCGCTCGAGCTGCTGCGGCGCGCCGCCACGGTGGGGCCCCGCATCCCCTTCGACGCGCTCGCACACCTGGCGCCCGAGGCCTCCACCGAGGCGCTCGAGCAGCTGGTGGCGGCGGGGCTCGTCACCCGCATGCCCAGCCTGCTGGTGCCGGGCACCGTGGACGTGGTCTTCACGCGCGCCCCGCTGCACGAGGCCGCGCTCGCTCGCAGCAACGAGCAGGAGCGCCAGGGCTGGCTGCAGCGGCTCGAGGGCTGGGCCTCCGCGCGGCTCGCGCTGGACGCCGCGCGCTGGGGCGGCGCCGAGGTGCAGCTCGCGGGCCTGCTGGTGCGCGCGCTCAGCGGCCGCGGCGCCGCGTCCGAGGCCAGCCTGTGGCTGGAGCTCATCGCCCGCGTGCACCTGCGCCACCAGCGCCGCCCCGAGGCGCTGCGCGCCCTGCGCGCCGCGATGGAGAGCGCCACCGGCACCCGCCGCGTGGTGCTGCAGCGGCGCCTGGGCGAGGAGGAGAACGTGGCGGGCGAGAGCCAGCGCGCGCTCGCCACCTTCGCCGCGCGCCCCGCCTCCTTCGCGCCCCCCTCTCCCCTGCCCTCCGCGCTGGTCGCGCGCGTGGCGGCGCTCATCGAGGACCCGCTCGAGCGCTGGGACAGCCTCAGCGTGGACGAGGCCTCCATCTCGCTCGAGCTCGCGCGCTCCGAGGCGCTGAGCCACATCGGCAAGAGCGAGGACACGGCGGCCGCCTTCAGCCTCCTCGAGGCGCGCCTCAAGCGCCTGCAGGGCGGCGCCGCGCCCTACCTGTGGACGCGCTGGGCGCGCACCTGGTCCTGGTTCCTCGCGGAGCTGCTCGGCCGCCCGCGCGACGCGCTGCGCGTGTGCGAGCAGGTCCGCGCGCGCCCCGACGTGCAGGCGGCCGGCCTGGACCGCACCAGCGAGGCGCTGCTGCGCGCCGAACAGGTGGCGGCGAGCCGCACCGGTGAGATGGACCGCGCGCGCCAGCTCGCGGACGCGCAGCTGGAGCTCGCGCGCGCGCGCGGCAACCTCGCGGACGAGGTGGTGGTGTGGAACGCGCGCGCCATCATCCACATGAGCGTGGGCGACCTGGAGAAGGCGCGCCGCGGCTTCGACACCTCCGCGGAGATGGCGCGCAGCATCGGCTTCAAGCGCCGCGAGGCCATCGCCCTGCACAACCTGGGCATCGCGCTGCTCGAGCAGGGTGACAGTGCGGGCGCCCGCAGCGCGCAGCTGCGCTACATGGAGATCAGCCGCGACATCGGCAACAAGCCGGCGAGCGCGTACGGCCCCGCCTCGCTCGCGGCCGGCGCGGTGGCCGAGCGCGACTGGCCCGAGGTGGACCGCCAGCTCGCCGAGGCGCGCGCCGTGGCCGAGGCGAACAAGTGGCCCTTCATCCTCGCCTGGGCGCGCGGGCTCGCCGGCCGCGCGCGCCTGCTGCGCTGGGTGGAGGGGCAGGACGCGCTGCTGCTCAAGCAGGCCAAGGGCGACCTGCTCGCGTGCCTCGATGCGCTCGAGGAGCGCGGCAGCGCGTGGACGGAGGAGCTGGACCCGGGCGAGTACCACGTGACGTACGCGCTGGTGGAGTGCGCGCTCGATGCGCAGGTGCTCGCGCGCCAGGCGCTGCAGCAGGGCCGCCGGCTCATCTCGCGCTCCTGCGCCGTGTCCCACGCGTGGCTGGACGTGGGCGAGGCCCTGGTGGAGGGCCGCCCGGTGGCCCCCGCGCTCTCCTGGTTCAGCCAGCGCGGCCACGCGCGCGCGCTGCTCTTCGTCGAGGCGATGCAGGCCGCGCTCAACTAGAACGCGTACCGCACCCGGCAGTACGGCAGGTGCTTCTCGAGCAACGCCGTGAACTCCGCCACCGCGCGCCCCTTGAACCCGGTGCGGTAGCGCACGTTCACGCCGCGCCCGCTGCTGGGCTTCGCCTCCTGGCTCTCCGGGGTCCACAGGAGCTGCTCCGCCCGCGGGTGCCAGCGCAGGTTCACCTCGTGCAGCGCATCGTTGTGCGTGAGGAGGATGACCTCGGCGGCGAGCTGGCGCTTCGCCGCGGGGCCGAGCCGCGCGTCCACCTCCTGGAACAGCTCGGCGTACTCCTGCTGCCAGCCCTCGTAGAGGACGACGGGGCTGAAGTTGAGGTGCACCTCGTACCCGGCAGCCACGAAGTCATCCACGGCCGCGATGCGCTCGGAGACAGGGCTGGTGCGCACGTCGAGCAGCTTCGCCTTGGCGGCAGGCATGAGGCTGAAGCGGATGCGCGTCTTGCCCTGCGGGTCGTAGGAGAGCAGCTCGCGGTTGACGAGCTTCGTCGCGAAGGTGCCCATGGCGTTGGGCACGCGGGTGAAGAGGCGCACGAAGTCGCGCACGTTGTCGCTCAGCGCCGCGTCCGCCGAGCAGTCGCTGTTGCAGCCGATGTCGTAGGCCCAGTAGCGCGGGTCCACGCTGTTGGCCTCCGCCTTGGGGCCGAGGCGCTCGGCGTGGCGGCGCACCGCACCGAGCAACTGCTCGATGTTCACGAAGAGGGTGACGGGGTTCGCGTAGCCCTTGTTGCGCGGCACGTAGCAGTAGGCGCAGGCCATGACGCAGCCGTTGGCGGCGGACGGGGGGATGAAGTCGCAGGAGCGCCCGTTGGGCTCGAAGCGCAGGCCCTTCTTCACGCCCAGCACCAGGGTGCTGCCCTTGATGCGGTTCCAGCTCTCGGCGCTGCCCTCGTTGCCGTGCAGGCCGGGGATGTTCCAGTGGCTCGCCACCTCGATGCGCTCGGCGTCCGGAAAGCGCGCGAGCACCTCCTGGCCCCGCGCGTACTCGCGCACCGCGGGCTCCAGGTAGAGGCGCTGCACGCGCAGCAGGTGCTCGAGGGCGCCCCCGTGCTGGGTCGCGGGGGCGGGCGGTGCGCCGAAGTCGAGGGTGCCTTGCTGGGGCATGGGCCCTCTCATAACGGGCCCGCGGCGGGGAGGCACCCCTCCTTCACCGGGAGCGCTACGCGAGCGCGCCCGTGGCCTCCTCGGCGCGTGGCTTGAGGATGATCTTGGTGAAGCCCGGGGCGCGCTGGTCGAACTTCTCGTACGCGTGCGGCGCGTCCTTCAGGGCGAGCCGGTGGCTCACGATGAGGCTGGGCTTGGCGCGCCCCGCGATGATCAGGTCGCGCAGCATGAGCACGTAGCGCTTCACGGGCGTCTGCCCCATGCCCACCTGGATGCCCTTCTCCCAGAGCGAGGCGAAGGGCAGCGTGAACACGCCCTTCTTCGCCGCCGCGTTCACGCCGCCCGGGTCCTCGGGCAGGTACACGCCCACGCTGCCCACGCGGCCCGTGGGGTTCACGATCTCGGCGAGCCACTCGAGCACCTGCACCGGCTTCTCCTTGTCGGGCTTCTTCTCGTCGAGCGCCTGGTAGCCCACCGCGTCGATGCCGCACATCACGCCGGCCATCTTCTCCTCGCCGGGGCGCATGGCGCCGCGGATGAGCGGGTTCTTCAGGCGCAGGTCGCGGATCTGCTCCACGGGGTTGCCCTTGGTGAAGTCGATGGGGATGGCGCCGTAGCGCTGCGCCACGTGGAGGCGGTCCGGGTGGTGGTCCACCACGAAGACCTCGGCGGCGCCGCGCAGCATGGCGCTGTGCGCGGCGGCGAGCCCCACCGGCCCCGCGCCGAACACCGCCACCGTGCTGCCGGGCTCCACGCCCGCGAGCTCGGTCGCGTGGTAGCCCGTGGGGAACACGTCCGAGAGCAGGAGGAAGTCGTCCTCGAGGTCGTCGCCGGGGTTGCCCGGCAGCTTCACGCAGTTCACGTCGCCGTAGGGCACGCGCAAGAGCTCCGCCTGGCCGCCGCGGTAGGGCCCCAGCCCCACGTAGCCGTAGCCCGCGCCCGCGGACTCGGGGTTGAGCACGAGGCAGGCGCTGGTGAAGCCGCGGTTGCAGTTGAAGCAGGTGCCGCACGCGATGTTGAAGGGCAGCACCACGCGGTCGCCCACGCGGATCTGCTGCACGCCCTTCCCCACCGCCTCCACCACGCCCATGTTCTCGTGTCCCATCACGAGCCCGGACTCGGCCGCGGTGCGCCCCTCGTACATGTGCAGGTCGCTGCCGCAGATGCCGGTGGAGGAGATGCGGATGAGCACGTCCGTGGGCTGCTCGATGCGCGCGTCCTCCACCTCGTCCACGGCCACCTTGCCCTTGCCCTTCCAGACGACGGCCTTCATGAGCGACTCCTCGGAATCTCGGGTTCAGGCCAAGCTGCGGGCCCGCACCCGGGGTGGCAACGCACCGCAGGAGGGGTCTCCCCTGCACGCCTGTCGCCCGGGCGGGACCGGACGGGCGCGCACGGCGCGCAGATCCACGGCGCCCCCTGCTCCGTGCCGCCCATGGCGTGCGCGGGACGCAGCGCCCGGCTGCACGGCCGCCCACTCCCTGCGTGCAGGAGGGCGTCCCTAGCCTCACTGCACCCACGCTCCCCTTTCCGAAAGAGGCCTCATGACTCCCGCCCTCCGCTCCCTCGCCGCCGCCATCCTGCTGGGCGCCGCTGCGCCCGCGCTCGCGCAAGAGGCCCCTGCCGGCCCGCAGGGCTCCGCCGCGCAGAGCCTCGAAGTGGCCGGCCACTTCGACAACATGCCGGTGGGCGTCGCCGTCTCCAAGGACGGGCGCCTCTTCCTCGCCTTCTCGCGCGCCATCGACGAGAAGGAGCCCCTCAGCCTCGCCGAGGTGAAGGACGGCAAGCCGGTGCCCTTTCCCCAGGGGCTGAAGCAGGAGAACGGCGCGCCGGGCAAGGACCGGCTGCTCTCGGTGCAGGCGGTGGCGGTGGACGGAAAGAACCGCCTGTGGATCGTGGACTGCGGCAAGGTGGGGGCGAACCCGGTGGTGCCGGGCACCGCGAAGCTCGTCGCCGTGGACCTGGCGACGAACAAGGTGGTGAAGACGGTGACCTTCCCGGCGAAGGTCGCGGGCGCCACCTCCTTCGTCAACGACGTGCGCTTCGACCTGACCAAGGGCAAGGAGGGCACGGCCTTCCTCACCGACGCCTCGCCCGAGGGCCCCAGCGGGCTCATCGTCGTGGACCTCGCGAGCGGCAAGAGCGTGCGCCGGCTCGACGACCATCCCTCCACGAAGGCCACGCCCGGCTTCGTCGCGCAGGTGGAGGGCCAGCCGCTCATCCAGAAGAAGGGCCCGCAGGCCGGAAAGCCCTTCACGGCGGGCGCGGACGGCATCGCGCTGGATGCGGACGGCCAGCACCTCTTCTACTCGCCGCTCAGCAGCCACCACCTGTACCGCGTGAGCACCGTGGCGCTGGTGGACGCGAAGAAGTCGGACAAGGAGGTGGCCGCCACGGTCGAGGACCTCGGCGACCGCGGCTTCGCCTCGGACGGGCTCATCGGTGACGGCGCGGGGCGGCTCTACCTCACCGACTACGAGCACAACGCCATCGTGCGCCGCGACAAGGACGGCAAGATGGAGACGGTGGTGAAGGACGCGAAGCTGCTGTGGCCGGACACGCTCGCGCTCGCCCAGGACGGCACGCTCTACATCACCGCCACGCAGATCCACCGCGGCGAGCGCATGCAGGGCACCGACAAGCGCGAGCGCCCCTTCACCCTCTGGAAGCTGAGCACCGACTCGCACCCAATGACCCTCAAGTCGCTCAAGAAGTGAGCGCTAGGGCTTCACGAACTTGAGCACGAAGCGGTCGCTGGTGCCGCGCTTCTCGCCAGCCGCCCCCGGGGACGCGCTCCACTGGCGCGTGTCCTGGGGGTTGCGCAGGAAGGGGGCCTCGTCGTCGAGGCGGAAGCCCGCGGCCTGCACCTCCTGGCGCACCGTGTCCTCGTCGATGCGGTGCAGCGTCTGCACGTCCTGCACGCCGGTACCGGGGCGCGCGCTGGAGTCCACCACCACGTAGATGCCGCCGGGGCGCAGCGCGCGGAAGACGGCCGCGTTCATCTTGGCGCGGTCGGCGCCGAGCCACACGCTGTCGTGGTAGATGGCGTAGCTGAACACCGCGTCCAGGTCCTTCGCCTCGGGCGGCAGCGGGTCGTCCAGCTCGCGGTCCACGCGCACCACGTTCGCCATCACCGGCTTCTGCAGGCGCTCGGCCCAGGGCTTGGCGGCGAAGCGCTCCAGCACCCAGCGCGAGTTCTGCGCGTACACGCGGCCCTCGGGGCCCACGGCGCGTGCGAGCAGCTCCGCGGTGTAGCCACCGCCGCTGAACAGCTCGGCCACGCGCTGGCCGGGCCGCACGCGGGCGAAGTCCAGCAGCTCGGCCGGCTTGCGCCCCGCGTCCAGCGCGCGGTCCGCCTCGCTGCGGTCGGGCGCGGCGAGCAGCGCGCGGTGGGCCTTGGCCAGCGCCTCGTTCGCCTTCGCCTCGCGGGCCAGGGCCTCGGGCGAGACGCCGGAGGGACCCTCGGAGTGCTTCGGGGCGCAGGCGCACAGCAGCAGGCAGGAGAGGAGGAGAGAGCGCATGGCGTGGGGTTCTGGCGCAGCAGGGCGAGCTGCGCAAGCAGGCAGGCGGGGCCCGGGGCAGCGGGGGCTATAGTGCGCCCCCATGACGATGGACTCGCTCCGCCGCCAGCTCTCGCGCGCGCGCCGCCGCGACCTCTGGCTCACGCTCACGCCCACGCTGCTGCTCATCGCGCTCGCCTTCTCGGCCACGCTGTACTTCGTGAAGCCCGCGCCCCCGAAGCACCTGGTGCTCGCGCTCGCCCCGGACGAGGGCGGCGCGCGCTACTACGCGCGGCGCTACCAGGAGCTGCTCAAGAAGGACGGCATCACCGTGGAGCTGCGCAACACGGAGGGCTCGGCGCACAGCGTGGCGCTGCTCACGGACCCCGCCCAGCACGTGGACGTGGCCTTCGTGCAGAGCGGCCTGCGGGACGCGGACAAGGTGAAGCACGTGGTGTCGCTGGGCAGCCTCTCCTACGTCCCGCTCTGGGTGTTCTACCGGGGCGCGCCGGTCGAGGACCTGCGCGGGCTCGCGGGCAAGCGCATCGCGGTGGGGCCCGAGGACAGCAGCACGCGCGCCCTCGCGCTCACGCTGCTCGAGGCCAACGGCATCGCCAGTGGCACTGAAGGCGCGCCCACCCAGCTGGTGCCCGCCGAGCGCGACGCGGCGATGGAGGCGCTCAAGGCCGGCACGGTGGACGCGGCCTTCGTGCTCGCGCCGGCGGAGAGCCCCGCGGTGAAGAAGCTCGCGGCGGTGCCCGGCATCCAGCTGCTGAGCTTCGCGCGCGCGGACGCGTACGTGCGCCGCTACCCCTACCTCTCCAAGCTGGTGCTGCCGCGCGGGGTGTTCGACCTCGCGAAGGACGTGCCCGCGCACGACGTGGTGCTGCTCAGCCCCACCGCGAACCTCGTCGCGCGCGACTCGCTGCACCCGGCGCTCGCCTACCTGCTCATGCGCGCGGGCAGCGAGATCCACGGCGGGGCCGGGCTCTTGGACCGGGCCGGTGAGTTCCCCGCGCCCCTGGAGGCGGGCTTCCCGCTCAGCAGCGAGGCCAGGCGGTACTACCAGGCGGGCGTGCCGCTGCTGCAGCGCTACCTGCCCTTCTGGGCGGCGAACCTGGTGGACCGGCTCTGGGTGATGCTGGTGCCCATCATCGCGGTGGTGGTGCCCTTGGGGCGCGCGGTGCCCGCGCTCTACCGCTGGCGGGTGCGCAGCCGGGTGTTCCGCTGGTACGCGCGGCTGAAGGAGATCGAGATCCAGCTCGAGGAGAACCCCGGGCGCCCCATGCTCGAGGACATGCTCAAGCGCCTGGAGGAGACCGAGCGCTCGGTGAACCAGATCCCCACCCCGCTCGCCTACGCGGAGAACCTCTACTTCTTCCGCGAGCACGTGGACGTGGTGCGCCGGCGCCTCGTGCGCCGGCTCGCCGGGGTCGTGGACGACTCACCGGCGGAGACCCAGGCGACCGGCTGATCGCCACGCCGCGCACCGGGGCCCTGCCTGTACGGTCGGCCAATGGACTGAGGGTTTCCCTGGGGAATGACAGGGGCGCCCAGGGAGGTACTCTGCTTCTCGATGGGCAGCCCGATCTCCAGGAAGCCGACGACCGTGAGCGCGGGTGATGCTGCGATCGCGAGGGCGCTCAGCTCTCCCGAGGCAAGCGACCAGCTCCGCCTGCTGATCGACTCGGTGCAGGACTACGAAATCCTCACCCTGGACACCCACGGCGTCATCACCTCGTGGAACGCGGGCGCCCAGCGCCTCAAGGGGTGGAAGGCCGAGGAGATCATCGGCCAGCACTTCTCGCGCTTCTACCCGCCCGAGGACCTCGCCTGGGACAAGCCGGGCATGGAGCTGGAGGTCGCGGCGCGCGAGGGGCGCTTCGAGGACGAGGGCTGGCGGGTGCGCAAGGACGGCACGCGCTTCTGGGCCAACGTGGTCATCACCGCGCTGCGCGACCCCGACGGGCGGCTGCGCGGCTACGGCAAGGTCACCCGCGACTTCACCGAGCGCAAGATGGCGGAGGAGGAGCTGCGCCAGAGCGAGGAGCGCTTCCGGCTCATCGTGGACAGCGTGCGCGACTACGCCATCTTCATGCTGGACCCGAAGGGGCACGTGGCCACCTGGAACCAGGGCGCCCAGCGCATCAAGGGCTACTCGGCGGACGAGATCATCGGCTCGCACTTCTCGCGCTTCTACCCGGCCGAGGACCTGGCCTGGGACAAGCCCGCGATGGAGCTCGAGGTGGCCACGCGCGAGGGGCGCTTCGAGGACGAGGGCTGGCGCATCCGCAAGGACGGCAGCCGCTTCTGGGCGAACGTCATCATCACGGCGCTGCGCGACAAGACGGGCGAGCTGCGCGGCTTCGCCAAGGTGACGCGCGACTTCACCGACCGCAAGCACGCCGAGGAGCAGCGCGAGCTGCACACGCTGCGCGAGGCCGTGCGCGCGCGCGACGAGTTCCTCTCCGTGGCGAGCCACGAGCTGAAGACCCCCCTCACCCCCATCCAGCTGAAGCTCTCCGGGCTGCTGCTCGCGCTGCACCGCAACCCGGGCGAGAGCCCGCCGGCCGCGCGCCTCGAGCGCGACCTGGAGATGGCCAACCGCCAGGTGCGCAAGCTCTCGGACCTCATCGAGGAGCTGCTCGACGTCTCGCGCATCAACTCGGGGCCCCTGCGCCTCGACCCCGCCCCCATGGAGCTCGGCGCGCTCGCGCGCGAGGTGGTGGCGCGCTACGCGCCGCAGGCCAGCGCCCTGGGCTCCAGCGTGGAGCTGCACTGCGAGGGACCCGTGCAGGGCACCTGGGACCGGCGCCGGCTCGAGCAGGTGGTGACGAACCTGCTCTCCAACGCCATCAAGTACGGCGCGGGCCAGCCCATCCGGGTGGAGGTGGCCCAGGAGGGCACGCAGGCCGTGCTGCGCGTGGCGGACCGGGGCATCGGCATCCTGCCGGAGCACCTGCCACGCATCTTCGACCGCTTCGTGCGCGGCGTGTCCGAGCGCAACTTCGGCGGCCTGGGGCTGGGGCTCTTCATCGCGCACCAGATCACCGAGGTGCACGGCGGCACCATCGAGGTGCAGAGCGCGCCGAACGAGGGCTCCACCTTCACCATGCGCCTGCCGCCGCGGCCGCCCCCGCCTGCCGTGATGTCCTCCAGCGCGGGCAGCTAGCGCAGCGCGTCCTGCGCCGCGGCCCGCAGGCCGGCGAGGTCTCTCAGCTCGATGCGCCCGTAGGTGAGCTGCACGAGGCCGCGCGCCTCCAGGTCCTTGAGGATCTGGTTCGTGGTCTGGCGCGAGAGCGCGAGCATCCGCGCGAGCTGCTCCTGGGACACGTCCAGCACGCGGCGCTCGCCCTCGCGCAGGCCGCCGTAGCCCTCGGCCATCAGCACCAGCCGGTGGGCGAGGCGCGCGGCGGAGGGCAGCAGCGAGAGGTCCTCGAGCGCGACGAAGGCGAGGCGCAGCTTGTGGCATAGGAGCAGCGCCAGCTCGCGCCACCACTCCGGGCGCTCGGCGAGCAGCGCGAGCAGCTCCGCCTGCGGGACCTGGAGCACGCGCGTGGCCCCTTCCGCCACGGCGTCGTGGGTGCGCGGCTGGCCGTCGAAGAGGGAGATCTCCCCGAACCAGGCAGGCGGCTCCACCAGCGTGAGCAGGGCCTCGCGCCCGCTCTCGCTCACCCCGCTCGCCCGGATGCTGCCCTCCAGCACGCAGTAGAGGCCGCAGGGCGGGTCTCCGCGCGAGAAGAGGCGCTCCCCTGCGCGCAGCGTGCGCACGCGGGCGAGGCTCAGCAGCGCCTCACGCAGGGGCTCCGGGAGGGCGCCGAACCAGCGGCCGGTGAGCAGCAGCGCTCGGGAGGCGTGCGGGCGCTCGTCGTTCATGAGGTCCCCCTGACTGTGTCGGGGTGGCGACAGACTCCGCGCTGGGGCACGGCCATGGTGGTGGCTCCCTCGTCTCCGTCTGCCCGGGAGCCCATGCCATGAAGACGCTCGTCGAGCACCTCGCAGGATACGCCGCCTACCACCGCGACCGGCGCAACATCGCCACCCACTTCATCGGCATCCCGATGATCGTGCTCGGCGTGCAGGTGCTGATGTCGCGCACGGCGCTCACGGTGGCGGGGCTGGCGCTCACCCCGGCGCTCGCGGCGAGCGCCGCCGCGCTCCTCTTCTACCTGCGGCTGGACCGCCGCTACGGCGCGGTGATGGCGCTGCTCCTCGGCCTGGGGCTGTGGGCGGCGAGCGGCGTCGCAGCGCAGGCGCACGCGACGTGGCTGGGCACGGGCCTGGGGCTCTTCGTCGTGGGCTGGGCGGCGCAGTTCGTCGGCCATGTTTTCGAGGGCCGCAAGCCCGCCTTCGTGGACGACCTGGTGGGCCTGCTGGTGGGCCCGCTCTTCGTCGCCGCGGAGGCCGGCTTCCTCCTCGGCCTGCGCACGGAGGTGCAGCGCGAGATCGAGGCCCGGCTGTCCCCGCTCCCCGCGGCAGGCAGGTAGTCAGCCGCAGCGAGGCCCCGCCTCCACGCGCACGAAGAACTCGAGCCGGTTGCCCGCGGGGTCGCGGGCAAAGAGCCGCCGCATCCCGATGACCGGCGAGCCCTCCTCCAGCGGCACCCCGGCATCCTCCAGGTGCTCGCGCAGGGCGTCCACGTCGCGCACCTCGAAGGCCACGTGGCGCTTGGACTCGGCGTTGCGCGGGGCGGGCTCGTGGGAGAGGTGCAGCTCGAGCGCGCCCAAGCGGAACCAGGCCCCGGGGCGGCGCTGACCCTCCGTGCGCGGGATCTCCTCCAGCCCGAGCAGCTGCCCGTAGAAGCGGCGGGCGGCCTCCACGTCATCCACCGAGAGGTTCACGTGTGAAATGCGCTTGAGCATGGGCCCGGCCTAGCACATCTAGTCGCCCCGCCATGTCGCCCGCCCGTCGCGCCCTCTTCCAGATCCACTTCTGCGTCCTGCTCTGGGGCTTCACGGCCATCCTCGGCAAGCTCATCACGCTGCGCGCGCTGAGCCTGGTGTGGTGGCGCATGTGGATCGTGACGGCGGCACTGCTGCTGGTGCCGCGGGTGTGGCGGGGCCTGCGCGCGATGTCCGGACGGCTGTGGCTCGCGTACGCGGGCGTGGGCGCGGTGGTGTCCCTGCACTGGCTGACGTTCTATGGGGCGATCAAGCTGGCCAACGCCTCGGTGGCGGCGACCTGCATCGCGCTCGCGCCGGTGTTCCTCGCGCTGGTGGAGCCCTACATCGCGGGGCGCAGGTTCGCGCCGCGCGAGCTCGTCCTGGGAGTCGCAGTAGTACCCGGCGTGGCGCTGGTGGTGGGCGGGCTCTCCCCGCAGATGCGCGTGGGCGCGCTGGTGGGCGCAGTGTCCGCACTGCTGGTGGCGGTGTTCAGCTCGCTCAACAAGCGGCTGGTGGAGCACGCGGATCCGCTGGTGGTCACCTGCGTGGAGATGGGCACCGGGGCCCTGTTCCTCACGCTGCTCACGCCCCTGATGCCGCGAGACCCGGGGGTGGCGCTCTTTCCCCTGCCGAGCGCGCACGACGCGGGGCTGCTCTTGCTGCTCGCCATCGGCTGCACGCTGGTGCCCTTCGCGCTCTCGCTCGTGGCGCTGCGCCACCTGAGCGCTTTCGGGGCGCAGCTCGTGGTGAACCTCGAGCCGGTGTACGCGATCCTCCTCGCCATCCCCCTGCTGGGCGAGCAGCGCGAGCTGGGGCCGAGCTTCTACGCGGGCGTGTGCATCATCCTGGGCGCGGTGTTCGCCGAGCCCCTGCTCGAGCGCGCCCGCAAGCGCCGCACGCCGGCCGCAGGGAGCACCGAGGGAAGCCAGCTCGGGCTGCGCGAGTAGCCTGCCTCAGAGCCGGTCCAGCGCGTCCTTCCCGATGGTGGGCGCCCAGGGCAGCAATTCGTACTGGGCAATCCCGCGCAGGGTGAAAGGATCACCGTCCCGGATGCGGTCGAGGCTCGCCTGCACGTCCCCATCCGGCACGCGCAGCAGCAAGGCCCCGCCGCTGCGAGGGTCAAAGGGCCCCGAGGCGAGCAACAGCCCCTTCTCGGCGAGCCCGCGCAGGTACGCGCGGTGTTCATCGACGACGAGGAGGACCTCTTCGAGGGGACGGCGGTAGCGCAGCAGGGCGAGGGCGTACATGGCGTGGGGAGATTCGCCCCATTCGTCGGACGCGTCACCCGTGAAGTGTCGACCGCGAAGCTGTGCGCGAGGGCAAGAGGAGTCGTCGCCTCGGGTGGGAATGGCTATTGCTTCCGAGGAGCCGGAGCCCTCGAGGAGAACGTCATGCCTTCAACCCTCATCCGTGTCGCGCTGCTGGAGCCGCAGGCGCTCGTGCGCGAGCTGCTGGTGATGCGGCTGCGCGCGGCAGGGATGCAGGTGGCCGTGGCGGAGGCGCACCCGGAGCGGCTGGACGTCGCGCTCGCGCACGCGCCGGCGGACGTGGCGCTGCTGTGCGTGCGCGCCGCGCCCGGCAGCGTGGAGCTGATCCGCGGACTGCAGGCGCGCCACCCGCGGATGCGGCTGCTCGTGGTGGCGCCGGACCCGGAGCCCGTCTTCATCGAGAGCGCGTGGGCGGCCGGCGCGCGCGGAGTGCTCTGCCGCCGCAACCACGGCCCCGCCGAGCTGCTGCGCGCCCTGCGCACGCTCGCGCGTGGTGAGGCTCGGCTGGGAAGCGAGCTGCCGCACGTGCCGCCCATCGTCGCGGCGCGCGGGGCCATGGGACTGCTGCCGAACTGAGCGCCCTCGAGCCGGGGCCACAAAAGACAAAGCCCCCGGAATCACTGAGGATTCCGAGGGCTTCCGATGGTCGGGGAGACAGGATTTGAACCTGCGACCCCTTGGTCCCGAACCAAGTGCTCTACCAGGCTGAGCCACTCCCCGATATCTCGCCGCGCCCCCTGGGTACGTCTCGGGTGGGGCGAGGCCGGGCGGATGTATCCGAGCCGCCCAGCGGAGTCAACGCTCCGCTCAGCCCTTTTCCTCCAGCCCGCCTGCCAGGGGGTCACACCTGCCTCCCTGGTCACCCTCGACCCCACCCCACCCCGGCCAGGTGCCTGGATTCACGGGCAGTCTCCGCGGCCCGGCGCTTGCTCTGTCAGCCAGGCGACTTTCTGTTGCGCCTCTTCCGGAGCCCTCCCCGTGGCCACTCGACCCCTGGTCCTCATCTCGGACGATGAGCCCCTCATCGTCTCCAGCTTTGCCCGCAATGCGCGGATGTTCGGCCTGGACGTCGTCTCCGACACGACCAGCGAGCGCGTCGTGGAGCTCGCGCGCCTGCACAAGCCCAAGGTCATCGTCCTGGACATCCACCAGCGCGTGGATGGCCGCGACCTGCTCGCCCGCCTGAAGCAGGACCCGGAGACCCGCGACTCCCACGTCATCGTGCTCACGGGCGTGGAGGACCAGTTCACCCGCCACGTGTGCTTCGACCTCGGCGCCGTGGACTACGAGGTGAAGCCCTTCGACTCCACCTTCCTGATGAAGGTGGCGCGGCTCGCCGGCGTGGACCCGTACGTGCCGCTCGCGGCGGCCCATGCGGCCCCGGGCCACACCGCGTAGCAGCCCGCTACTTCGAGGGACGAAGGCTCGCGATCGCCTTCGCGTAGTCCTTCGCGCCGAACACATACGAGCCCGCGACGAGCACGTCCGCGCCGGCCTCCACCACGCGCTTCGCGGTCTCGGCGTTGATGCCGCCGTCCACCTCGATGTGGGCCTTCACGCCGCGCGCATCCATCATGCCGCGCAGCCTGCGCACCTTGTCCACGGTGCTCTCGATGAAGCTCTGCCCGCCGAAGCCCGGGTTCACGCTCATCAGCAGCACCATGTCCACGTCCCCGAGTACCTCCTCCACCATCGCGAGGGGCGTGCTCGGGTTGAGCACCACTGCGGGGCGGGCGCCGGCCTGGCGGATCTGCTGCAGCGTGCGGTGCAGGTGCGGACAGGTCTCCGCGTGCACGGTGAGGATGTCCGCCCCGGCCTTGGCGAAGGCCTCGATGTACTTCTCCGGCTCCACGATCATCAGGTGCACGTCGAGCGGCTTCGTCGCCGCCTTCTTGATGGCCTGCACGATGACCGGGCCCAGGGTGATGTTCGGCACGAAGCGCCCGTCCATCACGTCCACGTGCACCCAGTCCGCGCCCGCGGCCTCCACGGCGCGCACCTCCTCCGCGAGGCGGCCGAAGTCCGAGGAGAGCAGCGACGGGGAGATCAGCACGGGTCGGGTCATGCGCGCCTTCTAGCCGCTCGCCCCGCGCAGCGAAACCACCCTGTGTGCGCGCAGCCAGGCAGCCGGGCCCCCCCTCCCTCGGGGCTCCCGCGCCCTCCGTGCTAGAACCCTCTCTCCCCCCTTCCCGGAGCTCGCCCCGGTGCTCACTCAGCCCGCCGCCGCCCCCGTCCCAGACCTCACCCGGCGCCTGGCCAAGCTCACGTCCATCCTGGACGTGGCCAAGGCGATGAGCGCCGAGCGCGACCTCGAGCTGCTGCTCCCGCTCATCCTCTTCGAGGCGAGCAAGGTGGTGGAGGCGGACCGCTGCTCGCTCTTCATCCTCGACCGCGAGAAGAACGAGCTGTGGAGCAAGGTGGCCCAGGGCGCCAAGAGCGAGATCCGCCTCCCGGTGGGCAGCGGCATCGCGGGCGCGGTCGCGGAGACCGGCGCCGTCATCAACATCCCGGACGCGTACCAGGACGAGCGCTTCAACCGCACCTTCGACATCCAGAGCGGCTACCGCACCACGGCCATCCTCGCGGTCCCCATGCGCGATGCGAACGGGGACGTGACGGGCGTCATCCAGGCGCTCAACAAGCAGGGCGGCGGCACCTTCGACGCCGAGGACGAGGAGCTGCTGCTCGCGCTCGGCTCGCAGGCCGCGGGTGCCATCGAGAACGCGCTGCTGCACGAGGAGATCAACCGCCTCTTCGAGGGCTTCGTCTCCGCCTCCGTCGTCGCCATCGAGTCGCGAGACCCCACCACCGCGGGTCACTCGGGGCGCGTGGCGGACCTCACCGTGGGGCTCGCGCAGGCGCTCGAGCACCTGTCCACCGGCCCCTACGGCGGCACGCGCTTCAGCGGCGTGGAGCTGCAGGAGCTGCGCTACGCGAGCCTCCTGCACGACTTCGGCAAGGTGGGCGTGCGCGAGCCCGTGCTGGTGAAGGCCGAGAAGCTCTACCCGCAGGAGCTCGAGGTGCTCAAGGCGCGCTTCCAGCTCGCGCGCAAGGACGTGCAGCTGCAGAGCTACCGCCGCCGCCTGGAGGCCGTGTCCGTGCGCGGAAACGGCGCGCTCGCGGACATCCACGCCGAGGAGGACGCGCGGCTTGGGCAAGAGCTCGCGCGGCTCGACGAGGTGCTCGACTTCGTCCTCTCCTGCAACCGCCCCACGGTGCTCGCGCAGGGCGGCTTCGAGCGGCTCGCGGAGCTGGGGGCGCAGCGCTTCCAGGACGGCTACGGCCGCGAGCAGCCGCTGCTGCTGCCCGCCGAGGTGCAGTCCCTGAGCATCGCGCGCGGCACCCTGAGCGAGCTGGAGCGCAAGGAGATCGAGAGCCACGTGGAGCACACCTTCCGCTTCCTCTCGCAGATTCCGTGGACGCGCGCGCTGCGGCGCGTGCCGGAGATCGCCTACGCGCACCACGAGAAGCTCAACGGCAAGGGCTACCCGCGCGCGATTCCCGCGGTCACCATCCCCGTGCAGAGCAAGATGATGGCCATCTCGGACATCTACGACGCGCTCACCGCGAAGGACCGCCCCTACAAGAAGGCGGTGCCGCACGCGCTCGCGCTCGACATCCTGGGCAAGGAGGCCTCCGCGGGCCACATCGACGGCGACCTCTTCACCGTCTTCGTGGAGGCGCAGGTGCCCCAGAAGTCGCTCGCCGCGGTGAAGCTCCCGTGAGCGGCCTCGTCGACCAGCTGGTGGACAAGGCAGACCCCGCGCTGCCGCTCCTGCAGTCCTGGGTGAAGGCGGCGGCGCACCCGGTGGAGCTGCTGCCGCCCACGCGCTCGCAGGCGGAGGTCGTGCTGCTCTCGCTCGGCGTGAGCACCCGCTCGGTGCTGGGCACGGTGGCGTACGAGACGGGCGGACTGCTGGTGGGCGGCGGCTGGCTGCGCGTCCTCGGCGCGGGCCACGAGCGGCTGCCGCGCGACCTCGCCGGGTGGAACGGCATCGACGCGTCTCCGCCCGAGCCGCGCCTGCCCGGCGCGCTGCTCGTCGCGGACGACGCCGTGGGCGGCTTCTTCGCGGTGAACGGAGGCCGCTTCAAGGGACCGCACGGCCACGTGCACTACCTCGCGCCGGACACGCTCGCGTGGGAGAGCCTCGAGCGCGGGTACTCGGAGTTCGTCCACTGGGCGCTCACCGGCGACGTGGACGGCTTCTACGAGAACGCGCGCTGGGAGGGATGGGACGCGGACCTGCGCGGCTTGAGCGGCGAGCAGGGCTTCAGCGTGTACCCGCCCCTGTGGGCGCCGCTTCCGGACGGCAGCGTGCGCAGCCGCAAGCCCGCATCCATCGAGGAGCTGTGGAAGGCGCACTCGGCGCCTCCCAAGGGCAACGGCTGAGCCCTCACTCGTAGCGCAGCAGCCGCGCGCCGTAGCTCAGCGTCGGCGCCTGCCCGCGCAGGTGCTGCAGCAGCTCCTGCGTGGGCAGGCCGTTGAACCCGGGCAGCAGCGAAGCGAGTGACTCGCGGGCCTCCTGGGAGAGCACGAGCCGCCCCTCCACGCGCCAGAGGCTGCGCAGCTGCTCCCGGCGGAAGGCCTCGGGCGGTGGTGCGCCGGCGCGCCCGAGCGCCTCGGGCGCGACCTTCAGCACGAGCGAGTCGAAGAGGCGGTTGCCCGAGCTCTCCACCACGGCGGCGTCGAGCAGCGTGCCGTCGCGTCCCTGCGTGAGCTGCAGGGTGAGCGCGAGCAGCGGAGCGCGGGCCATCACAGCGTCGCGCGTCTCGGTGATCTGGATGAGCGCGCGCAGCGCGGTCGACTCGGGAGCGGGGAGCAGCTGCGCCACCTTCTCGCCCTGCGTGGGGCCGCTCGGCGCCGCGAGGCCCGGCGTGCCGGTGCGGCCGTACTCCTCGGCAGCCGCCCGGTAGTTCTGGTTGAACTGCTGCAGCGCCGGCGCGAGCCCCTTGCCGTAGCCCAGCGCCTCGGGCGACGCGGGCGCCGCGGCGGTGAGCCCCGCCTGCAGCGCCTCGCGCACCTGGACGAGGTAGGGGTGCGGAAGGCCTCCGCGGGCGCGCGCGATGGAGAAGGCCTCGTCTCCGAAGCCCTGCAGCCGCGCCTGCACGCGCGCGGCCTCCTCCGCGCGCTGCGCCTCGAGCGAAGGCGTGGGGTCCCCTGGGCGCAGCGTGCGTCCGCCCGAGCGAGGCGCGTCGCCCGCGGCCAGCGGGGCCTGCGGTGCATGCGGCAGCAGGTCCAGCGCGCGCGGCGCGCGGGGCGCGTCGCTCGCGAGCGGCGCCGGCGCCGGGGGCTCGGCGGGGTGCGGCGCGGAGGCCTCGGCTTGCGGCGGCGCCGCTGCGGCACGAGGCGTCGGTGCGTTGGCGGGAGGCGCGCTCGCGGGCGGCAGAGGCGGAATGCGGCGACGAGCAGGGGTGGCGGGCGACGGCGCGGCCCGCTCGACCACCTCGAAGACGAGCGGCGCAGGTGGCTCGGGCACGGCCGTGCGCGGCGGGGCCGGCGTCCTCCACAGCAGGAGGAGCAGCACCGCGTGCACCAGCAGCGAGGCGCCGAGCGCGACCGCAATCCGACGCATCGTGTGGCGACCCCTCGCAGACCTTGCGGCCCTTCAAGCTCTGCGGGGGGCCTTTATTCCAGGGAAACGGGCGCCCTCTCCCAGCGGGAGAGGGAGGAGACGGCTACGCGCCGATGGTGTGCAGGCGCAGGCTGTTGATCTTGCCCGGCTGGCCCACGGGCGCGCCGTACACGATGACGACCTTGTCGCCCTGCAGCGCGAGGCCGCGGCTGAGCAGCTCCTCCTCCACGCGCTTGACCATCATCTCCTGGTCCTGGATGGGCTCGAGCACGCGCGGCACCACGCCCCAGTACAGGGCGACGCGGCGGCGCACCTCCTGGTTGGGGCTGAACGCCACGATGGGCACCGGCGGCCGGTAGTGCGCGAGCAGGCGCGCGGTCACGCCCGAGAGCGTGAAGGCCGCGATGAGCGTGGCCCCCGCCTCCTTCGCCGCGAGGCAGGCCGCCTGCGCGATGACGTCCGGGTTGGTGGCCGGCATCAGGCCGCGCCCCTCGAGGTTCGAGCTCAGGCCCACCGCGCGCCGGCTGCTCTCCGCCGCGAGCACGATGCGGTCCATCATCTGCACGCTCTCGATGGGGTAGCGGCCGCTCGCGGTCTCGCCCGAGAGCATCACCGCGTCCGCGCCGTCGTACACGGCGTTGGCCACGTCGCTGGCCTCGGCGCGGGTGGGGCGCGGGTTGTCGATCATCGAGTTGAGCATCTGCGTGGCCACGATGACCGGGAGCCCGCGCAGGTTGCAGCGGCGGATGATGTCCTTCTGCACGCTGGGCACCTCCTCGGGCGGGATCTCCACGCCGAGGTCGCCGCGCGCCACCATCACGCCGTCCGTCTTGTCCAGGATGGCGTCGAGGCGGGCGATCGCCTCGGGCTTCTCCAGCTTCGCGATGATGGGCGCCTGGCGGCCCAGGTCCGCCATCGCGCGGCGCGCGAGGTCGATGTCCGCCGGCTGGCGCACGAAGGAGAGCGCCAGGTAGTCCACCCCGGCCTTGATGCCGAAGATGAGGTCCTCGCGGTCCTTGGGGGTGAGCGCGTCCGCGCGCACCGCCACGCCGGGCAGGTTGATGCCCTTGTTGTTCTTGAGCGTGCCGCCGTGCACGACCTCGGTGCGGATGAGCTGCTTCTTGTCCGTGCTCTTCACCCGCAGCTCGAGCAGGCCGTCGTCCAGGAGGATGCGGTCGCCCACGTTCACGTCCGCCGCGAGGTGCGGGTACGTGGTGCTGACGATCTCGTCCGTGCCCGCCACGCTCTCGTCGGTGGTGATGGCGAACTCGCCGCCCTCCTTGAGCTCGGTGGAGCCGGTCTTGAAGCGGCCGGTGCGGATCTTCGGCCCCTGCAGGTCTCCGAGGATGCCCACGGCCTTGCGCACCTTCAGCGAGGCAGCGCGCAGCTTCGCGATGTTCTCGGCGTGCTGCTCGTGGGAGCCGTGGGAGAAGTTGAGGCGGGCCACGTCCATGCCGGCCTCGAGGAGGTGCTCGAGCATCTCCTGCGACTGGCTCGCAGGACCCAGGGTGCAAACGATTTTCGCGCGTCTCATAGACCTTCGAGGATCCGCCCCCGAGCGCAGAGGGGTCAAGGATTCGCTTTCGAGCCCGCACGCCTGCCTTGCACGGGTGCGTCCGGTCACGCACCGCAGCAAAGCGGGAAAAATCAGGCGCGCAGGAGCGAGCGCAGGTTCTCCCGCTCCCAACGCAGCGCGGCAGCGTAGAGGGGGTAGGCCTTCTCCCGGTCGCGGAAGGCGCGCGGGTGGTGCACGCGCCGGCCGCCGCGGCCGCTGCTGGGGAAGAGCTGGTGGAGCATCTCGTGGAAGACGATGAACTCCACGAAGAAGGCGGGGACGTCCGGGCGGTCGAGCGCCGGGTGGATGCGGATCTCGCGCGTCTGGTGGTCGTACACGCCCAGGCGGATGCTCTTGCGCCGGCGCCGCGGCGGCATGCGCCCCCAGCCGATGCGCGCCTGGATGCCGCCCTGGAAGAAGAGGCCGTTGACCCGGTCGAACATCTCCTGCAGGTCGAAGCAGCGGCCGCGAGGGTTGAGCTCCGCGTCCTGCCCGCGCCGCTGCTGGCGGATGCGCGGCTGCATCCCGCGGATGAAGTCGTCCAGCACGTCGCCCGCGTGGCGGTGGCCGCGCCCCGCGTAGTCCGCCACCGCGCGCACTACGGCCTCGGGCGCGTCCAGGAACATGTGGTGCAGCCGCAGCTGCAGCACGCTGCCGCCGCGCCGGAAGCTCACCATGGTGGAGCGGTTGTCCGTCACCGAGAGGCGCACCGGCAGCCCCAGGTTCGCCGAGAGCTGGTAGGCGAGGGACTCGGCGCGCGCCCACATCTCCTCGCGCGCGGGCAGCGCGACCCGGTTCGCCTCGTCCACGCGGTTGCGTACCGGCGGCTGCACGGGCGCGGAGGGCTCGGCGGCGAGCGGCTGCTCCTGCAGCTCGCCCTCGGCGGCCTCGGGAGAAGGCTCGCGCCTCGCGGGCGTCGCGTGCGGAAAGAGGTTGAGCTGGAGCAGGGACTCGGCCGACACGCGAGGGGCAATGCTACCCGCCACGGCCCAGGACTCAAGGCCGGCGGCCCCTGCCCGCCTGCCCTCCGTCTCGCCGTCAACCCCGGCCGTGCGCCGCCGCGTCCCGGGCGAGCTCCGCGCCCAGCGCCTCGAGCGCCTCGGCGCAGGTGCCGAAGGCGCGCAGCAGCGCCTCCCACGCGCCCTCCCCTTCCGCCGGCGCCTCCTCCACCGCGAGGCAGGCGCTGCCGCCCGCGCGCGCGGCCTCGAGGCTCCCGTGGCGCCCGGGCATCACGCCCCAGCTGCCGTCCATGAAGCGCTCGAAGGGATAGAGCCTGCACGCGAGCGGACGCACATCGGAGGGCAGCGCGCAGCCCGTCCCCGCGCGGTGGAAGACGCAGGCGCTGCCGCCGCCCCCTTGCGCGCGCTGCTGCAGCGTGAGGCGCACGGGCGCCTTGCGGAAGTAGCCGCGAAAGAGGGGCCGCGAGCGCTCGTACGCGGCCGCGTCCTCCTCGCTCAGCCCCTCCTCCTCCACGAAGCGGCGCGCCGAGAGCCCCGTGTGCTGGGCGATGCGCTCCACGTCCGCGCGGGTGAGGGTGGCGAGCGCCTCGCCCTCGCGCACCTCGCAGCAGCTCGCCCCGAGCAGGCGCGGGCAGCGCGCGCAGACAGGTTCACCCGCGCCGCTCAATGCGCCCCCGTCTGGCTGTCCAGCAGCCGCTTGAGGCGCTCGGGCTCGAGCCGCACCACGAAGGTGCGCTCGCGGCTGTAGAGGACCTGGCCGGGCGCCCCGCCCTTCATCTTGCGCACGAACTTCACCGGCACGTAGCTCACCTCGCCGCGCGGCTCGCCCTTCGCGCCCGAGTGGTGCAGCGCGAGGTGGGCCGCATCCAGCAGCACCTCCTGGCTCACCTCCTGCTCGCGCTCCAGGGGCACCACCACGTGGCTGCCGGGCAGCCCGCGCGCGTGCAGCCAGAGGTGGAAGGGGCGCGCGAGCTTGAAGGTGAGCTGGTCGTTGCTCTCCGCGCCGCGCCCCACCCAGATGCGCTGCCCGCCGTGGCCGAGGTACTCCTTGTAGGGGCGCCCCTCGCCGCTGGGCCCCTCCTCGCCCGCCTGCCCCAGCACCTCCACCTGCGCAATCAGGTCCTCCTCGGAGAGCCGCTCGAGCTGCGAGAGCGCCTCCTGCGCGTGGGCCACCTCGCGCGCGAGCGTGGCCTCGCGCGCGCGCGCCGCCTCCACCCCGCGCAGGAGCCGCCGGTACTGGTGGAAGTGCCACTCCACCTCCTCCTTGGGGCTGCGGCGCGGGTCCAGCTTCACCTCCACCTGCTCCTCGCCCGCATCCGTGTAGGCGCTCAGGGTGACGGCGGTGTCGCCGCGCTTGAGGCGCCAGAGGTTCTGCGCGAGCAGCTCGCCGAGCCGCCGGTGCTCCTCGGCCTCGCTCCCGCGGGCGGCCTCCGCGCGCACCTTCTCCAGGGTGCGCCCCGAGCGCTTGAGCCGCGCGCGGTAGGGCTGGGTGAGCCTGCGCCGGATGCTCTCGGCGCGCGCGCGCCGGTCTCGCACGCCCAGCAGCGCCTCGGCCGCTTCCAACCGCGGCGCGAAGGGGGCCTCGTCCGCGCCCTCGGCCGCCGGGGGCACTGCGCCCAGGCGGCTGGGCTGGGCGAGCGCGCGCGCGAGCGCCTCGGGCGGCAGGGGCTCCGGCTCCTTCCAGGTCGCACCCGGGTGCAGGGCGCGGCGCTGCGCGAGGCCCTCGCCGCTGAGCATCAGCACGCGGGCTTCCGGGGTGAGCAGCAGCAGGCCCCCGGGCGCGCTCAGCTCGAGCAGCAGGGTGCGGCGGTGGGGCGCTTCGCCCGGCTCCTGCCGCTCGAAGTCCAGCGCGACGAGGCGCAACGGGGCCTCGTGGCGCGCGCGCACGAGCTTGAGCCCCGTGAGCTCCTGGCGCAGCCAGCGCTGGAAGGGGGCGGGCTCGCCGGGCGTGGGGAAGCGCTCACGGGCGAGCGACACGCGCGCGAGCTCGCCTTCCGCGCACACGCAGAGGAAGAGCGAGCGTCCGGGCACGCGCAGCTCGAGGTACGCGAGGCGCGGCAGGGGACACCACGCCTTCTGCGCCACCGCGCCCACCACGCGCGCGTTCAGCTCCTGCACCACCTCGTCGAGCTCTGCGGGACGCACGCTGCCTCTCTCTCCTTCCTCTGCCCTGAGCACCCGGGAGGGGGGGCGAAATTCCCCTGCGGGACAGGGCCGCGGAAATGAAAACGGCCCGGCGTTTCCGCCGGGCCGTTCTCAAGGGCTCTCCGTGAGGAGCGCCCTGCGCTGAAGACCCAATTACATCGCAGGGGTCGCAGCGGCCTTCTTGGCGGCCGACTTGCGAGCGGTCTTCTTCTTCGCGCCGCCCTTCTTCGCAGTGGTCTTGCGCGCGGTCTTCGCGGCAGCGCCCTTCTTGGCGGTGGTCTTCTTCGCGGTGGACTTCTTCGCGGCGGTCTTCTTCTTGGCGGCCATGCAAACCCTCCGTTGTGAGTTGCCTCCACTCGCAAACGCGAGTGAGTGCTTGAGCGCGTCAGCCGCTTGGGAGCGACTGAGTGCTTGACGTGAATGGTAGGGATGCGTAGCGCGAGTGTCAACGATCACTGATGCAGCGCACACGCGCGCGAGGCCGATTTTCCGCATCCGCGCGCGTTTCGAGGGTGCGTCGAGCGCTTCGCACCCCTCTGGAGCAATCGCTGCGGAGGCTGAAAATCGGGCCTCCGCGCGTTCGCGAGCGCGCGCGTTCAGCAGCGTGCATCTGCAGTGCGACGAGCCTGTAGCGCCTGCGCGAGAAGTGCGCACGAGCGCGACCTGCGCGCGTGAGCGATGCGCTCGCGAGCGCATTTCTCCTCGGAGAAACGCCTCGAGCCCGCACGCGCGAGCTCCGCGCACGCGAGCCGCGGCGGCGCTGCAGCTGCGCTACGCCTGCGCTACGAAGGGCGCATGCCGAGCGAGACGACCCGCTTCCCGGACCCCTTCACCTTCGGAGTGGCCACCAGCGCCTACCAGGTGGAGGGCGGAATCGAGAACGACTGGAGCGCGTGGGAGCGCGCGGGGCGGCTGAAGGAGCCCCACATGCGCTGCGGGCGCGCGGTGGACCACTGGCGGCGCTACCGGGAGGACTACCGGCTCGCGCGCGAGGTGGGCGCGCGCGCCTTCCGCCTCTCGCTCGAGTGGGCGCGCATCGAGCCCGAGCCAGGACGCTTCGATGGAAGCGTGCTCGAGGGCTACCGCGAGCGCCTCCTCGCGCTGAAGGCCGAGGGCCTGCGGCCCGTGGTCACCCTGCACCACTTCACCCACCCCACCTGGTTCCACGCGCGCTCGCCCTGGCACCGGCCCGAGAGCATCCCCGCCTTCCGCGCCTACGCGCGGGTGTGTGCGCGCCTGCTCGAGGGGCTGGATGCGCTGGTCATCAGCTTCAACGAGCCGATGGTGCTCTTGCTGGGCGGCTACCTGCAGGGACTGATGCCTCCGGGGCTGCAGGATGCGGCCGCCTGCATGCAGGCCCTGGAGAACCTGGTGCGCGCGCACGTGGCGGCGCGCGAGGAGCTGGGGGAGGTGCTGGGGAGGGTGGAGCTGGGCATCAGCCAGAACCTGCTCGCCTTCGCGCCGGACCGGCGCTGGCACCCGCTCGACCGGGCGCTCGTGCGGCTCGGGGCCCATGCCTACAACCACGCCCTGCTCGAGGCCCTCTCCACCGGGAAGCTGCGCGTGAGCATGCCGGGCGTGGCGAGGGCGCGCGCGGACGTGCCGGGGGCGCAGGGCAGCTGCGCTTTCGTCGGCGTGAACTACTACACCCGCGCGCACCTGCGCTTCCTCCCGCAGCGCCCCTTCCTCGCGTTCCGCTTCAAGGACCCGCGCGGCCGCGGCCTCACCGACATCGGGTGGGAGCAGCACCCGGAGGGGCTGGGGCAGCTCTTGCGCGAGGTGCAGCGCTACGGCCTGCCCATCTGGGTGACGGAGAACGGCATCGATGACCGCACCGGCACGCGCCGTCCCCATTACCTCCACGCGCACCTCGCCCAGGTGCTGGGCGCGCTCCGCGACGGCGTGGACGTGCGCGGCTACCTCCACTGGAGCCTGCTCGACAACTTCGAGTGGCTCGAGGGCTGGGGGCCGCGCTTCGGGCTCTACCGGGTGGACTTCGACACCCTCGAGCGCCACGCGACGCCCGCGTGCGGCTACTTCCGGCAGGTGAGCGAGGGTCGCGTGCTGGTGGCGCCGTGAACGGGCGCGCTCAGCCCAGCGCGGCGCGGTAGTCCACGTCCTGCTCCTCCAGGGTCGTGGGGTCCGCCTCGGTACTCACGAAGAAGCGGCGCACCGCGTCCTCCACGGCCTCCGCGCTCTCGAGCGCGTTGACCTCGGCGCGGAAGGTGGCGGCGCCGCGCAGGCCGTGCGCGTACCAGGCCAGGTGCTTGCGGAAGCTGCGCACCGCGCCCACCGGGTCGCCCACGAACTCGAGGTGGGCCGCCAGGTGGGCGAGCACCGTGTCGCGCCGCTCCTCGGGGCTGGGGCCCTCGCCGCCCGTGAGCTCGCGGAAGATCCACGGGTTTCCGAGCGCCGCGCGCCCCACCATCACGTAGTCGCAGCCGGTGGTCTCGCGCATGCGGTGCGCGTCCGCCACGCTGCGCACGTCCCCGTTGCCGATGAGCGGCAGCGTGGGGAAGTGCCGCTTGATGTCGCGGATGCAGCTCCAGTCCGCGCTGCCCGCGTAGCCCTGGTCGCGGGTGCGCGGGTGCAGCGCGAGCGCCGCGACGCCCGCCTCCTGCAGCACCTCCGCCATCTGCAGGTAGTTGCGGCTCTTCGCATCCCACCCGGAGCGGATCTTCGCCGTGACGGGCAGGCCCGTGGCGCGCGTCATCTCGCGCACCAGGGCGGCCGCGCGGTGCGGCTCGCACAGGAGCGCGCTGCCCGCCCCGTTCTTGGTCACCTTCTTCACCGGGCAGCCCATGTTGATGTCCAGCAGCTGCGCGCCGTGCGCCTTGCCGAGAATGGCCGCCTGCACCATCGCCTCCACGTCCCCGCCGAAGATCTGCAGGCTGTAGGGCCGCTCCACCTCGGGGTCGAAGCGCAGGTAGCGGAGCGTGCGCGCGTTGGCGCGCATCAGCCCCTGCGCGCTCACCAGCTCGGTGGGGCAGAGCGCCGCGCCCATGCGGAAGGCGATGACGCGGTAGGGCCGCTCGCTCACCCCCGCCATGGGCGCGAGGATGTACGGGTTGGGCAGGGTGTAGGGACCGATGGGCAACATGCGTGAGAGGTCCGCCCTATACCCCAGCGAGGTTCTTCCTGCAGGGGTCAACGGCTCGCCTGCGCGGCTGCACCCGGGGGGTTAAGGTCCTCCGCATGTTTCGCTTCCGACTCGGCCCCATCCCGGTGGAGGTCCAGCCCAGCCACCTCATCTTCTCGGCGCTGCTCGCCTACCAGAGCGTCCCGCGCGGCCGCTTCGCCGCACAGGGCTGGCCCTTCGAGGGCCTCACCTCCAGCGCAGATCCGGGCTTCGGCCGCGCGGTGCTGGGCTACGTGCTCGCCTGGATGTTCATCGTCTTCGTCTCGGTGCTCGTCCACGAGCTGGGCCACGCCGTGGTCAGCCGGCTCTTCGGCTACCAGCCCACCATCGCGCTCGCCTGGCTCGGCGGGCACACCCAGCCCAACGCCCCGGGCCCCATCCCGTGGAAGCGCGACTTCGCGCTCACGCTGGCAGGTCCCCTCTTCGGCCTCGCGCTCGGCGTGGCGAGCTACGCCGGGCTGAGGGTGCTGCACGACCCGGCCGGCATGGCGGCCTTCCTGCTGCGCTACGGCATGTTCGCGAACTTCTACTGGGCGGTGCTCAACCTCGTCCCCATCCTGCCGCTGGACGGCGGAAGGCTCGCGCTCGTGCTCAGCCAGCGCGTCTTCGGCGCGGTGCGCGGCTTCACCCTCGCGCAGGGGCTCGCGCTGCTGATGGCCGTGCTCGCGGTCTTCGTCGGGCTGCGCACCGGCTCCTTCTTCCTCGTCGTCATGTTCGGGCTCTGGGGCTTCCAGGCCCTGCAGGCGCTGCTCAGCCTGCGCCGGCGCGCAGAGGCCCCGGCGCCCGAGGACCACCCGCTCGCCCGCCCGCTGAAGGAGGCCCAGGAGGCCCTGCGCGCGGGGCACCTGGAGGAGGCGCGCCGGCTCGCCGAGCCGCTGCTCTCGCCGGAGTCCGGCGCGGGGCTCGACCTGCGCAGCCGCGCCCACCACCTGCTCGGCTGGGTGTGCATCAAGGAGGGAAAGGGGCGGGCCGCGCTGGACCACTTCTCCCAGGTGGGCGGCAGCGGCCGGCCGGTGGAGGCGCACGCGCTCGCCGCGGCCTTCAGCCTGGCGGGCGACGAGGCGCGCGCCCTCTCGCTGTGGGAGCTGGCCTGGCGCGAGAGCGGGGACCGCACGGTGCTGCACGAGTACGCGGGCAGCCTCATCCGCGCCGAGCGTGCGGGCGAGGCCCTGCGCCTGCCCGGGGTGGACCCGGCCGCCGCCTTCGCCTGCGCCGAGCGGGTGCTCTTCATCCGGGGCGCCTACTCGGAGGCGGCGAGCGTGAGCGAGGCGGCCCTCACCCACGCCCCGCGGCCGGACATCGCCTACGACGCGGCGTGCGCCTACGCCCGCGCACGCAACGTGCGTGACGCGCTGCGCCTGCTCGAGCGGGCGCGCGAGCTGGGCTACCGCGACGCGGCCTACGCCGCGAGCGACGAGGACCTGCTGCCGCTGCACGGCGAGCCCGCCTTCGAGAGCTGGCTGACAGCCGTGCGCCAATCCGCGAGCGGCTGACAGGGCCGTGACACGCGAGGGTGTTGATGGGCGGTGAGGCTGAGCAGCTTGCCCGGCTCCACTCCTTCCGCACCTGTCGCCTCGAGGCCCGCATGGATTCCGCCGTCTCCGCCCCCGCCGCAGCCCAGACGGGGCGCGCCCCCGACGAGAAGATCAACTGGCTCGCGTCCATCCCGTTCATCGGGGTGCACCTGATGTGCCTCTTCGTCCTCCAGGTGGGCGCGCGGCCGCGCGACGTGGCGGTGTGCCTGGGGCTCTACGTGCTGCGCATGTGGGGCATCACCGCGGGCTTCCACCGCTACTTCAGCCACCGCTCGTTCAAGACGGGGCGCGTGTTCCAGTTCATCCTCGCCTTCGTGGGCACGCTGTCCACGCAGAAGGGCGTGCTCTGGTGGGCGGCGCACCACCGCCACCACCACCGCTACTCGGACGCGGAGCAGGACATCCACTCGCCGGTGCAGAAGGGCTTCTGGTGGAGCCACGCCGGGTGGATCCTCTGCGACAAGTACGGCGCGACGAAGCACGACAGCATCAAGGACTTCGGCCGCTTCCCCGAGCTGCGCCTGCTCAACCGCTTCCACCTGGTGCCGCCCGTGGCGCTCGCCGTGGCGCTCTACTTCATCGGCGGCTTCAGCATGCTGGTGTGGGGCTTCTTCGTGTCCACCACCCTGCTGTGGCACGGCACCTTCACCATCAACTCGCTCAGCCACGTGTTCGGCAAGCGGCGCTACAAGACCACCGACACCAGCCGCAACAACTGGCTGCTCGCGCTCATCACCCTGGGCGAGGGCTGGCACAACAACCACCACTACCACCAGAACACCGCCAACCAGGGCTGGTTCTGGTGGGAGGTGGACCTGAGCTACTACTCGCTCAAGGTGCTCAGCTGGTTCGGCGTGGTGAAGGATCTGCGCGTGCCCAGCGAGAGCGTGAAGTACGCCCACCTGCGCTACACCCCCGAGCAGCGCGCGGCCCTGGACGCGAGCACCTCGTACTGGAGCTGGGGCAAGAAGAACGCCCAGGCCGCGGGCGAGCGCGTGCGGGAGGCCTTCCACACGGCGAAGGACGCCGCGAAGGATGCCGCCCAGGCCGCGAGCGAGAAGCTGCCCGCGCCGGCCCCGGCGCTCGAGCGCACCTGACGTCCGCTCC
This sequence comes from Aggregicoccus sp. 17bor-14, assembly GCF_009659535.1. Taxonomy (NCBI): domain Bacteria; kingdom Pseudomonadati; phylum Myxococcota; class Myxococcia; order Myxococcales; family Myxococcaceae; genus Aggregicoccus; species Aggregicoccus sp. 17bor-14. Next base: position 421,075 of record NZ_VJZZ01000003.1, read on the forward strand.
CCCGCGGGGCCTGCTGTAGCGGCCCCGCGCGCCTCAGCGCACGAGCGCGAGGCGCGGCGCGCTGCTGGTGCTGCTCGCACCGAGCGCGGGCACCGGGCGCGCGCTGCGCACGGCCGCACCGCGCAGCAGCGTCTCCACGCGGGCGCGGAACTCCGTGAGCCCGAAGGGCTTGGAGAGGAAGGCGTCCGCCCCGGCCTCCAGCGCCTCGGCGCGGTCCTCGGGCAGCACGCGCCCGCTGATGACCAGCACCGGGACGTTGCGGTGGGCCTCGGCGCTGGAGGCGCGCAGCGCCTCGCACACCTCGTAGCCGGACACCTGCGGCAGCACCAGGTCCAGCACCACCAGGTCCGGCGCGCGGCGCGTGAGCTCCTCCAGCGCGGCCCGCCCGTCGGCGGCTTCCCGCACCTCGTGGCCCAGCGCCTCGAGGCAGCGGCGCAGGGCACTGCGCACCGCGGGGGCATCCTCCACGAGCAGTACGGTCTTACGAGACTGCGTCATCTCCACTCCCTGCCTTCGCGGGCTGCAGGCCCAGAGTCGGCCGCCTGATCCCGCAGCCCAAGGTAGGGAGGCACTCCGCCGATGCAAGTGCGCCTATCCGACACCGCGGCGAGCACCGGGTCCTAGCCCTCCGGTGCGCCCCCGCGCGCGCCGCAGGCAACGGGTGCGCGCGGGTGCGCGCCTGCGGCACCCCGGGGCACATCGACGCAGATTGCGCGGCCTTGCTCAGCGTTGGACGATGCATAGGTTGGCGCACGACCGAGGTCCGCCCGCTCCGTGATGTCACCGCTCCTGCTCACCACCGCTCCCTCCAGTGCCGCACCCCGGACGCCCGGCAGCGCGCCGCAGAGCGCCGCCGTCGAGACGGCAGCGGTCGCGACCGCGGCTGCACCCGCGCGCTCCTCCGAGGCGCTGCTCGCGCTGCAGCAGGTGTGGACGCGCGTGCGGGCAGCGGGCGCCTGGCGCTCGCTGGTGCTGGTGAGCCCCGGCGGCTCGCTCCGGGCGCACGCAGCCGCCGAGGCGCTGGTCCAGGCCGCCTCGCTCTCCTACCCCGTCGAGGCGCTGCAGCTGCTCGATGCGCGGGGCCTCTCGCTGGAGAGCTTCACCGCCTGGCGCGAGGCGCACGCGGCGCAGCTCGCGGGCGGCGCGCGCTCGCTGCTGGTGGTGGATCCGCCGCTCGAGAGCCCCGCCGCGCTCGCGCTGGTGCACGGCGCGCAGGCCGCGCTCCTGTGCAGCGCGCTCGGCGACGACCTCGAGGCCTCGCGCCGCACGCTCGCGCTGTGCGGCCGCGAGCGCTTCCTGGGCAGCGTGCTGCTGCCCTGAGGCGGCGCGCGCCCGTGTCCTCCTGAGGCAGGTCGGTTGCGGCTCCGCGAGGCCGTGCCGTCAGCGACGCGCTCGGCTCGCGGGACGCGCGAGAGTGGCGCGAGCGGCACGGCCTCGAGCCGGAGAGGCCGGGAGGGAACGGGGCTTCTCTGAGTGGGAGAAGCCGTCCACGACGTGCGGGACGGCTGTCTCGAAAGGAGACGCCCCTCCCGGGCGCGGACCGGCGCGTGATGCAAAAAGGTAAAATCCTATTTTACGTTTTTGCGCGCCGCGGGCCGCCGCTCCCGAGCGTGCCCACACGCAGAGTGAAGGGCCCGGCCCGGAGCCGGAGAGCGCTCGCGTAGAACGGGCGTTTCGCTCCACGCGAGAGCCCCGCGCGGGCGGCCGTGGAAGGAGGCTTCGGTCCTGGCGGTGCGCCGCGAGGGGCTCGCCCTCATGCACGCATCGCCAACGTGTCACCCCTGAGCGACGCATCGCTGGCGACGCCCCACCGCGAGCGGCCGCAGCGCTCCGTCACCCTTTCGGTCCCGACGCCCCTCCAGGCCCGCGGAGCCCGTGCAGGGGTGACGCACGCGAGCACAGGCACTGGCCGAGCCTCTGTGCGCTGCGCCCCGGGTGTCATGCCGGCGCAGCACCCGCAGCGCTCAGCTCGCGCCGCGCCCGGTGAGCACCACCGGCACGGTCTTCAAGATGAGACCGATGTCCTGCGAGAGGCTCCAGTGGTCGATGTAGCGCATGTCCAGGTACATCCACTCCTCGAAGGAGATCTCGTTGCGGCCGCTCACCTGCCAGATGCAGGTGAGGCCGGGGCGCACGGAGAGGCGGCGGTACTGCCAGGCCTCGTACTGCGCGACCTCCTTCGGGATGGGCGGGCGGGGCCCCACGATGCTCATGTCCCCGCGCAGCACGTTGATGAGCTGGGGCAGCTCGTCGATGGAGTGCTTGCGCAGGAAGCCGCCCACGCGCGTGATGCGCGGGTCCTTCTTCATCTTGAAGACGGGCCCCGCCTGCTCGTTGAGCGCGAGCAGCTTCTCGCGCAGCGCCTCGGCGTTGACCACCATGGTGCGGAACTTGAACATGTGGAACTGCCGCCCGTGCAGCCCCACGCGCACCTGCTTGAAGAAGATGGGCCCACGGCTGGTGAGCTTCACCAGCGCGGCCACCACCAGGAGCAGCGGCGCGAGCGCGAGCAGCGCGCTCGCGCTCACCACGATGTCGAAGAGGCGCTTGAAGGCGCGCGGCAGGTGGTGCGGGGCGTGGGTGACGTAGTGGATGTAGCCGTCGCGCGAGCTGCCGGGCAGCAGCGCCCGCGCGCGCCCCAGCCGGAAGGAGCAGGCCGGCAGCGCGAAGGGCACGCCGAGCCGCTCGCAGGTGCGGATGGCCGCCTGCAGCGCGTCCGCGTCCCGGGCAGCGTGGCCCGCGAGGTAGACCTCGCTCACCGGGCGGGTGCGCAGCACCTGCTCCAGCTCCTCGGCGCGTCCCAGCACCGGCACGCCCTCCACCGTGTCCGCGCGCGCGTCGCTCGCGAAGGCGAGGAAGCCCACCACGCGCCGGCGGGCGCGGGGGCGCAGCTGCAGGTCCTCCGCGGTGCAGCGCCCGAGCGGCCCCGCCCCCACCACCAGCACCTCGTCCAGGGGCTGCTCGCGCAGGGCGAGGCGGCGGAAGAGCAGCAGCCGGGGGGCGAGCACCATGGGCCAGAGCACCAGCAGCAGGTGGCTCACCGCCGGCAGCTCCACGTAGCCATCCAGGCTCACCTGCAGGAACCAGAGCACCACGGCGACCGCGAAGGAGAGCAGCAGCAGCAGCGCGCTCTCGTCCAGCGCCTCGCGCTCGGCCCAGGGATCGTAGTAGCTCACCACGAAGCTGCCGGCGCTCCACACCGCGAGCGCGAACAGCGTGAAGGCGCCCAGCTGCGGCCCGAGGTGGTCTCCCTCGAGCACCGCCGTCCCCACCGTCGCCAGCGTCACTGCCACCAGATCGTAGACCCGGTTGAGGGCCATGCTCAGCCCTGGCCGCCAGTCCGCACCGCTCGTCGCCATCCCGCCTCCCTGCACCTCGCCCGTGGGAGCGGAGGTAGGACAGGGGGGTGGATCACGGCAAGGGCGATGTACCGGGAGACAGGAAAGCTCCAGGATCTTTGGTCGCTGAAGGACGCTCGCCTGCTGGGCAGCAGGGCGCTCTGCTGCGGGTCGGACAGTGACCTGGTTCCGGGTACAGGTCAGGTCGGAGGGGGCGGGCGCTGCATGCGGCTCCACACGTGGGCCGCGGCCTCGCGCGCCTGATCCGCCACCACGTCCGGATTGACGGAGAGCGGACGGCGGGCCCACACGCGCCAGCCGCCCTCCACCATCACCGCCTCCACGTGGCGCGCCGAGAGGCCGAACACCACGTGCCAGGCGAGGTTCTCGGGCGCCATGGGGGTGCTGGGGCGGTAGTCGAGCACCATCAGGTCCGCCGCCGCGCCCGCGCGCAGCGGCCCCACGGGCAGGTCGAACACCTGCGAGGCGAGGCGGTGGCCGTTGGCGAGGTAGCGCAGCACGTCGATGGGCTGGCCGGCCTCGCGCGAGCGCAGGTAGGCGGTCTGGGCCTCGGCGAAGAGGTCCGCGCCCAGCGTGTCCGCGCCGAGGCTCGCGCGCGCGCCGAACTTGAGCGCCGGCGCGTAGCCCACCTCGTGGCCCATGTTCGAGCGCGGCGTGTGCACCACCCACGCGCCCGTGGTGAGCACCTGCGAGAGCTCGGGCCAGGCGAGGTGCCCCACGTGCGCGAGCACGCTGCTCGGGCCCAGCAGCCCCGCGCCCACCAGGCGCGACACCGGCGCGGCGCCGTAGCGCTCCTGCGAGAGCTTCTCGTCCAGCGGGTCCTCGGCGAGCGGCAGGTGGATGCCGCGCCCGGTCATGGCCACCGCGTGCGCGAGCGCCTGCAGCGCATCGTCCGCGAGGTAGCTCAGGGGCCCCGCGCCCACCTGGCCGCGGAAGCGCCCGCGCGCCTTGCGCGCGAAGGTGACCGCCTCCTCCAGCCCCTCCTCGCGCCCCTGTGGCCCGGCCGCATCCGTCACCGCGTAGGAGAGCACGCTGCGCACCCCCACCTCGTGCAGCGCGCGCGCCACGCGCACCAGGCTGCCGCCCACGGCGCGCGGCGAGCTGTGCAGGTCGAAGAGGCAGGTGGTGCCGCTCTGCAGGGCCTCGAGCGCGCCCGCCTGCGCCGCGGCCTGCACCGCGTCCAGGTCCAGCGCGCTCACGTAGGGCCACCACACGCGCTCCTGGTAGGCGCCGTAGCCGTCCGGCGGCGGCTGGGGCTGGGGCAGGCCGCGCGCGAGGTGCGCGTGCAGGCGGCTGTGCGCGCTCACCAGGCCGGGCAGCACCAGCTTTCCGGACAGGGCAATGACCTCGTCGCCCGGGCCGGGCTGCAGCTCCGGGGCGCGCTCCACGATGCGCTCGCCCTCGATGCGCAGGTCGGCGCGCTCCACCGTGGCTGGCTCCAGCTCGACGACGACGCCACCTTTGAGGACGGTGCCCAACGACCCTCCGGGGGAAAGGACAGGCTGAGCGCGCCCTGCCCGCCCCCGACGGTCAGAGCCCACGCGCAACGCCTCCGGACGTTAGCATCCCGACAGCCGCGCGAGGAGCCCGAGCGTGTGCGCCCGGAGGCAGCCCGGCAGGCGGGCGCAGCGCGCGCCGCCCCGGGGCGGCCCCGGGCCGGGCGGTGTGCCTGGACGCGCGCCGCCAGATGTGGCGTCCTGACCCGGAAAGGCCCTGCCCTTGCCCGCGCGCGCGCTCATCCTCAACGCCGACGACCTCGGCTACGACCCGGCCGTCACCCGCGGCATCCTGCGCGCGCTGCGCGAGGGCGTGGTCAGCAGCACCACCTTCATGGTCAACACGCCGCACTCCCTCGCCGCGGCGCAGCAGGTGCGCGAGGGCGGCGGCGCTCTTGCAATCGGGTTGCACCTGAACCTGGCGCGCGGCGCGCCGCTGAGCGCGGGCTTCCCGGAGCACCTGCTCTCGCGCGGGCAGCTGAGCGAGGCGCAGGCGGCGGCGCTGCCGCCCGAGGTGGTGGAGGCGGAGGCGCACGCGCAGCTGCAGCGCCTCGAGCAGCTGCTGGGGCGGCCGGCCACGCACGTGGACGTGCACAAGCACCTGCACCGCCATCCGGACGTGCTGCAGGGGCTCGCGAGCGCGGCGCGCGCGGCGGGGCTGCCGGTGCGCTCCATCGACCCGGCCATGCGCGCGGCGCTGCAGGCGCGCGGCGTGCGCACCAACGATCACTTCATCGGAGACGCGGGCGCCGAGGCCTACTGGACCCTGGACGAGCTGGAGCGCCGGCTCGCCGCGCTGCCCTCAGACGGCGTGGTGGAGCTGATGTGCCACCCGGGCTACGCCCCCGAGACGCTGCAGAGCGGCTACGCGCAGCAGCGCGAGGTGGAGCTGCACACCTTCCTGCACCCGCGGGCGCGCGCGCTGCTCGCCGGCGCGGGCGTGCCGGTGGCGGACTTCCGCGTGCTGCACGCGGCCTGAGGCGCGAGGGCGCCCTCGTCCCCGGGTCCACCCCTCGCGTCCGGCGGCCAGCAATGCGGCGCGCGAGCGCGCACTGGGCGACGCTCCGGGTGCGCGGTGAGGTGGGGCCTCGCTGCGGGCGGTGACTATGTCCTCCCGGCCATGAACACCCACTCGCGCGTCCTGCCGCTCGCCGCGGGGCTCCTGCTCGCGGCGCACGCCGCCGCCTGGGCACAGCCGCTGCTCCCCCCTGCCCCCCGCGCTCCGGCGCCGGCTTCGGTGCCGAGCGCGGCGCTGCGCGCGGACCCACCGGTGAAGCGCCCGCTCACGAAGCAGGAGCGCGAGGTGATGCGCCGCCGCAACCTCCGCCACATCGCCCTGCTGGGGGTGTCGGTCGTTCTCGCCGGAGGAGGCCTCTTCTTCGGCGCGCGCTCCAAGAACACCCACGAGGAGGCCCTGAAGGAGGCCTACCAGGTGGCCGCCTACGACAAGCTGGTGGAGGCGAGGCGGCAGGCGATCATCGCGGACCTCGCCTTCGGTGGCGCCGCGCTCTCGCTCGCCGGTGCCGCGGTGAGCTACTTCTTCTTCCGCAGCCCGCCCCCGCCTCCGGAGACGCCGTCCCCGCAGGCGTCGCCGGAGCAGCCCTCCTCTGGCCCGCCCCCGCCGCTCGAGCTCCCGCCGCCCCCGCCAGGAGGCGCGCGATGAGCGGCCCGCGCCGCGGCCGCCGCATCACCGGCCTCGCCTCGCTGCAGCTCGCCCTGCTGCTCGCGCTGGGCGCCTGCAAGCCGGTGGACCCGCACGAGGAGCTCACCAAGGTCCCTCCCGTCTGCATCGGCAACGGCCAGTGCGCCCCGGGCTTCACCTGCATCGAGCAGGTCTGCTACCTGCTCCCGGGCGAGGCCTGCAACGACGCCTTCCAGAACCTGCCCTGCAAGCTGCGCGAGGGCGTGTGCGCGGGCGCCCTGCGCCCCTGCGTGGACGGACTCGTGGCGCAGCAGTGCACGGAGGCGGACTACGGCCCCGACTACGAGCTCGAGGAGACGCGCTGCGACGGGCTCGACAACGACTGCGACGGGCAGGTGGACGAGGGCAGCGACGGCGGCCTCTGCCCGCCGGTGCCCGACGGAGGGCCTTGAGCGGGACGTCCGGGGCTCAGCGCCTCAGGGCCCCCGGGCGCGCAGCTGCTCCCACGCGAGGTTGAGCCGGCGCGTCTCCTCCAGCGCCAGCGCCTGCAGCTTCGGCCCCAGCTGCGCCACCTTGTCCGGGTGGTACTGCGCAACGAGCGCGTGGTAGGCGCGCCGTACCTCGGCGAGCGGCGTGCCCGGCGCCACGCCCAGCACCTCCCACGGGGAGAGCGGTGCCTCGGCGTGCGCGTCGCCGTGCCCCCCTGAGGCTTCGTCCGGAGCTTCGTCCGGAGCTTCGTCCGGAGCCTCGTCGCGCGCCGCGTCCGGCGCCTCGTCCGGCTCCTCGTCCGCAGCCTCCTCGGCCTCGTCCGCGCCGCCGCCCTCGGGCTCCTCCTCCAGCGGCGCGGCGGCCGTGGCGCCGAGGCGCTCGGCGCAGTCGGCGCACAGGAGGGAGGGCTCCGCGGCATGGGGCAGGAGCCACTCGGAGAAGCACCCGTCGCACACGAGGAGGCGGCAGCCCTCGCAGCGCGCCGCCGCGTCCGCCTGCGCGAGCGAGGCAGCGCAGGCGGCGCAGGCCTCGGGCAGCGGGGCCTCCTCGCCGCACGCCGCGCAGCAGGCCCAGTGCGGCTCGAGCAGCGCCTCGCACGCGCTGCAGGCGAGCGCCGGTGCCGCCTCGTCCTCGGCGGGCCAGCGCTGCGGCTCGCCGCACCACGGGCAGTGGGGCATCTGCCACCCGACGCTGCCGCCGCAGCCGCGCGCGTCGCATGCGTAGTCCAGCGCGTAGCCTCCCGCGGCGTCGCCCGCGGGGTGGTGCTCGCCGAAGGACTCACCGCACGCGAAGCAGGCGTTGAAGTCCGCGTGCGAGGGCGCGCCGCACGCATCGCAGCGAGGGTCGTCCCCCTCGGGCTCCCAGCGCGACGGCTCGCCGCAGTCCGGGCAGTGCAGCATCCAGCGCACCCGCCGCGCGTGCGGGCAGGCGCGCCGCCGCGCGCGCTGGCGGTGGCCCGCGGGCTCCTCGCAGGGCGGAGGCTCCCCTCGCGCCAGCGCGCGCGCGTAGAGGCACGCCGCGCACGCGAGGCCGCGGCGGCGCGCGGGGGCGGCGCTGCGCAGGGCGGTGGCTGCCGCCGGCGCCTCGAGCAGCGCGGGGCGCAGGCAGGCCTCGCACACGCGCTCGGCGCACAGCGCGCACGCGGTGGACGCGAGGCGCCGGCCGCCCAGCCCGAGGAAGGCAGGCTTCAGCGCCTCGAGGCAGCACGGACACGCGGACATGCGCGCGAGGATACCTGCTCCACCCGGGCGCGCACGTTCGCGACCGCGCGCCCGCACCCGGGGTGCGGGCGCGCCTCAGTCCTGCGAGAAGGACGCGCCGAGCTGCTGGCGCACCGCGCGCGCGAGCTCCTCGGCGCGGTAGGGCCGGGGGCAGAGGGGCGCGGCGGGGCCGGCCCAGCCGGGGCGCTCGGTGCCTGCGAGCAGCAGGGGCACGGGGCGCGCGCGCGGCAGCGTGGCGAAGGTCTCCAGGAACACGCCCGCCTGGGTGGGCTCCGCGCTCGCGCTCAGGAGCACCAGGTCCACCGCGCCGGTGGCCGCCTTGCGCAGCGCCTCGGCGCCGTCGCGGGCGACGAGCACCTCGTAGCCCTGCGCGCGCAGCACCCGCTCCGCCTCGGCCTCCTGCTCCCGGTCCTCGTCCAGCAGCAGCACGCGCCGGGGCAGCGCCGCCACCTCCACCGCCGGGAGCCGCGGCAGCGTGAGGGTGAAGGAGGCGCCGGCGCCCTCGGTGCTGGTGAGCGCGAGCTCGCCGCCGTGCATGCGTGCGATGGAGCGGCTGATGAAGAGCCCCAGCCCGAGGCCGCCGAAGTTGCGGTGGCTCGCGTTGCGCGCGCGGTAGAAGCGCTGGAACACCTGGGACTGGTCCGCGCCCGGGATGCCGATGCCGCGGTCGCGCACGCGCAGGCACACGTCGCCCTCGCCCCCGGTCCCGTCCGGAAGCGCCCCCACCTCCACCGCGATGGGCTCGGCCGCGGGGCTGTACTTGTGCGCGTTCTCCAGCAGGTTCACCAGCACCTGCTCGAGCCGGTCGCGGTCGCCCTGCACCCAGAGCCGCTCGGCGGGCACCGCGAGCGTGATGCTGCGGCCGAAGGCGTGGCGGAACTGGTCCACCACCTCGGCGACGAGCTGCGCGAGCTCCAGGGGCGCGCGCTGCAGCGAGAGCTTGCCCAGCTCGAGGCGGCTCGCGTCCAGCAAGTGGTCCACCAGCCCCGCGAGCCGGTCCACCTGGCGCTTGCACTTGAGCACCGTGGAGAGCTCCACGGGCTGGCCCGCGGCGAGCCGGCGCTCCATGCCCCAGAGGCTGAGCTTCAGCGGGGTGAGGGGCGTCTTGAGCTCGTGGCTCGCGATGGACATGAACTCCTCGCGCACCTTGAGGGCGCTCTGGGCCTCGCGCAGCAGCCGCGCGTTCTCCACCGCCACCGCGAGCTGCCCCGCCGCGGCGCTCCACAGGTCCAGCTCGCGCACGCTGAAGGCCGTGCCCTGCGCCTTGTAGAGCAGCAGCAGCCCCACCGTGCGGCCCTGGGCCACCAGGGGCAGCGCGGCGAAGAGGCAGCCCATCGCATCGCCGTAGCCGCGCTGGATGCCGATCTGCGGCTGCCCGGTGGCGAGCGCCTTCTGGAACGCGTCCGCCTCGGGCTCGAGCGGGGACTCGGGCGCGGCCCCCGGCGCCGCCAGGTCGCTCACCGCCACGCGCCGCAGGCCCTGGCCCGCCTCCGAGAGGTAGACCTCGGCGCGCTGCACCTGCGCGCAGCGCACCAGGGCGATGACGGCCGCGGCGCACACGCTGTTGACCTCCAGCGTCTCGCTCACCGCGCGCGCGATCTCCTGCAGCGCGCGGCTGAAGGCCACCTCGTCGTCCACGCCGCTGGGCTCGAGGACCAGCAGCGCGCCGCCGCCCTCCGCCGCCCCCACCGGCTGCACCTGCACCCGCACCTGGCGCAGCGCGCAGGTGAGCACGTGCCCCGCGTGCGCGCGCCCCTCGCGCACCGCGTGCTCCAGCGCGTCGCGGCCGCGCCCCTGCTCGAGCGCATCCAGCAGCGCGCCGCCCACCTCCAGCACCACCCCCGTCTTGCGGGTGAAGTCCGCCTCCACCCAGGTCACGTTCAGCCGGCCGTCCACGCGCAGCACCGCCTGGGGCAGCAGCGGCAGCAGGCGCGAGAGGTCCGAGTGGGGCATGGCAGGGGGGGCCGGGGGAGGCGGGGCGCTGGGGCAGAGGACAGCGCGTTCCCCCGGCCGCGGCCAGGGCCGCCGGGCAGCGACGTCCGCCCCTCGACAGGCGGGGCAGACAGGCAGCCGAGGGGAGCGCAGGGAGCCTGGAAATCTCCAGCCGCGCGCGCCTCCGGATGCCCTGTGGTAAACGCCCGCGCCATGCCTTCGCAGCGTCAGCCCCAGACCGTGACCCAGCCCACCAAGGAGCTGCAGGTCTTCCCCAACCCCAACCCCGAGCGCGACTACGAGATCACCTTCGAGTGCCCGGAGTTCACCTGCCTGTGCCCGCTCACGGGCCAGCCGGACTTCGCGAGCTTCGAGATCCGCTACGTGCCGGACCAGCTGTGCGTGGAGTCCAAGAGCCTCAAGCTCTACCTCTGGAGCTTCCGCAACGAGGGCGCCTTCCACGAGAAGGTGACCAACGACATCGCGAACCACATCATCGAGGCGGTGGACCCGCGCCACCTCACCATCGAGGGCACCTTCTTCGTGCGCGGCGGCATCACCACGCTGGTCACCGTGCGCCACGACAAGGCGGGGCGTGCCGCCTCCGCCCCGCGGCCCGCCTCAGCCAAGCGCCGCGCGCCGGTGGCGCTGCCCGGCCGCGGCCGCCTCGTGAAGGCCGGCCGCTAGCGCGCGCGCCTACTGCCCGGCCGGCGCGTCCGAGGCGGTGCGCTGCAGCGCCTCGTCCGCGCGCTGCTGCGCGCCCGTCTCGATGCGCGAGGCCGCCTCGCGCACGTTCTGCAGCTGCCGGGTGGGCACCTCGGGGGACGCGGCGGGCGCGCGCGTCTCCAGCCCGTAGTGGGCCACGGTGAGCACCGCGGCGAGGGCAAGCACGAAGAGGACGACCTTGGCCACGGGGCCTCCGGGTGGGGACTGCGGGGTCAGTGCTGCAACAGCGTGTGCACCAGCGGCAGCCACTTTGCCTGGGTGGCCCAGAGCCCGGTGCCCGCGCCGCCCAGGGCGAGCAGCGCGGCCGTCCACTTGAGCCGGCGCAGCAGGCGCTTCACGCGCCCGCGGCCCTCGAGCCGCTTGAGCTCCGCCTGGGTGAGGTGCGCGAGCGCCTCGGTCTCGGTGAGCTTGCCGCGCTCGCGCAGGAAGGCGACGAGCAGCGCCGAGTGGCTCACCTTCACCGCGCGCACCAGGTAGGCCTCGAGCGCGCGGCGCATGGCGGCCGCGTCCGCGTAGCGGTCCTTGGGCTTCGTCTGCATCGCGCGGCGCACGATCTCCGCGAGCTCGCGCGGCACGTGCGGGGCCACCTTGGAGAGCGGCAGGTAGTGGCCGTCGCGCACGCGCGCGAAGACCTCGCCCGCGGTCTTGCCCTGGAAGGGGCGCGCGCCGCTGAGCGCCTCGTAGAGCAGCACGCCCAGCGAGAAGAGGTCGGTGCGCCCGTCGATGGCGCCGCCCGTCACCTGCTCGGGGGACATGTACGAGGGCGTGCCCACCGCGAAGCCCTGCTTCGTGAGCGCCTCCAGCCCCGCGTCCTTCGCGATGCCGAAGTCCATCAGCTTCACCTCGCCGGACTTGGTGAGCATCACGTTGCCGGGCTTGAGGTCGCGGTGGATGATGTGGCGGAAGTGCGCGTGGTCCAGCGCGCTCGCGATGCGCGCGCCCACCACGGCCGCCACCTCGGGCGAGAGCGCGCCCTCGCGGATGAGCCCCTGCAGCGTGGGCCCGTCCACGTACTCCATCACCATGAAGGGCAGGTCGTTCTTCTCCACCAGGTCGTAGAGCGTCACGATGTTCTGGTGGCGGAAGGCGGCGAGCGCGAACGCCTCGCGGCGGAAGCGGCTGAGGGCCTCGCGGTCCGCGAGCACCTCGGGCAGCAGCTCCTTGATGGCCACCTCGCGCTGCAGCCCCTCGTGCAGGCCGCGGTACACCAGGGCCATGCCGCCGCGGCCGAGCTCACCCAGCACGCGGTAGGCGCCAATCTTGCGATGCTTCGTCTGTCGTTCGGGAGCGGCCACGCGGGCCGCAGGCTACAGGGAGTGGCGCCGGCAGGTCGACCCCGCTGCCCCGTGTAGGCAGATGAAGGCGCGCGTCCGCAGCAGGCGAGCGGGCCCGGCGCCACCCACTCCTCACGCGCGCACGCGTTGGCTAGGGTTCGCGCCCGCCATGAAGACCTCTCTCAAGACGACCCTCCTGCTCACCACCACCACCGCTGCGGCGCTGCTGCTCGGCGGCTGCTCGAACCACCGCTGGAGCGAGGTGGGCCGCTCGCGCCAGTCCGTGACGTCCTCCTCCTCGAGCAAGGAGTGCAAGCCGAGCCAGTACTGGGACGGCGAGACCTGCCGCCACAAGGGCAAGGGCAAGGGCGCGCGCAAGCACGACGACTGACGCCGCGCGCTACTTCTTCGGCGCGGGCGGCGGCGCACCGCCGCTGCCGCCCTGCGTGCGGTCGTCCTTCGCACCGAACAGCTCGCGCAGCTCCTGCGCGAAGCCATTGTCCTTCACCCCCTGGCGCGCCATCGCGGCCATCACCGCCGCGAGCGTCTCCTTGTCCGAGAGCAGCAGCGCGCTGATGCGGTCCTTGCGCTCGCGCATCGCCTGCAGGAAGGCGCCCTGCGCCTCGGGGTGACGCCCCAGCGCGTCCACGATCGCCACCATGGTCGGCACGAGCGCCTCGGGGCGCGCGAGCACCGTGTCCGCCACGAGCCCGGGGCGCTGCATCATCGCTCCGGCCATGGCCTTGCGCGCCTCGGGCGCGTCCTTCGAGGCCTCGAGCAGCTGCACGAAGACCTCCGCGAGCGACTTGGGCTCCTTCACCAGGTGCCGGGCCATGAGCGCGGCGAACTGCGGGTCGTCCAGGCCGCTCGCGCTCACCGTGAGGAAGCGGTTGAGGCTCGTCTTGTGGTTGATCATCAGCTTGAACATCTCGTCCACGTACTCGGGGTTCTCGTCGAACACGCGGATGGTGGCCTCGAGCGCCTGCTTGCGCTGACCCTCGTCCTCGATGGCCGTGGAGATGAGGGACTTCTTCTGGGCCGTGGTGCAGCCCGTGGCGAGCGCCGCGAGCAGCAGCCCCTGCAGCACCCGGCCTGCCGTCCTGTGCACGCGCTCCCGCATGCCGCATGGGTAGCCACCCCCGCGCACCGCCGGCACCCCCTCCCGCCGGCCAGGCTGCTGCGCCGGGCCGCCAGACGGGCCGCCGAGCCCCGCGAGGAGGCTCAGGCGCGCGGGGGCGGGGAGGCCTGGGGCAGCAGCCCCTGCAGGTCGGTGGAGAGCCCGGCGAGGCGCGACACGGTCGTGGCCACGTCGGTGCTCATGCGCGCGTGCGCCTCCACCAGCGCGCGCAGCCGCGCCCCGGCCTCGCTGATGGCGGCGGTGTCGCGCGCCTGGCGGCCCGCCTCGTCCACGCTCGCGTGCGAGTCCGTGCTCTGGCGCCCCACGATGCCCTGGATGGCGTTGAGCGTGCCGCGCGCCGTCTCCAGCAGCGGCAGGAAGCGCCCGGTGGTCTCCGAGATGTGCTCCGCGGAGGCGAGCGCCTCCTGGATGTGCTGCGCCATGCGACTCACCAGCCGGCCCACCTCGGAGCTCTTGCGGCCGCTCTCCGCGCTCAGCCGGCGCACTTCCGCCGCCACCACCGAGAAGCCGCGCCCGTGCACGCCCGCGTGCATCGCCTCGAGGCCCGCGTTGAAGGCGAGCACGCTGGTCTGCGCGGAGATCTCCCGGATGACCTCCACGAACTGCAGCGCGTCCGTGGAGTAGCCCTCGAGCCGGCGCACGCTGGTGGTCGCGCTCTTCACCGCCTCCTCCACCGCGGCCATGCCGCCGGTGAGCGCCGCCACCAGCTGGTCGATGTCCCCGGTGTGCCGCTGCGCCTCCTGGCTGTGCTCGGCGCTCGTGCGCGCCTGCTCCGCCAGCGCATCCGCCGAGCGCGCGAGCCGCTCGCCCGTCTGCGCGATGCGCTCGGCCTCCTGGCGCAGGTCCGAGGCCTGCGTGCTCAGCGCGCGCGTGGTGCCGTCCAGGTCCTGCGCGGAGCCGGCCAGCAGCCCTCCGGCCTCGGCCACCTTGGTGCGCGAGGCCTCGAGCGAGTGCAGCGTCTCGGTCACCTGCGCGCGCAGGTAGAACTGGCGGCGGTGGCCCTGGAAGTGCGCCTCGAGCACGAAGTAGATGGACGCGTACGTCGCCAGGCCTGCGAGGTCGAAGGCCAGGGCGTTGATCGAGCTGGCCTTGCCCGACCCCAGGTCCAGCCCCAGGTGCGCGAGGAACATCAGCGCGGCGTAGGACTGGCGCCCGCGCCGCCCCACCGGCAAGAGCGACAGGCCCGCCATCGCCGCCAGCACGAAGTAGAGCGCGTGGATGGCCGTGCCGTTGAGCCCCTGGACGTAGAAGGCCGCCTCGTTGCCCACGGCGAACAGCGCCGTGAACCAGAAGGCGCCCCGCATGAGCGCGCGCCCGCGCACGACGTACGAGAGCGCGATCCACGCGAGCGGGATGAGCAGCAGCGGGAGGCGCACCAGCGCCGCCTCCCACGCCGTCATCGCCAGGGGGTGCATCCCGGCGCGCACGTAGAGCAGGTCCAGCGCGAGGCACCCCACCCCCGCCGCGAAGCCATCCAGGCAGATGAGGCGCACGCGCCGGGGCGCCGCCCGCAGCAGCGACTCGCGGTAGGCCGCGCGCGCGGAGGGCTGGGACGGCAGAGTGCTCGGCGGCGGGCCCTGCAGGATGCTCATCGGGGACGTTCATCTACGCGGCCCTCCAGGCGCCGGCAATGTGGGCCTGCGCGCTCCCGGTGTGCGCTCTCTCGCCCAGCAGACAGGTTCGCCCGGCTTGCCCACCTCTCCCTTCACCCGCGGGGCCGCCGCCCTCCGCGGTGCGAAGCGCGTGGAGCTCCCCGGCGTGGGGCACCCCCGGGCGCGCGCGGATGGGGGTTCCTCGCGCCGCTGCCGCACATTGCCTCACCTCGCTGCGCTCCTCGCCTCCACGAGGCCTTGCGCGAGGATCCCGGACCCATTTCAATTCGGGACTTCCGGTGTGGTGCCGGTAGGAAAATGCCGTGAGGTTGCGGGCCGTGAGGCCTGCCGTTGCACAGGGAGCGGGGCACTCGTGGAGAGCGTGAATCTGGGCTGGCGCCTGCAGCTGCTGGGCGGCGTGGTGCTGCGCGGGGCAGGGACCGAGCTCACCCCGGAGCGCAAGACAGCGGGCCTGCTGGCCTACCTCTGTTTCGAGGGCCCCACGCCGCGCGCGCGGCTCGCGCAGCTCCTGTGGCCCGAGTCCGAGGAGCCCACGGCGCGCAACAACATGCGCCAGCTGCTGCGCCGGCTGCGCGTGGCCACGGGCACGGACCTGGTGGAGGGCCGCGACATCCTCGAGCTCACGGGCGTCGGCGAGGTGGACGCGCTCGCCTTCGAGGAGGCGGTGGAGGACGGGCGCAGCGTGGCGGGGCTCGCGCTGGAGGGCACGCTCGAGGGCGAGCTGATGGGCGCCCACGACTACTCGGACCTGCACGAGTTCGACGCCTGGCTGCAGCGGGTGCGCGAGCGCATGGCGGCGCTGCAGCGGCGCGCGGCCGGCCGCGAGGTGGAGCAGCTGGAGCTCGCCGGCGAGTACTCGCTCGCGCTCAGCCTCGCCGAGCGCATGCTCGCGCGCGAGCCGCACTCCGAGGACGCCTACCGCCGCCTCATGCGGCTGCACTACCTGCTCGGTGACCGCATCGCGGCGCTCGGCCTCTACGCGCAGTGCCGCGAGATGCTGAAGCGCGAGTACGAGGCGGAGCCCATGCCGGAGACGGCCGCGCTCGCGCGCGACATCGAGCGGGCGCGCGGCAGCGTGCAGAGCGTGCCGCGCCCCTCGCGCGCCGCGCTGCCCGCCACCGTGCTGCGCCCGCCGGTGCTCGCGGGGCGCGAGGCCGCGTGGCGCCAGCTCGAGGCCGCGTGGGAGGCCGGGCAGATGATCTTCCTCAGCGGCCCGCCGGGCATGGGCAAGAGCCGGCTCGCGCGCGACTTCGCCGCCACCAAGGGCGCCTACCTCGTGCTCGAGGGGCGCCCGGGCGACGTGCACGTGCCCTACGCCTCCACCTCGCGCCACGTGCGCCGCATGTACCAGCAGCGCCCGGATTTGGTGATGGAGCCCTGGGTGCGCCAGGAGATGGCGCGGCTGCTGCCCGAGCTGGGCACGCAGCCGCTCGCCATGGCGAGCGAGGAGGAGCGCATGCGCTTCTTCGAGGCGCACAACCTCTTCGCGCGCGCCTGCATGGAGGGCATCAGCAGCCAGGTGGTGGACGACCTGCAGTACCAGGACACCGCGAGCAACCTCATCGGCGCCTACACCTTCGCGGGGCACTTCCCGCTCGGCCAGAACGGGCTGCCGCACGTCATCATCTGCTTCCGCTCGGGCGAGCTGCGCCCGGACGCGCTGGAGCAGGTGGACGCGCTGGTGGAGGCGGGCGTCGCCGCGCACGTGAAGCTGGAACCGCTCACGCAAGGCGAGGTCGCCACGCTGCTCGAGGGCCTGGGCATCGCGGGCCTCACCCGGCTCTCGGAGCACATCGCGCGCTACACCGGCGGAAACCCCCTCTACGTGGCGGAGACGGTGAAGCACCTGCTGGAGACCGGAGGCCTGGGGCGCGAGTGGCCCGAGCGCCTGCCGCCCCCGGGCAAGGTGGCCCCGCTCATCCAGCAGCGCCTCGAGCGCCTCAGCCGCCCCGCGCTGCAGCTCGCGCAGGTGGCCGCCATCGCCGAGTCGCGCTTCGAGCTGGAGCTCGCGGCGGAGGTGCTGGAGGTGGGCGCGATGGACCTGCTCCAGCCGGTGGAGGAGCTGGAGGCGGCGCAGGTGTTCCGGGGCGAGGGCTTCTCGCACGACCTGGTCTTCGAGGCGGTGCACGCGGGCGTGCCCACCACGGTGCGCAGGCTGATGCACCGGCGGCTCGCGCAGGCCTTCGAGCGGCGCAAGGCGCCTCCGGCCATCATCGCCCAGCACTGGCAGGCGGCCGGTGAGGAGCGCAGCGCCGTACCCTTCCTGCTCGAGGCCGCGGTCATCGAGGACAGCACCCTGCGCCACGACGAGGCCGCGCAGCTGCGCCGCCACGCCGCCCAGCTGGGCAGTGCCTAGCCCGCCGTCTGCGCCGCCACCACGCGCAAGCTCTCGCTCGGGGCCTCGGGCGCGGCCGCGTGGCGCAGCAGGCTCTCGATGGGCTTCTGGTCCTGGGTGCGGCGCGCGAGCTCCAGCAGCACCATCTGGCTGCGCACCGGCGGGCCCACCCCGTCCACCGGCACGTAGCGGCCGTCGCGCTGCAGGCGCCAGGCCTTCACGTTGTCGCGCATGGAGATGCCCAGCACCTCGTCCAGCAGGCGCGCCTTGAGCACCGGGTCCTCCACGGGGCTCATCGCCTCGATGCGCCGGTGGAAGTTGCGCGGCATCCAGTCCGCGCTGGAGATGTACACGTCCGTGCCCTCGCCCACGCCGAAGGCGAAGACGCGGCTGTGCTCGAGGAAGCGGTCCACCACGCTGGTCACCCGGATGCGCTCGCTCACACCGGGGACTCCCGGGCGCAGGCAGCAGATGCCGCGCACCAGCAGCTCGATCTCAACGCCCGCCTGGCTCGCGGCGTAGAGCGCGCGGATGACGGGCGGGTCCACCAGCGAGTTCATCTTCGCCACGATGCGCGCGGGCTCGCCCTTCTTCGCCCGCTCCGTCTCGCGGCGAACCAGGGTGAGCACCCGCTCTTGCAACCCCATGGGCGCCACCGCGAGCCGCTTCCACTGCGGGGCCACCGAGTAGCCGGTGAGCAGGTTGAAGAGCGCCGTCACGTCGTCGGCGATCTCCTGGCGGGCGGTGAAGAGCGAGAGGTCCGTGTACTGGCGCGCCGTGGTGGGGTTGTAGTTGCCCGTGCCCAGGTGCACGTAGCGGCGGATGCCGTTGCCCTCGCGGCGCACCACCATGGCCACCTTGCAGTGGGTCTTCAGGCCGATGAGCCCGTAGACCACGTGCACGCCGCTCTCCTCCATGCGCCGCGCCCAGGCGATGTTGTTCGCCTCGTCCAGGCGCGCCTTGATCTCCACCAGCACCGCCACCTGCTTGCCGTTCTCCACGGCGCGGCTGAGCGCGCGGAAGATGGGGCTGTCCCCGCTGGTGCGGTACAGCGTCTGCTTGATGGCGAGCACGTTGGGGTCGTCCGCCGCCTCCTCGATGAAGCGCACCACCGGGTCGAAGGACTCGTAGGGGTGGTGCAGGAGCACGTCGCGCGTGGCCACCACGCTGATGATGCTCTCCGCGTCGCGCAGCGCGTGGGGAACGGCCGGGGTGAAGCCCTCCACGCGCAGCTCGGGGCGCGGGTCCATGCTGCCCAGCGCCATCAGGTCGCTGGGCTGCAGGGGGCCGTGCACCCGGTACACCTCCTGCGGCAGCAGCTTGAGCGCCTGGGTGAGCTGCGCCTCGAGCTGGGGGCTCGCCGCCGCGTCCAGCTCCAGGCGCACGGCGGTGCCGCGGTCGCGCCGGCGCAGCTCCTCCTGGATGGTGGAGAGCAGGTCCTCGCTCTCCTCCTCGTCCACGTTGAGGTCCCAGTTGCGCGTCACGCGGAAGGTGGCGGTCTGGTCCACCGTGTAGCCGGGGAAGAGGTCCGTGGCGTAGAGCACCAGGAGATCTTCGAGCAGCAGGTAGGACTGGCCGCTCGCGCTCGGCAGCGGCACCAGGCGCCCGAGCACGCTGGGCACCTGCACCACCGCGAGGCTGCTCTCCTGGCCACTGCGCCGCCGCCGCTTGCCCTCGCGCCGCAGGAACACCGCCACGTTGAGCGACTTGTTGCGCAGGTGGGGGAAGGGGTGGCCCGGGTCCACCGCGAGCGGGGTGAGCGTGGGGAACACCGTGGACTGGAAGTAGGTGCGCGCCGCCGCCTTCTGCTCGGGCGTGAGGCGCTCGCGCGCGAGCAGCCCCACCCCGGCCGCCGCGAGCTTCGGGCACAGGTCCTCGCGCCATACGCAGTAGGCCCCGTCCACCATCCGGTGCACCCGCTCGCTGATGGCGTTGAGCTGGTCCGCCGGCAGCATCCCGTCCGCCGCCGTCTCCGCCACCCCGCTGAGCAGCTGCTGCTTCAGGCCCGCCACGCGGACCATGAAGAACTCGTCCAGGTTGCTGGAGGCGATGGCGAAGAACTTCAGCCGCTCGTACAGCGGCAGCGCCGCGTCCCGCGCGTCCTCGAGCACCCGCTCGTTGAAGGCGAGCCAGCTCAGCTCGCGGTTGATGAAGAGCTGCGGGTCGCTCAGGTCGGAGGGTTCCACGGGAGTCACGGAGGAGGAAGAGTCGGGCATGGAACGCTCTGCGTCACGTGACGGGGATGTAACAACCGCCACCCCGAGCGGCCAGGCGTGCTCCGGTGCAGCGCGCTCTGGACGTTCGCGCCTAACATTCCCGGATATGGCCGCTGCCCCTCCCCTGCCGCCCGTGCTCGCCGCCATCGACGTGGGAACCAACGCCGTGCGCCTGGAGCTCGCACGGGTGGACAGCGGCGGCGCGCTGGAGACGCTGCACCAGGAGCGCGACGCCATCCGCCCCGGCGAGGGCGTGTTCGCCACGGGGCTGATGCCCGAGGAGACGGCGCAGCGGCTGCTCGCCACCCTGAGGCGCTACGCGGCCCTGTGCAAGCGCCACAAGGCGCGCGTGCGCGCGGTGGGCACCAGCGCGCTGCGCGAGGCGCGCAACCGAGACGCCATCGTGCAGCGGGTGCGCGAGGAGTCGGGCCTCGAGCTCGAGGTGGTGAGCGGGCAGGAGGAGGCGCGTCTCATCTGCCTCGGCGTGCTGCACGGCCGGCCCGCGGGCTCGCGCTCGCTGCTGGTGGACATCGGCGGGGGCAGCACCGAGGTGGCCACCGCCGTGGGCGAACGCCCCACCCAGCTGTGGAGCCTCTCGCTGGGCGCGGTGCGCCTCACCGAGCTCTTCGAGGCCTCGGGCAAGGTGAGCCCGAAGCGGCTGCGGCTCATGCGCTCGTACGTGCGCGAGGCGCTGCAGAAGACCCTGCCCAAGCGCGCGGACGGGATGCCGAAGGTGGCGCTGGGCTCCTCGGGCACCATCAACGCGGTGGTGGGCTTCGCCGCGAGCGAGGGCACGGCGCACGCGAGCGCGCGCCAGCTCACGCAGGCGGTGGAGGCGCTGGTGGAGCTCCCGCCGGAGCGGCGGCGCAAGCGCTTCGACTCGCGGCGCGCGGACATCATCGTCGCGGGCGCGGTGGTGCTCGAGGGCGTGGCGCGCCACCTGAAGCTGGACGCGGTGACGGGCGTGAACCGGGGCCTGCGCGACGGGCTGCTCGTGGACCTGCTGCACCGCCAGGACACGGCGCACGAGGACCACAGCCTGCAGGACGCGGCGCTCGCCATCGGGCGGCGCTTCGGCTTCGAGGAGCGGCACTGCCGCCACGTGACGGCGCTCGCGCTCACCCTCTTCGACGAGCTCGCGGCGCTGCACCAGCTGCCCGTCTCCACCCGCCCCTACCTGGAGGTGGCCGGGCTGCTGCACGACGTGGGCAACGCGGTGAACTACGAGCGCCACCACAAGCACACGTACTACCTGGTGCGGAACTCCGAGCTGCCCGGGCTCTCCGAGGCGGAGCGCGATCTCGTCGCCCGCGTGGCGCGCTACCACCGCCGCAGCCCGCCGGACCCCGCGCACTCGGGGATGCAGGGCCTCTCCGCGCAGGACGCCCGCACGGTGCGCAGGCTGGCCACCCTGCTGCGGCTCGCCAACAGCCTGGACCGCAGCCACCACCAGCTGGTGCGCAGCGTGCGGGCGACCACCGGCCGCGACGCGGTGAGCCTGCACCTCAAGGCGCGCGCCCCGGTGGACCTGGAGCTGTGGAGCGCCGAGCACGAGGCCCTCCACTTCCGCCGCGTCTTCGGAAAGCGCCTCACCCTGCACCTCGGGCGCTAGCCTGCCCTCCGTGCACGCGGCCGTGACTCGCGGCTCCGGCTTACCCCCGCGCCCCGCCGTGGCCACCTCCCTGCAGAGGTCCCCCCTCTACGAACCCGGGACGTGAGCGGCTCCGACCGGCTCACGCCGAAGGAGACGCGCAATGAAGGCAGTGGTCTTTCACGGTATCGGCGACATCCGCCTGGACGACGTGCCCGAGCCCAAGCTGGAGCAGCCCACGGACGCCATCGTGCGCCTGAGCGCGAGCGCCATCTGCGGCACGGACCTGCACATGATCCGCGGCACCTTCACCGGCATGAAGCCGGGCACCATCCTCGGCCACGAGGGCGTGGGCTACGTCGAGGCGCTGGGCGAGGACGTGCGCAACCTGAGCGTGGGCGACCGCGTGGTCATCCCCTCCACCATCGCCTGCGGCAGCTGCAGCTACTGCCGCGCGGGCTACTACGCGCAGTGCGACGTGGCCAACCCCAACGGCAAGCTCGCAGGCACGGCCTTCTACGGAGGCCCCGCGCCCACCGGACCCTTCCACGGCATGCAGGCGGAGAAGGTGCGCGTGCCCTTCGCGCACGTGGGCCTGGTGAAGCTGCCAGACAACGTGACGGACGAGCAGGCCATCCTGCTCTCGGACATCTTCCCCACCGCGTACTTCGGCGCGGAGCTCGCGGAGATCAAGGACGGCGACACCGTGGCGGTGTTCGGCTGCGGGCCCGTGGGCCTCTTCACCATCCTCAGCGCGAAGCTGCAGGGCGCGGGGCGCGTGCTCGCGATCGATCACCACGAGGACCGGCTCGAGGCCGCGCGCAAGCTGGGCGCGGAGACGATCAACTTCGACGAGGAGGAGCCCATCGAGACGCTGCTGCGGCTCACCGGCGGCATCGGCGTGGACCGCGCCATCGACGTGGTGGGCGTGGACGCGGAGCAGCCGCACCACGGCCCGGCCGCGAAGGCCGCGAAGAAGGAGGCCGCGAAGTTCAAGGCCGAGGTGAAGGAGGTCGCCCCGAAGACGAACCCGGACGGCGACAACTGGGTGCCCGGAGATGCGCCGAGCCAGGCGCTCACCTGGGCCGTCACCGCGCTCGCCAAGGCGGGCACGCTCTCCATCATCGGCGTGTACCCGCAGACGGCGCGCACCTTCCCCATCGGCGTGGCGATGAACAAGAACCTCACCGTGAAGATGGGCAACTGCAACCACCGCAAGTACATCCCCAAGCTGGTGGAGCTGGTGCGCACCGGCGCGGTGGACCCCACGGCCATCCTCAGCCACGTGGAGCCCATGGGCAGCGCCATCGACGCCTACCGCAACTTCGACCTGCGCAAGCCCGGCTGGCACAAGGTGGAGCTCGAGCCGCCGATGCTCACCTGAGCGCTCAGCGCAGCAGATCCTCTCGCGGTGGGGTCCAGGGCGGCACGTGCTCGGGGCAGCGCGTGTCCGCGGGGCCCAGCGCCAGCTCCGCGAAGCCGCGCCCCTCCTCGCTGTCGTAGCGCGCATCGCCCACCCACGGGCCCTCCGGCTCTCCGGGGACGGAGGGGCCCGGGTCCATCGCGAAGGGGATGCGCGCGAAGTGCGAGAAGGCGCGCGCGACGCAGCGGTCGCGGAACACGCCGCGCAGCTGCGCGAGCTTCTGCACGTGCTCGTCGCGCCACACCACCGCGCCCGTGGGCGGGGTGGCGAGCGCCGCGTAGGGCAGCGTGGTGGGGCGAGAGAAGGCGAAGCGCGGGCAGCCTGTGGCCTCCCCGAGCGGAGGCCACGGCGCGAGCTGCGCGCGGCGCAGCGCGTACTGCTCGCCCTGCACCATCACCGCGATGGCCTCCCAGCACAGCGGATTCGCAGGCAGCGGCGTGAGCACCGCGTCCTGCACCCGCCAGCCGGGGAACGCGGTCGCCGCGCTCGCCTCCAGTGAGGTGCGCGCGCGCACGGAGCCGAGCCCGAAGGCCGCCAGCGCCGCGAGGCTCAGCCCCACCGCCCACGCCATGCGCGCGTGCGCGCTGCGCCGCCAGCCCACGGCCAGCAGCGCCACCCCGAGCAGCGTGACGAAGAGCGCCGAGCCGCGCGAGACGAAGGGCAGCACCCAGCACGTGACGGCCATGCCCGCGAGCAGCACGCCCCACACGCCCTGCGCGAGGCGCGAGCGCATGGAGGGCAGCAGCAGCGCGAGCCCGCCCACCCAGAACAGCGGCTCCACGATGAAGATGGTGTCGCCGTAGAGCCAGCCGTCCCACACCGGCCAGAAGGGGTGCACGCCGTAGTTGTTCGAGCTGTCCAGCGCGAGGTGCAGCGCGGGGCCCAGCAGCGCGAGCAGCACCAGCAGCGCCCAGCCCTCGCGTCCCGGCGAGCGCCCCGTGCGGCGCGCCCACAGCCAGGGCACGGCGAGCGAGAGCAGCCCGAGCGGCAGCCCCAGCGCGAGCGTATGCGTGTGGCCGCGGTGGTGGAGCACGTAGGCGAGCGGGCTGCGCTCCAGCGCCGTGTACAGGAGGTCCGCGTCCGGCAGGTTGTTGGCCAGCGCGGACGTCACCCACGCCACCCGCCCGTAGCCAGCGAGGCTGCGCAGGCGCTCGGAGCCGCGCGCCGCGAGCAGCGTCTCCGCCGCGAGCATCCCCGCCACGCTGTGACTCACGTTGTCCATTCGCAGACCGTCCGGGAAGGGGGAGCGGCGCAAGAAAGCGGACCCCCGGCGGCAGTGCAAGCCCGAGCCGGACCCGCGGGCCAGGGTGAATGCCATGTCAGCCCCGCCGTCTACACTTTGAGCTGTGGACGGGCCCCGCCAGACGGGGACGCCTCACGGGCAGGAGGTGAGCAGCCATGCGCGGGGTCATCACCGGGCGCGAGGTGGCACACAACGTCGGGCTCATCCGGCGCGAGTTCGGCGTGCGGTGCCTCGTGCGCTGCCTCTGGGCGCTCGCCACCGGTAAGCCGACCACCTTCCTGGAGGTCGCCTGCTCGCGCGCTTCCGAGCAGGCCCGCGCCTCCGAGCCGCCTCGACCGGGGCCATGACGAAACCGTGAAGGGAGCATGTGGGGCCGGTGCCACCCCATGTCAGCCCCGGCGAGAGGATGCGAAGCATGACCGCGCCCCCGCCCCGCCCTGGCTGCCTCCTCGAGTTCCCCGCGACGAGCCCCACCGGAACGCTGGTGGGCACCGTGCACGACGCCCGGACGCAGGAACCCCTCGCCGGGGTGCGGGTGAGCGTGAGCTCGCCGGAGCTCCCCGCCGAGCGCATCGCCGTGACGGATGTCTTGGGCTGGTACCGCTTCGCGGAGCTCGCGCCGGGGAGCTACGGGCTGCGCTTCGAGCGGCGGCACTTCGAGCCGTGCGCGCGGGCCCGCGTGGAGCTGAGCGGGGGGCGGCTCGTGCATGTCGTCGTGGACCTGCGGCCTGCAGACGCGGAGGAGCACAGCATCGGCGGCGATGAGATGCAGGTTCTGGAGATGGACCCATGAGCGACCGGGTGCTCGGAGTACTGCTGGTGCTTGGCCTTTCCTCGGGGGCACGCGCTGCGGAGGTGCGCGGGCAGGTGACAGAAGCGACGACGAAGCAGCCAGTCGCAGAGATTGTCGTGACGGCTACCTCTCCCAATCTGCAGGGCGAACAGGTCGTGGTCACCGATGCTCAGGGCGAGTACCGCATCAGCCAGCTGCCCGTGGGCGAATACACCCTGCGCTTCGAGCACGAGCGTTTCATGCCATATGAGCGTGCGGCGCTCCCGGTGCGAGACGAGTACACGCTCCGCGTGAACGCAGAGCTTCTGCGATCTCGCTTCCTGGAGGCAGTTACGACCAACTGCCGTGCGCCCACCATCGATATCCAGTCCACGAGCACGGGCGTGAACGTGGGAGCGGACTTCCTCCGCAACGTGCCCCTCCTCCCCGGCCACTGACCGGCCGCGCCTGCGGGCCTGCTTTGCACTACGCTCCTGCGCCCCCTCGGACAGGAGCTCTCGTGTCTCGCCTTCTCGCGCTCTCCCTGCTGCTGCTCACCCCTGTCGCGTTCGCGCAGGGCCTCCCGCCTGACCTGGACACCACGGTGCGCCGCACGCTCGAGACCTTCGAGGTCCCGGGCATGGCGATTGCCGTGGTGAAGGACGGCAAGGTGGTGCTGGCCAAGGGCTACGGCGTGAAGAAGCTCGGGCAGAAGGCGCCCGTCACGGCGGACTCGCTCTTCGGCATCGCGTCCAACTCGAAGGCCTTCACGGCCGCGGCGCTCGCGATGCTCGTGGAGGAGGGCAAGCTCAACTGGGACGACCGCGTCATCGACCACCTGCCCTCGTTCCAGATGTACGACCCGTACGTCACGCGCGAGCTCACCGTGCGCGACCTGCTCGTGCACCGCAGCGGCCTGGGGCTGGGCGCGGGTGACCTGCTCTACTTCCCCGCCTCCACCTTCAGCGAGGAGGAGATCGTCTCGCGCCTGCGCTACATCCGCCCGGCCACCAGCTTCCGCAGCCGCTACGCGTACGACAACATCCTCTACCTCGTGGCCGGCAAGGTCATCGAGCGCGTGAGCGGCCAGCGCTGGGAGGACTTCGTGCGCAGCCGCATCTTCGCGCCGCTCGGGATGACCTCGAGCAACCTCACCATCAAGGAGCTGCGCGCGAGCCGCGACATGGCCTCGCCGCACGCGAAGGCGGACGGAGTGCTCACCGCCATCCCGCCCATGGCCTTCGACAACAACCCGCCGGCGGCGGCCATCAACTCCAGCGTGAACGACCTCTCGCGCTGGATGCTGCTGCAGCTCGCGCGGGGCGAGGTCCCCGGCTCGGGCGGCAAGAAGCGCCTCTTCAGCGAGAAGCAGTCCGAGGAGATGTGGAGCCCGCAGACGCTGCTGCCCATCACCGCGGCCTCGCCCTCGCTGGCGGCGCTCAAGCCGAACTTCTCGGCGTACGGGCTGGGCTGGACGCTGCGCGACTACCGCGGGAAGAAGATCGTGGCGCACACCGGAGGCCTGCCCGGCTACTACTCGCGCGTGACGCTGGTGCCGGAGCTGAACCTGGGCATCGTGGTGCTGACGAACCAGGAGATGCGCAGCGGCTTCGAGGTCCCGACCTACGCGCTGCTCGACGCCTTCCTCGGCGCGCCCGCCACCGACTGGGTCGCGGCGTTCAAGGCCGCGGACGCCGAGCGCAACGAGAAGGCGGAGAAGAAGGTGGCGGAGAAGCGCAGCGGGCGCAGCACCACCTCGCGTCCCTCGCTGCCGCTCGAGCGCTACGCGGGCACCTACCGCGACCCCTGGTACGGCGACGTCACGCTGAAGCAGGAGGGCGGCAAGCTGGTGCTGCGCTTCAGCCACACGCCCTCGCTCACGGGCGAGCTGGAGCACTGGCAGTACGACACCTTCGTCGCGCACTGGAAGGACCGCTCGCTCAACGCGGACGCCTACGTCAGCTTCTCGCTGGAGCCGGACGGCAGCATCGGCGGCATGCGCATGCAGCCGGTCTCCTCGCTCACCGACTTCAGCTTCGACTTCCAGGACCTGCAGTTCACGCCCGTGCCGGCGGGCGGGGCAGCGTCGACGACCGCGCAGCACTGAGGCGGGCGTGAGGAAACCGTGAAGGAGCGATGCGGCGTGCGTGCCGCATTGCTCCGCGGGGAGCAGGAAGATGTGGCCATGAGCTCCCAGACCTTGCGTCTCGCGGCAGTCCTCCTCCTGCTACCGGGTGCGGTGCACGCGGGTTCCATCCTCGGCACTGCGCTCGATGTCGACACCCGGCGGCCCCTGCCCGGCGTGACCGTGAGGATCTCTTCGCCGAGCCTCGCCTTCGAGCAGGCGGTTCTGACGGACGCGGACGGCCGCTATCAACTCGCAGGGCTGCCGCCCGGCCGGTATCGGATGCGGTTCGAGGGTCCCAGCGTGGACCCCTACTCCAGGTCCGGCGTCCAGCTGCATGCCGAGGGAACCCTGCGCATCAACGTGGAGCTGCTCCGCGCGTCCAACGCTCGTGGGGAGTGCGTGCTCTGGGTCTTTGGTCCCGCTCCCATCACGGACGTGGGCTCCGCACAGCAGGGGATGAGCTTCAACAGGAGCTTCACCGACAACCTCCCGCTCCCGCGGCTCTGAGCGGATCGGCTTGCACCAGCACGCATCGGACTGCATCGAAGAGCCCGCCCATCTCGAGGCCTCCGCATGCGACTGACCCCTGTCCTCCTCCTCGCGCTGCTCCTCGCCTCCGGCTGCGCGAGCGCGCCGCACCCCTCGCCCACGGCCGACCTCGCGGCCGTGCAGCACGCCGCCACCGACCCCGCCTTCCTCTGGGAGGCCAAAGGGCCCGAGGGCCGCGGCACCGCGTACGTAGTGGGCTCCGTGCACTTCGCGAAGGCCGGCGCGCTCGCGCTGCCCGCCTCCATGCTGGACGCGTTCGCGCGCTCGGACGCGCTCGTGGTGGAGGTGGACCCTTCGCAGGTCTCCCCTGCGCAGACGCAGCAGCTGGTGCGCGCGCTGGGGCTCTTGCCGGGAGGCCAGCGGCTCTCGGCGCGGCTGGACCCGGCGACCCAGCGGCTGCTGGAGCTCGAGCTCAAGCGCGCGAGCATCCCCCGGCAGAACCTGGAGCCGCTGCGCCCCTGGCTCGCCGCGGTGACGCTCTCCGTCGTGGAGCTGCAGCGCGCGGGCTTCGACGGCGACGCCGGCGTGGACCGCCTCTTCCTCGCCCGGGCGCAGGCGGCGAAGAAGCCGGTGCTCGCGCTGGAGACGGCCGAGTCGCAGCTGCGCATGTTCGCGGAGCTCTCCGAGCCCTTGCAGCAGCTGATGCTGCGCGATCAGCTGGTGAGCATGGGCAAGGGGGGTGAGCAGCTCACCTACTTCATGCGCGCCTGGGATGCGGGAGACGGCGACGCGGTGGACGCGGCGCTGCAGCAGGGCGCGAAGGACCCGGAGCTGCGCCCCTTCTACGAGCGCGTCTTCTACGCGCGCAACGCGCAGATGGCCGCGGCCCTCGACGCGCAGCTCACGCAGGGCCGCACGCTCTTCGTGGTCGTGGGGGCCGGCCACGTGGTGGGCGCACGTGGCGTGCTCGCCTACCTCGCCGAGCGCGGCTACGCCGTGCAGCAGCTGCGGCGCGGTCCCTGATATCCTCGGGCGATCGTTGCGAATTGCAGTCCTCTGGCCTTTCGACCCCCGCCCCTTGTGTGGGCAGGTGTCATTCCTGGTAAATAACGCTTTCCATGAAGACCTCCCCCCTCCCCCGATCCTTCCGGCTCGTGGCGCTGCTGCTGCTGGGCGCGCACGGCTCGGCGTGGGCACAGGACGCTGCGGCGCCTGCTGCGCAGCCGGCGACCCCTGCGGCCACCGAGCCCGCGCCTGCCGCCTCCACCGAGCCCGCGGCCGCGGCCGCCTCCGACGCGCCGGTGCAGGCTCCGGCGGCGACGCCCCCCGCTCCGGCCACGGGCCTGCCCCAGTACACGCCGCGCCCGATGACCCGCGCGCAGCGTGAGCTGCAGCGCCGGCTCAGCCTGCGCCACTACGCGCTGATGGGCACGTCGCTGGTGCTCACCGGCGGCGGCCTCTACTTCGGGGCCAAGTCCAAGGGCAGCTTGAATCGCGCGCACGCGGCGCAGACGCAGATCGCCGCGCAGGATGCGCTCAAGAGCTCGCGCGAGCAGGCGCGCGCGGCCAACTGGGCCTTCATCGGGGCGGGGACCGCGGTGGTCGCCGCGGTGGTCACCTACTTCATCAGCCCGCCCACGCCGCCGCCGGAAGAGCCGGGCTCCAGCCCCTACAGTGGCTCGCTCTACGGGGTGTCGCGATGAGCGCGCGCACTGCCTCCCTGGTCCTCGCCCTCGCCGCCGGCGCGCTGGGCTGCAACGTGGTGGACCCGGTGGCCTCGCTGCACGAGTTCACGGACAGCTGCACCGTGCGCGAGAACTGCTCGGACGGCTTCGTCTGCGCGCAGGGCCACTGCGTCACGGGCCCGGGCGACGAGTGCCGGGAGGGCTTCAAGGTGGCTCCCTGCGAGCTCACGGCGGGCGTGTGCGCGGGCGTCGAGCGCGTGTGCCTGCCCAGTGGCCGAAGTGAGGCCACCTGCAGCGGGGTCTCCTACGGCCCCACCTACGAGGTGCGCGAGACCACCTGTGGCGACGGTCTGGACAACGACTGCGACGGCCTGCCGGACGCGCGCCGCGGCGTCCAGCTCGCCGTGACCTCGGACTCCAGCCTCTACCTTCGGATCCTGGACGCACGCGTCGTGCGCTTCGGCGCCGGCTACCTCGCCGCCTATGTGGATCATGTCTGGCTCGCCCCGACCAACAGCACCCCCATGCGCAAGTCGGTGGCCTACCGGGTGCTGGACGCGAAGCTGGGCCTGGCCGGCAAGTTCGCGCAGACGCTGGGGCTCTACGCCGCCACCATGGAAGTCCACAACCTGCAGGTCATCCCCTACGACGCAGGCGCCTTCATCACCTGGACGACCGACGTGCCGGACCCGGCGGATCCGAAGGTTCAGCACCGGGTGCGCAAGGTGAGCCGCGTCGACGTCGGCGGCGCCGTGGACGGGTCCTCGGTGGGGATTGCCGAGCGCGAGCTGTCGCTCCCCACGGCGGACCCGTACGCCCCGGTGCGCGCGGCCGTCGCCAACGACCACTCGTCGGTCGTGTTCACCTGGCTCGAGAACGGCGTGCTGGTGGGCCAGGCCTTCGGGATGGACCTCAAGCCGCTGAGCGGGAAGGTCACGCTGAGCGCTCCGGGGCCGGGAGATTCCTCCAATCCCTCCCTCAACCTGCAGGACATCTCGCCGCAGGGCAGCTCGGGCTATGCACTGGGCTGGAGCGTGGCGGGGTGGAGCAATGGCTCGCGCAACGCCGTGCGCTTCCGCACTGCCTCCAGCAGCCTCGACCAGCTCGGCGAGGTGACGGGCGCGGATGCCCCCGGCACGGTGAACGACCTGCGCCTGCTCGCGACCCTCGCTCCCTCCGACGAGCCGCTCGCGGCCTGGCTCACGACCTCCTCCACGCAGGGCGTCACGGCCTCGGCGGTGGGCACCGGCGTGGTGGTGGCCCGGCCCTTCAGCCCCGAGGGGACCATCCGCCCGCCCGTGGGGCTGGAGGGCGTGTCCCAGCTCAACGTCGTGCGCGTAGGCGACGGCCTGCTGATGACCTACCCCGAGCCCCAGGGCGACTCCGAGGTCCAGTTGGTGCGGCACATCGCGGCGGATGGAACCACGTCGGTGCGGCAGCTCGACTCGGGGAGTGTGACCGGCACCGTCACGCTGCTGCCCGACGTGGACGCCTCCATGTGGACGGGGGCGTACATCCAGAGCGATCGCCTCCGCATCGGCGCTACCTGCCACTAGGGCGCTGAGTCGCAGTCCTGTTCGAGAGGGCCCTGCGCGCAGCCCCTGCTGCACGCAGGGCCCTCCCCTCTTTCGGGCTCCCGGCGCATGGGCCAGGCCCACCGTCGGAGCAAGGAGCAGCACGGATGCACCCGTACGCGCAGTACCAAGTCCTGATGTCGCAGCACGCAGCGCACGCGCGAGGCTCGCGCGCCACCGCCCTGCTCCTCGCGCTCGCCGCCGGCGCGCTGGGCTGCAACGTGGTGGACCCGGTGGCCGGGCTGCACGAGTTCACGGACGCGTGCGTCGTGCGCGAGAACTGCTCGGACGGCTTCGTCTGCGTGCAGGGCCACTGCGTCACCGCCCCCGGCGCCGAGTGCGTCGAGGGCTTCAAGGCCGCGCCCTGCGAGCTCACGGCCGGCGTGTGCGCGGGCGCCGAACGCGCATGCCTGCCCAGTGGACGCAGCGAGGCCACCTGCAACATCGCTGCGTACGGTCCCCACTACGAGCCCGTCGAGCTCAGCTGTGACGGCCTGGACAACGACTGCGACGGCGTCGCGGACGCGCGCCGCGTCGTCTCGCTGCCCATCCTCACGTACTCCTCGTTCTCCGGAACCGCCACCGAGATGCACGCCGTGCGCTTCGGCAGCAACTACCTCGCTGCGTGGCTCGACAACAAGCGCAACGTCGGCGTCACGGGCCGCAGTGCAATCTCCTATCGTGTCCTCGACGCGCGCTTGATGCCCATGAGCAGCGGGACGGTGGAGCTGGAGGGCTACGACGCCAGCATCGACAACAACACCGGCCTTCCCCGCTCCACGTCCTCCCGGGTGGCCGGCCTGCAGCAGGTGCGCTTCGCGGGAGGCGCATTCATCCTGTGGTCCAGCTTCGATGCGTCCACGAGCCGCAACGTGCACAAGATGGTTCGCCTGGATGCCGTCGCCGCGGCATCGGGCGCGGTGGTGGGTGCTGCGCCGCGCGCGCTGACGCTGCCGGGCTCCCCTGCCCCCTCGCTCGACGGCGTCCGCGCGGCCGTGGCCGCCGATGGCTCGAGTCTCCTCGTCGCGTGGCTGACCGGCACGCAGGTGATGGGGCAGTCGTACAATCTGGACCTGACCCCGCGCGCGGAGCCCGTGGTGCTCAGCGCGTCGCTCGCCTCTGACGACTACGAGCCCTCCCTCGGCCAGCTGGACGTCTCTCCCCACGGCAGCTCGGACTTCGCGGTGGCGTGGGGCAGCACCGCGTCGGACGGGACGAGCCGGCGCGTGGTGCGCTTCCGCACCGTGTCCGGGGACCTCGCGCAGCTCGGCGAGGTGGTGGGCTCGGACGTCAAGGGCGCGCTCTCCGGCCTGCGACTGCTCGCCGGCACGACTCCCAGCGAGCAGCCGCTCGCGGCGTGGCTCACGCAGGCGGAGACCTCCAGCAGCAGCTCGGTGCATGCGGCCGCCTCGACAGGGGGCGACCTCGTCGTCGCGCGGCCCTTCACGCCGTCGGGCCCGGCGGCTCAGCCGGTGGGCGTGACGGGCGTGCGGCGCCTCGATGCGGTGCGCGACGGCGACGACCTGCTGCTGCCCTACGTGGAGGGCAGCTCGCTCGTGGTGAGGCGGATCGGGGCAGACGGCACCACCGAGGTGCACTCGCTCGGCGCTCCGGCGGACGCGAGCGCCTTCGCGGTGCTCACGGACGTGGACCCTGCGCTCTACACGGTGGCCTTCACCCAGGGAGGCACCCCGCAGGTGGGCGCGACCTGCCGCCACTGAGCGGCCCTGCCGCGCACCCTGGAGGGCCCTGTGTGCCTTGCACGCAGGGCCCTCTGTCTTTCCGGGCCCGCGCGCGCCTGCGCTAATCTCCCGCGGCGGACGCAAGGAGCGAGGCACACATGCGGGCAGTGGTGTACCAGCACGCGGAGCACGAGGGCCTGGGGCTGCTGGGCCCGGCGCTGCAGCGCGCAGGCTTCGAGGTGGTGACGCGCATGCGCCAGGTGCGACACCACGAGGACGCGGAGGCGCCGCTGCTGGTGGTGCTCGGCGGACCCATGGGCGTGTACGAGGCGGACCAGCACCCCTTCCTGCACCAGGAGCGCGCGGTGCTCGCCGAGCGCCTGGGCGCGGGGCGCCCCAACCTCGGCATCTGCCTGGGCGCGCAGCTGCTCGCGGCGGCCGCGGGCAGCGAGGTCTCTCGAGGCAAGAACGGGCTCGAGGTGGGCGTGGCCCCGGTGCGCTGGACGAAGGACGGGCTCGCGGACCCCGTGCTCGCACCCGCCGCCCCGCGCAGCACCGTGGCCCACTGGCACTCGGACACCTGGGCGCCGGTGCCGGGCGCCGCGCTGCTCGCCTCCACGGACCGCTACGCCCAGCAGGGCTTCCGGCTGGGGCCCTCCTACGGGCTGCAGTTCCACCTGGAGCTGGGCGCGGAGGCCTTCGACCACTGGCTCTCGCTGGGAGAGGGCGAGCTGCAGGCCGCCGGCCGCGAGCTCGCGCCGCTGCGCAAGGACCTGGGCAAGCTGCGCGCCGCCGAGGCGGAGAACACGGCGCTGCTCACCCGGCTCGCCGAGCACTTCGCGCACGCGGCACGCTGAGGGGACCGCACCGCACTCCATGGCACGGCTCGCGAAGTGGATGCTCCGCGCGGGCGGCTGGCGGCTCCTGGGCCAGCCCCCCGCGCTCGACAAGTACCTCGTCGTCTTCTACCCCCACACGTCCAACTGGGACTTCGTGCTCGGCATCCTCGCGGGCTGGGGCCTGGGGCTGGACGTCACCTTCCTCGGCAAGCACACCCTCTTCCAGGGCCCCCTGGGCCCGCTCATGCGCGCGCTGGGCGGCCACCCGGTACGCCGCGAGGAGCGCTCCAACATGGTGGAGCAGGTGGCGCAGCTGGTGCGCAGCCGCGAGCGCATCGTGCTGGCGCTCGCGCCCGAGGGCACGCGCAAGCGCGCCGAGGCCTGGAAGAGCGGCTTCTATTACATCGCGCGCGAGGCCCACCTGCCCGTGGTGCCCGCCTTCCTCGACGCGCGCACCCGCACGGTGGGGCTGGGCCCCCCGCTCTACCTCACCGGCGACGTGCAGGCGGACATGGCGGTGCTGCGCGACTTCTACGCGGACAAGCAGGCCCTGCGTCCCGAGGGGGCGGGACCCGTTGTCCTGCGCTGAAGGCCTGCGCTAGCCCTGCGAGCGGGGCTTCGCGCCCAGGCGCTCCATGGCCTGGCGGAAGGCGGGGTACTCGTGCGCGCCCTGGATGGCGAGGCGGTCGCCGAGCACGAAGGTGGGCACGGCGCTCACGCCCATCTCCTGCGCCTCGCGCACGGCCTCCTCCACCAGGGCGCGGTAGGTGCCCGCCTCGAGCGCGGCCTGCAGCGCGTCCGGGTCCAGGCCGCTCTCCTCGGCGGCGCCGCGCAGGGTGGCGTACTGCCAGAGGTCCTCGCCGTCGCTCCAGTAGCGGCGCAGCAGCGCGGCGTGGAAGGGCTCGAGCTGGCCGTGGGCGCGCGCGAACTCGGCCGCCTCGTGCGCGCGGCGCGTGGAGGGGATGACCTCTCGCTCCACCATGGTGAGGCCGGCGGCGCGCGCGCGCAGCTTGAGGGGGTTGTTCGGGTCCTTCATCCGCTCACGCACGTAGGCGGGCAGCGGCAGGCCCTCCGGCGGCGTCTCGGGGCGCAGGAAGAACGGCCTCCAGTCCACCTGGACGTCGAACTCCCTCTTCAGCTTCTCGACCTCCACGAGGCCGACGTAGCACCAGGGTCAGACGAAGTCGGACCAGACGCGGATGACGACGGGGGCGGGCGTGCTCATGGCGCTACCTCTAGCGCCGTGCGGCGGCCCGCGCCACCGCGAAAAGCGCGGGGCCGCCCGCCTACTTGTCGCGCCCGCCCCACTGCACCACCTGCAGCAGGTTGCTGTAGTCGTCCGTCCAGGCGCGCCGCTCCAGCGGCGGCTTCGGCTTCGTCACGCGGCCCTGGAAGGGCGGGGAGACGAAGAGCCCGTCGCGCGCGGAGAGCAGCACCCAGGTGGAGCCGTAGCGGTGCAGGGTCTCGTCCGGGTCGTCCTCGGCGTCCACCACCGCGGCGCGCAGGCCCACCTCGCGCGCGGCGAGCGCCACCACCGGGGTGAGCTCGAGGTGGCGGTTGCTCACGTGCACCGCGAGCACCCCGCCGGGCGCCAGGTGGCGCCGGTAGAGGAGGAAGGCCTCGCGGGTGAGCAGGTGCACGGGGATGGCGTCGCTCGAGAAGGCGTCGATGGCGAGCACGTCGAAGTCCTGGGGCGGCTCGCGCGCGAGCGACAGGCGCGCGTCTCCCAGCACCACCTTCACCTCGGCGGGGCAGTCCGCGAGGAAGGAGAAGTCTTCGCGGGCCACGCGCACCACGAGCGGGTTGAGCTCGTAGAAGCGGTAGTGGTCGCCCGCACGCCCGTACGCCGCGAGCGTGCCGGTGCCCAGCCCCACCACGCCCACGCGCGCCACGGGGCGCTGGGCGGCCTCCTGCAGCGCGAGCCCCACGCCCGAATCCGGGCCGTAGTACGTGGTGGGCTGGCGGCGCTGCAGCGGGTCCAGCAACTGCTCGCCGTGGGTGATGGTGCCGTGATTGAGGACGCGCGCGCTGAAACCGTCCATCACCCGCAGCGTGCCGTAGAAGTTGCGCGCCTCGCGCCGCGCGGAGTGCTCCGGCGCGAGCATCCGCTGCGCGAGGCACACCGTGACGCCCACCGCCACCAGCGCCGAGCTCGCCCAGCGCACCTGCGTGCGGGCGCGCAGCGAGTCCGCCCCCAGCGCCGAGGCCAGCGCGAGCAGCAGCGTCAGCGCGCCGAGCAGCAGGGGCAGCTCCCACTCGTGGGTGAGCAGCGCGGGGGCGGCGAGCGCTACGAGCGCCCCGCCCAGCGCGCCCCCCAGCGAGGTGAGCAGGTAGAAGCCCGTGAGCTGCGTGGGCGGCGGCCGCAGCCGCGCGAGCTCCGCGTGCGCCGCGAGGCAGGCGAGCAGCAGCGCCGCGCAGAACAGCGGCACCAGCAGCCCCACGGACAGGTTGTCCTCCTCGCGGCCCAGCGCGTACGCGACCCCCAGCACCGCGGCCTGCAGCAGCGGCAGCATCAGCCCGGGGCGGTAGCGCGCGCCGCGCGCGAAGCACACCACGTAGCTGAGCAGGTAGAGCGCGAGCGGCACCACCCAGAGGAAGGGGATGGGGGCCACGTTCTGCGTCAGGTGCGCCGTCACCGCGAGCAGCAGCCCCGAGGTGCAGGCGCTCAAGGCCACCCACAGGAGCCGGCGCCCCGGGCCCGCGGGCGCCTGCGCTGCGGCCTCGTGCTCCTCGGGCGGGGACGGCGCGGCCTCCCCTCCCCGGCGCGCATCCCACGCGATGAGCCCGCACACGACGGCGAAGACGGCGTAGCCCGCGCTCCACAGCAGCGCCTGCAGGTGGGTGGGCACCCAGGGCTCCACCAGCACGGGGTAGCCCAGCAGCGCGCAGAAGGAGGCCGCGTTGCTCACGGCGTAGAGCCAGTAGGGCATGGGATCGCCCGTGCGCCGGGCGTACCAGGCGGAGAGGAGCGGGCTCGTCGCGCTGAGCACCGTGTAGGGCAGCCCCACGCACGCCGCGAGCAGCAGCAGGATGCGCAGCACCGGCTGCCCCGGGTCCCCGGGCTGCCAGCGCGCGCTGGGCGCGATGGGCAGCGTGAGCAGGCTGAGCGCAAGCAGCCCCAGGTGCACGCCCGCCTGCGCGCGCGGGGAGAGCAGGCGCACGAGCAGGTGCGCGTAGAGGTAGCCGAGCAGCAGCGCCACCTGGAAGAAGAGCACGCACGCGGTCCACACCCCCGCCGCCCCGCCGAACCAGGGGAGGATCAGCTTCGCGAGGATGGGCTGGACCTGGAAGAGGAGGAAGGCTCCCAGGAACACGGCTGGAGCGGGGCGGCTGGCGCGCAAGCGGGGACTCCAGGTGGGAGGCGCGGCCCTCGAGACTTACCCCATCCGGCCCGGGAGCGCGGGGGTAGGATGCCCCCCTGCCCGTGCCCCGACGCCCGCCTCCTCCACGCCCTGCCCTGGCCGACGTGCTGCCCGACGTGCGCGACGGCCTCACCCGCCCCGAGCGCCTGGTGCTCCATGTCCTGGGCGAATTGCAGCGCGAGTACGGCGAGCGCCACGTGCCCAGCGCCGTGCTCTACGGCCGGCTCTCCGAGCACCTGAGCCTCTCGCCGCGCGACTTCGAGGCGCTGCTCGCCCGGCTCGTGGGGCGCCGCGGCTGAGGTCTCTCCGTCCGCGGGGAGAGGGCCGAGGTGGGATTGCGGCGCCGCGGGGACGGCGTGCCACAATGCCTCCGCATGTCCCCCTCCACGCACCGCGTGCAGCTGCTGCGCGCGCCGCCGCCGGGCCCCGCCGTGGGGCCCGCGACGCTGGCCCTCGCGCGCACGCTGCAGCTCTCGCGCACCGAGGCCGGGCTGCTGCTGGGCGCCGCCCCCTGCGTGCTCCCTCGCGGCCTCGCGCCAGACGCCGCCGCGGGGCTCCTGCGCGCGTTGCAGGCCGCGGGCGCCGAGGCGCGCGTGCTCGAGGCGCCCGCCTCCGCGGGGCGCTGCAGCGACCACGCCGCGCTCGAGGACGACGGGAGCTGCGAGGGCTGCGGCGCGCGCACCTGCGCCCTGTGCACGCTCGTGCGCGGGGCGCGCCGCTGCGCCGCGTGCGAGCGGCGGCGCTCGCGCGCGCGGCACTTCAAGGCCCTGCGCGTGGCCGTGCTGCTCGGGGTGCTCTGCGTCGCGGCGGGCTGGGCGTTCTCGGTGCAGCGCGGGCGGGATGCGCGCACGGCGTGGGTGCGCCCGCTGCGGGTCGCGGTGGTGCTGGTGGGCGAGGACACGCGGGGCTCGCGGGCACTGGCCGACAGCGCTCCCGAGCTCGAGGACTGGTTCGCGCGAGAGCTGCGGCGCTACCGCCCCGAGGGGCTCGAGCGGCCGGTGCAGCTGCAGGTGTTCGGGCCCGTCGTCGCGGGCACGCCGCTGCCGTGGCCCGCGGAGGACGGCGGGTGGCTCGCGCGGCTGCGCTATGCGCGGGCGCTAGACGCGGCGCTCGCGCCGGTGAACGCCGCCGTGGGGCTCACGCCGCGCGGCTACGACGCGCGCCTCTACGCGGTGGTGGAGCCCGGCGGCGCGGGCAGCTTCGCGGAGGGCATCGGCGCCGCCGGCGGCGAGCTGGGCCTCGTGCGCGTGCGGGTGGATGGCGCCGACGCGACGCTCGCCCTCACCGCGCTCGCGCACGAGCTGCTGCACTGCCTCGGGGCCACGGACAAGTACGACGCGGGAGGCCACGCGCGGCTGCCCGAGGGGCTCGCGGAGCCGGAGCGTGCACTTCCCCAGCGCAGGGCCGAGGTGATGGTGGGCGAGGTCCCGCTCGCCGCGGGCAGCGGCCGCCTCCCGGAGAGCCTCGAGGAGGTCTCGGTGGGACCGGTGACCGCTCGCGAGGTGCACTGGTCCGACGTCGCGCCCTGAGCAGGCGCTGCGGCGCGGAGCGCACGTCCGGCAGCTATGTGCCGGAGGCGGGGAGGCAGTGGCGCCCCACCAGCTCCAGCAGCTCGGTGAGGTCGTAGGGGGCTCACCAGGTCTCCCTTCGGACACGCGCAGGCGCTCCGGCCGATGCTTCCACGGGACCCGGCCGCCTGCGCAGCGGCCACTTACGTCCCGCCGCCATCCGCTTGCGCGCACGCGCCCACGGGCCCTCTCGCGCCTGCGCCGGGCGCTAGACTTCGAGGTGGGGCACGGGGGGACACGGCGGGAGCGGACGGATGACGCACCTCAGCGACGAGCGGCACGAGCGCCTGGCACAGGAGCGGGCCAAGCTCTCCCTGGACCTGGCCATGCTCTGCGAGCACCAGGCCCACCTCGAGCAGCTGCTTCGCGACGGCGCGCAGCCGCGCAGCGCCTCGCCCGCGGCCATCGCGGAGGCGGCGGAGGACCTCCAGGCCGCCATCCGCTTCGTGAGGAGCCGCCTCGCGGGCCTCGAGCGCGTGGCGCTCGCGTAGTCGCCCTCCCCGCCCGCCTCAGCGCGAGTCTCAGCGGGACTCCAGATAGGCGCGCAGGTCCGCCTGCGCCTGCGCGTCCAGCGCGCCTACGCGGCCGTGCACCTCTCCGCCCGCGCACGCGCCGAAGACGTCCTGGAGCGAGAGCGCGCACCCGTCGTGCAGGTAGGGTGCGCGCAGGGCGAGGCCCTCCAGCGGCGGCGCCTGGAAGCTGCCGCCCGTGCCGATGTCCGCGCTCACCGCCTGCACGCCGCGCGCGCCCGCGTGACAGCTGTTGCAACCCAGTTGCGTCGAGCCGAACAGCGCCTCGCCCCGCGCGACCGCCGCTGCGTCCAGCGGGAGCGGCGCGGGCTCGGCGGGCAGCGTCTCCAGCCAGCGCGAGAGCGCCGTCACGTCCTCCGCCGGAGGGACGGGCACGCCCATGCGCACCACCAGGGTGTCCTTCAGCGCGGAGGCCACGTCCGGCACGGCTCCGTCCCAGTGGAAGGGGGCCGTGGCCGCGAGCCCCCCGCCCAGCGGCGGCGTGCGCCGCGCGCCCAGCGACTCGAGGTGCCACACGCGCCCGTCCTGCGTGCCCTCGGGGTGGCAGGAGGCGCAGGAGATGCCGCTGGGGGCGGGCTCGTAGAAGCGGCGGTGGCCGGCGTCCCCCGCGAGGTGCTCGCCCAGGGTGAGCGCCTGGTACTCGGGTGTGCCCAGCAGCCGCACCAGCCCCACCGGCTCGCGCGTCTGCACCAGCAGCGTCCCCGCGGGGGAGAACGCCGCGGCGATGGGCTGCGCGTAGAGCTGGAAGCTGCGCTCGCCGGACAGCGCGCAGTCGCCCTGGCGTCCGCCCGCGAGCCACGCGCGGCTGCCCACCATCACCCGCCGGCTGCCGGCCGCGACCGCCACCACCCGGTCTCCCGCGGGCGAGAACGCGAGGTCTCCGGGCAGCACGCCGAGCGCCGCCTGCAGGTCGCGTCCCTGCGCCGCGCCGGAGGCCGAGCGCTGGTAGAGGGCGCTGTGCACCACGCCGTCGCCGCAGGTGGGGTCGCCGGCGAGCGGCTCCAGGCCCGCGTACGCAGGGCGCCCGGAGGTGGCGTGCAGCGGCAGGGTCGCGGTGGAGGCCAGCTGGTGCAGCAGCAGCAGCCCGCCCTGCGGGTCCGCCACGAGGCGCGAGGCCACGCCGGGCTCGAAGGCCACGTAGGCCGCGGAGCCGGGCGCGCCCACGGGATGGAGCGCTGCGGGCCGCACGCGCTCCGCCACCTGCCCGTTGACGTCCACCCGCAGCAGCTCCGCGCTGCGGAAGCGGCTCACCCAGAGCTGCTCGCCGTCGAAGACGACGTCGCGCAGGTCCGCCGCCAGGTGCAGCGTGCTCAGCGGCGCGCCACCCTCGGGCAGCAGCGCCACCAGCTCGCCCCCGGCGCAGGCCACGTACAGCCGCCCGAAGCCATGGGTGAGCCCGCGCGGCGCCGGGCACACCGCGCGCCGCGAGAGCACGCTGCCGCGCTCGACGTCTAGCGCCACGACGCCGCCGCCGCGGCGCAGCAGCACGTGCACCCGGCCCGCTTCGTCCTCCACCAGGCGCCCCGGCTCGTCGCCCGGCTGCAGCGCGAGCTGCGCGTGCACCTGCCACGCGGCGAGGTCCACCACCCACACCGCGTCGCGGTCGGGGTCGGCCGCCACGGCGTAGCGTCCGTCGTGGGTGACCAACAGCGTGCCGCCGCTCACCGGGCGCGGCACGGGCTCGGCGGCGGGTACCTCGGGCGGCGGCGGCGGCTGCTCGGGCACGGAGGGAGCGCTCCCCGTGCACGCGAGCAGCAGCGCCCCCAGCAGCGCTGCGAGCGCTCTACTCACCGTAGACAAACAGGTGGCCCGCGTTCATCGAGTAGATGCGGCCCTGCGCGTCCAGCACGGTGGGCGTGTAGCCCGAGCGCAGCGAGCGCTGGAGGAAGGCGCGGGCCTTCTCCTGACCGCCCTGGGCAATCTGGTACAGGTTGCCGTCCTCGCTCGCCACGTGCACGGTGCCGTTCTTGTCCACCGCGGGAGCGTTGATGCACCACTCCTGGCCGTCGCCCTCCACGGTCTGGCAGGTGACCTGGCCGTCGGCGCCGCGCTCGCACACCTTCGGGTTGTTCGCCTTGTGCTGCCACTCCACCTGCAGGTCGCGCGAGAGCTGGGTGATGAAGAACTCCTCGTCCGCGGGCAGGTTCGCGTAGTGGTTGTCCTTGAGGAGGATGGAGTAGGTGTCGTCGTGCCACCACACCGCCGGGGTGATGTCCCAGCCGAACCCGTAGAAGCCCATCACCTCGCCGCTCTTGCCGTTGAACTTGATGAGGTGGCCGCGCGAGCCGTTGTAGCCGGAGTAGCTGCCGTAGAGCACGTGACCGTCCGGGAGCACCACGGGCGAGGCCGTGCTGCTGTCGTTCACCCGCGCGGCGGGGCGCTGGTTGGTGTTCGGGTCCACGCCCTTCGTGGCCCCCGAGCGGCAGCCCTCCACCGTCACGCCGCAGCCGTCATCGAAGAGGTCGCGCAGCGAGCGCGCCCACTTCGGGGTGAGGTCCGGGTTCACCGCGA
This sequence comes from Aggregicoccus sp. 17bor-14, assembly GCF_009659535.1. Lineage (NCBI taxonomy): Bacteria > Pseudomonadati > Myxococcota > Myxococcia > Myxococcales > Myxococcaceae > Aggregicoccus > Aggregicoccus sp. 17bor-14. The sequence goes on from NZ_VJZZ01000003.1 coordinate 461,912, forward strand.
CCAGGTACGAGTAGCGGTCGTTGCGGTGCGCGCGGCTCACCACGTACACCGTGCCGTCCGCCCCGATGGCCGGCGAGGAGTTGATGCCCGGGCGCTGCGAGAAGCAGGTGGCCTGGGGAGGCTGCGCGGGCGAGCCGTCCGCGTTGGGCGGGGGCGGCAGCGGCTTCGGCGCGTTGCTCGAGAAGGCGGTGTAGCAGAGGGCGCCCGGCTGCGGCGCTCCGGGCACCAGGTCCTGGTAGCGGGCGCTGCTCACCTGGTCCGAAGCGGATACGCGCACCAGCCAGCTCTCCGCATCCGCGGTGGGGTTCGTCAGGTCGAGCTGCACCACGTTGTAGAAGACGTTTCCCGCGCCATCGATGGCCGGCGGCCCCGCGACGTGGGCCTTCGCCCCCACGCTCGGCGGGACGAGCCGCTTCACCAGCGCGCCCGAGTGCCGGTCCACCTTGTGCAGCGCGCCGCCCGCGCCCGGCACGTAGAGGAAGTCGCCGAAAGCGGCCGCGTGGAACATCTGCTCGAAGCCGACCCCTACGATGGGCTTCCAGTCGCTCGCGTAGTCCCACTGGTGCACGAGCTGGCCGTTCACCCACTTGAAGTAGCTCTCGTTCCACACCTGCGAGTCGTAGTCGGCGGCGCTGCAGGAGGCCGGCGAGGACTGGCAGGGCGTGTACGCGCCGGACTTCACCTCGGTGTAGACGTCATCGCCCATCACCAGCGGCGCCTGGTAGTGGATGAGCAGGTCCCCGTCGGTGGTGAGCGGGTCCGTCTCCTGCCCCACGAAGGGGTCGTAGACCACGTCCGCGAGGATGCGCGCGGGGCGCTTCGCCACGGCGTCGATCACGCCGCGGTGCGAGCTGTCCCCGCCCACCTGGGTCCACTGCGTGAGGGGCGCCGGCGCGGGCACCTTGTCCCCGGTGGAGGGCTCGTCGGACATGCAGGCGGACGTGGCGACCAGCAGGCCCAGCGCCGCAGTAGCGGACGTGGCGATGGCGAAGCGGAGACGTGAGCGCATCGGTGCGGTACCCCCTCCGTCCTCCGGGGGAAGCGCGCGCGGCCGCGCTCCCTGACTCCGGGGACTGACGAGCTCCCAGGATAACCCGAAGGCTTCCCGAAGGGCGAGTCCGGCCCGTCGTTCAGCGGCGCGCTGCGCCCCGCGCGCGCGGCGGCGGAGGCTGCAGCTCGGCGAGCGCCAGGTCTGCCACCGCGCGCACGCGTGGCAGGGCGAGCGCGCTCTTCGCGCACACCAGGTGCAGCGTGGACTCGCGGTGCGGCCCCAGGTCCACGTCCAGGGAGACCAGCTCCATGGGCAGCGAGAGCCGGTGGCGCGGTCCTCCGAGGATCATCGCCCCCAGCCCCGCCTCGCAGGCGCGCCACTGCACCAGGTAGTTGTCCGAGGTGAACGAGGGCCGGAAGTCCGGGATGAGCGCCTTGAGCTGCGGGGTGGGCGGGATGTCCTCGAAGGGCGCGGCCCAGGAGATCCAGTCGAGCTGCTGCAGCGTGGGGCGACGCGGCAGGCGCTCGGCGTAGCTGCGCGCCACCACCACGCGGTTGGGAGTGGTGAAGCTGCCGAGCACCGCGAGCTCGCTGGACACGGTGGGCTGCAGCCGCAGCGCGAGGTCCGCCTCGCCACGCGTGAGATCCAGCCGCTGCACCGCGGAGAGCACCTCGAGGCGCAGCTCGGGGTGGCGCTCGCGCACCCGCGCCGCGAGCGGCGCCACGAAGTCGAAGGCCAGGCCCGGTGGTGCCGTCACCCGCACCACGCCTCGCAGGCCCGCCCCCTGGCCCAGCTCGGAGGCGCGCTCCACCTCCGCGGCCCACTCCGCCATGCGCCGCGCCGGCTCCAGCAGCCGCTCGCCCGCGCCGGTGAGCGCGGCCCCTTCCGCGCGCCGCTGGAACAGCTGCGCCCCCAGCCGGTACTCGAGGTCCGCGAGCCGGCGGCTCACCGTGGGCTGCCCCACCTGCAGCCGCCGCGCGGCCCCCGAGAGGCTCCCGGCCTCCGCGACCGCGAGGAAGAGCTGCACGTCGTCCCAGGCGAGGCTCATCGGGCACCCATCCATTTCCGCATGGCTCCATGCCTTCTTAGCGGATTTCCATCCACGGTCGCATGGCTACGATTCACCCATCACCCGCTGACGAAGGACCCGCCGCCATGCGCCACCTCCTGCTCCCCGCCCTCCTCCTGCTCGCCGGCTGCACCGCGAGCAGCCACGCCACCCAGCCGGCCGCGCTGGGCCAGCCCAGCCGCAGCAGCGCGCTGCTCGCGGTGCTGGAGCAGCCCGGTCCCATCGAGGTGCAGACGGTGCGCTCCACCTCGTGGGCGGTGACGCGCGCGGGGATGATCAACCTGAACAATCCCCGGGCGAAGGCCGCCGGCCTCACGGACGGCGAGGAGCCCATCGAGGTGGACTTCCACGTGCTGCGCCACCCGCGCTTCGGCACCTTCCTCATCGACACCGGCGTGGAGCGCGCGCTGCGCGATGCGCCCGAGCGCGCGGCGGTGCGCGGGCTCGTGGCGCGCGAGCTGCACACGGAGAAGATGGGCTTCGAGCACCCGCTGGGCGACTGGCTCGCGCAGCAGCACGTGCAGGTGCAGGGGGTGCTCTTCACCCACCTGCACCTGGACCACGTCTCGGGCGCGCCGGACCTGCCGCGCGGCACGCCGCTCTTCGCGGGCCCCGGTGAGACGCGCCCGCGCGCCTTCCTCAACCTCTTCACCCGCGGCAGCATCGACCGCGCACTCGAGGGCCTGCCGCCGGTGGGCGAGTGGCGCTACGCGAAGGACCCGGACGGGCGCTTCGACGGCGTGGTGGACGTGTTCGGCGATGGCTCCCTCTTCGCGCTCTGGACGCCCGGCCACACGCCCGGCAGCACCGCGTACCTCGCGCGCACGCCGCAGGGGCCGGTGCTCTTCACCGGCGATACCTCGCACACCGCCTGGGGATGGGAGCACGACGTGGAGCCGGGCACCTTCACCGGCGACCCGAAGGAGAACGCCCGCAGCCTCGCCGTCCTGCGCACGCTGGTGCGCGAGCACCCGGCCATCCGGGTGCGCCTCGGCCACCAGCAGCTCCCCGAGTAGGCGAGCCGGACGGGGCTGCGCCGCCGCCCAACCCATGTAGACTGCCCTTTACGTCCAGGCCGCTCACCGGGCGCGCCCACGGGGGGAGCACACATGCAGCTGTTCGAAGAGCCGGGAATCGCCCGGGCGCACTGGGAGCCGAGCGCGCGCGCGGTGCGGGTGGAGTGGCTGGCCTTCACGCCGTCTGCCCTCATCCGCAAGGTGGCCGCGCGCGGCATGAAGGAGTGCCAGACGCACGCGGCCCGCGCGTGGATCGCCGACACGCGCAACACGCGCGGCGCGATGCTGCTCGAGGACCAGGAGTGGCTCGCGAAGGCAGGGCTCCCGGCGCTGCGCCAGGTGGGCATCCGCGCGGTCATCACCATCACGCCCACCAGCGCGCTCACCGCCGCCTCCAACCGCCGCTGGCAGGCGAGCCTGCAGAGCCCCGAGTGGAGCGTGGTGGAGGTGGCGACGCTGGAGGAGGCGCTCGCCCTCTGCGCGAAGCTCTGAGGGCTCAGGGCGCTCGCCGTGTGCGCCCCAGCGCGAGTGCCACGCAGAAGCCCAGCACGCACAGCGCGGCGACGTAGTGCGCCGGGGCGAGCGGCCAGCGCGCGAGCAGCAGCGTCACGGCGAGCGGGGTGAGCCCGCCGAACACCGCGTAGGCCACGTTGTAGCTGAAGGACAGGCCGCTGAAGCGGACGGCCGCGGGGAAGGCGCGCACCATCACCGTGGGCACCACGCCCACCACGCCCACGCACGCACCCGCGAGCGCCGAGAGCGCCACCAGCTGCTGCGGCGCCGCGCCCACGCCGCGGTACAGCGCGTACGCCGCCCCGAGCAGCAGGAGGCACCCTGCCCCGAGCGCGCGCGCCGTGCCGAAGCGGTCCACCGCGAGCCCGAACAGGACGCAGCCGAAGGTGAGGCACAGCGTGGCCACGCTGCTCGCCGCGAGCGCGTGCGCGGGCGCGATGCCGTGCAGCCGCTGCATCAGGGTGGGCGTCATCAGGATGACCACCACGATGGCGGCCGTGAGCACCCAGGTGAGCAGCATGGACAGGGCCACCGCGCGCCCGTGCCCGCGCAGCGCGGCCCCCAGCGGCAGGCCCTGCACCAGCGCCTTGCGCTCGCGCAGTTCCTCGAAGACGGGCGTCTCCGCGAGCCAGCGGCGCAGGAACACCGCGAGGAAGCCGAAGAGCCCGCCCACGAGGAAGGGCAGGCGCCAGCCCCAGGCGAGCACCTGCGCCGCGCCCAGCGCCCCGTTCACCGCCGTGGCCACGAGCGAGCCCAGCAGGATGCCCAGGGTGAGCCCCGCGGTGAGGATGCCGCAGGCGAGCCCCACGCGCTGTGCGGGGACGTGCTCGGAGACGAAGACCCACGCCCCGGGAACCTCGCCGCCCACCGCCGCGCCCTGCAGCATGCGCAGGAGCAGCAGCGCGAGCGGCGCTGCGTAGCCCGCGCTCGCGTAGGTGGGCAGCAGGCCGATGAGCAGGGTGGGCACCGCCATGAGCAGCACGCTGAGGCTGAACATGCGCTTGCGGCCCGTGCGGTCCCCGTGGTGCGCCATCACGATGCCGCCCAGCGGCCGCGCGAGGTAGCCCGCGGCGAAGAGCCCGTAGGACTGCAGGTCGCGCAGCCAGGTGGGCGTGTCCGGCGGGAAGAAGAGCTGGCCGATCACCGCCGTGAAGAACACGAAGATGATGAAGTCGTAGAACTCGAGCGCGCCGCCCAGCGCCGCGAGCGCGAGCGTGCGCGCGTCCTGGCGGGTGAGCGGGCGCGGCGGGGCGGACTCGAGGGCGGCAGGAGCGTGCACGGCGCGCGAGCATAGGCGAGGCGCACCTTGCACGGGGTGCGCCGTCGCGCCGAGACTCCGCGCGCCATGAAGCCCTCCCTGCAGCCCGTGCTCGACCCGGCCAAGGCCGTGCGCGCCCTGAAGCGCGCGGACCCGCAGCTCGCGCGCGTCATCGCGCTCGCCGGGCCCTGCACGCTCGCCCCTACCGAGCACCCGCCCTTTCGCGCCCTCTTCCGCTCCATCGTCTTCCAGCAGCTGAGCACCAAGGCTGCGAGCACCATCCTGGGCCGCGTGGTCGCGCTCTACCCCGGGGACTTCCCCACGCCCGCGGCCGTGCTCGCCACGGCGGACGAGACCCTGCGCGCAGCGGGCCTGAGCGCGAACAAGGTGCGCTCGGTGAAGGACCTCTCCGAGAAGGCGCTCGCGGGCATCGTGCCCTCGCGCGAGGCGCTCGCGGGGCTCCCGGACGCGGAGGTCATCCAACACTGCACGCAGGTGCGCGGCGTGGGGCAGTGGACCGTGGAGATGATGCTGATGTTCCACCTCGGCCGCCCGGACGTGCTCCCGGTGGACGACCTGGGCATCCAGAAGGGCGCGCAGCGCGTGTACGGCCTGCGCAAGCTGCCCTCCGCCGAGCGCCTCACGAAGCTCGCCGCCCCGTGGCGCCCCTGGCGCAGCGTGGGCAGCTGGTACCTGTGGCGCGCGCTCGAGCTGCCGGAGGGTGCGCTCGGAGCTGCGGTGCGCCCGCCGCGCCCGCGCTGAGCACGGGCGCGGCAGGACGCGAAGGCGCGGCTACTTCGCCGCCGTGCCGAACACTTCCTTGAACATCTTCGTCGTCGCCGCGAAGGACTCCTTGTCCGCCTTCGGGTTGTAGGCGAGCGCGGGCATCTTCGCCTTGGCCGCCTCGGGGTTGGTGAAGCCGTGCTTCGCGCCGGGGTACTGCACCACCTCGGCCTTCACGCCGGCGTCCGCGAGCGCCTTCTTGTAGGCGTTCACCACCTCGGGCGGGTTCATCGGGTCCGCCTCGCCGTTGTTCACGAGGATGCGGGTCTGGGTGCCCTGCTTCGGGGCGGGCAGGTCCTTGAGGCCCGCGTGGAAGGTGGACACCGCGTCCAGGTCCTCGCCGGCCGCGACCATGGACAGCGCGATGCTGCCGCCCATGCAGTAGCCCACCGCGGCGATCTTCTCCCCGTCCACGTGCGGGTCGCTCTTGAGCTGCGCGAGCGCCGCGTCGAAGCGGGCCTTCGTCGTCGCCGGGTCCTTCATCGCCTCGGCCGCCATCGCGCCCGCGTCCTGCGGGTGGGTGGTCACCTTGCCGTTGCCGTACATGTCCAGCGCGAAGGCCACGTAGCCCGCCTTCGCGAAGCGCTTGGCCTGGTTGAGCGCGTGCGCGTTGTTGCCCCACCACTCGTGGATGACGAGCACGCCGGGCCGCTTGCCCTTGACGGCGTCGTCCCACGCGAGCGTGCCCTTGAGCACCGTCTCGCCCTGCTTGTACGTCACCGGCTTCGTCTTCACCGCGGCGCTCGCCACGCCCGCGACGAGCATGGACACCGCGAGCAAGGCCATCCGAATCCCAGAAGTGCTGCGCATCGTGTGTGCTCCTTCTCCTGTGTGACTGCCACTCAGAGCCGCTCCCGACCCGGACGGGGAGAGCGCGCCCTCTCTCTGCGCCGCTCTGCGTCAGCGCGCAAGCCGTTCAGCAGGCAGGCGCCATGACCGGGCGCGTCAACTGCGCCCTCCTGACGTACGCATGACAGGCGGGCCGCAGATTGGCTGTTCCCCTCTCCGCCGGCAGTTTCGCCGCGCCACCCACCCAGGACTGCTCCCAGGCATGGACCACGCCACCAGCACCGACTACGGCCGTCCCCCCCAGAGCGAGGCCGAGCGCCGGGCCGCCGAGCGCGCGCTCATCGCGAGCACCCGCCCCTTCGCCGCCCAGGACGCGGCGCGCAGCTGGTTCCACGTCCTCAGCACCCTCGCCGTGCTCGCCGGCGCGCTCGTGCTGGCGGCGCTCGCCCCCTGGTGGCCGCTGCGGCTGCTGGGCGGCGTGGTGGAGTCGCTGGTGCTGGTGCGCGGCTTCATCCTCGTGCACGACCACCTGCACGGCTCGCTGCTCGCGAGCAGCCGGCTGGGGCGCGCCCTGTTCAACACGATGGGCGTGCTGATGCTCACCCCGCCGCGCGTGTGGAACGAGACGCACAACCACCACCACGCGAACACCGCGCGGCTCGCGGCGCCCGCCTCGGGCACCTTCACCACCTGGACCTCGCAGCAGTGGCAGGAGGCGAGCGCGCTGGAGCGCCTGGCCTACGTGGCCGAGCGCCACCCGCTCACCCTGCTCTTCGCCTACCCCTTCGCCTTCTTCGGCGCGCTGAGCCTCGTGCCCTTCCTGCGCAACCCGCGCCGCTACTGGAGCGCGGGGCTCGCCGTGGCGCTGCACCTGGCGCTCAGCGCCGCGCTCGTGCACTTCGCGGGCGTGGGCGTGTACCTCTCCGCGATGCTGCTGCCCTTGTTCGCGGCGTACGCCTTCGGGGCCTACCTCTTCTACGCCCAGCACAACTTCCCGGACGTCGTGCTGCGCGAGGACGCATCCTGGACGCACGCGGACGCGGCGCTCGAGGCCAGCAGCTACCTCGCCTGCGGCCCGGTGATGGCGTGGTTCACCGGCAACATCGGCTACCACCACATCCACCACCTCAACCCGCGCATCCCCTTCTACCGGCTGCCCGAGGCGATGGCCGCGCTGCCCGCGCTACAGTGCCCGCGCGTGACGACGCTGCACCCGCGCGACGTGCTCGCCTGCCTGCGGCTCGACGTGTGGGACGCGGCCCGCGCACGCATGGTGGCCGTGCGCGAGCTGTGAGCGCCCTGCGCTAGTTGTGGGGCGGGAAGGCCGCGGGCTTGCCCGTGCCGCCGTTGCCCTCGGGCTGGGGGCCGCTCTCCTTCTCCTCGAGCGTCTCGCGCCCGCCGCCCTTGTGGCGCAGGGACTCGTCCTGCTCGGAGCCGGCCTGCTGCTCGCGCTTGTTCGCGTCGTCCTGGTTCGGGTCCTTCATGGCGTCACCTCTGGGTGAGGGGTTGAACGGCGTTACGGAGGGCTGAGCAGCACAGGGCCGGTGGGAGTCGCGCGCGGGGTGGTGTCCTGCACGAGGCGCGGCGAGGTGTCCGGCTCGCGCACGCCCTCGGCACCGCGCGCGAGGGGCTCCTCGCCAGAGACGAGCCGGCCCACGCGGCCCAGCACCCAGCGCAGGCCCGCGGCCGCATCGCGCACGAGCGCGGCGGGGGCCTCGCGGCTGAGCAGGGGCGGGCCCTTGAGAGTGCCCTGCGGCTGGGTGCCCGGCATGGGGTTCACCCCCACGCCCAGCTCGTAGACCATCTTCCCGCCGAGGCTCGCGGTGTACATCGCGGCCCCCACCGCCCCGAGCGCCACCGCACACTGCACGGGCGAGGGGCGGTTCGCCTGGCGCCAGAGGGTGACGCCGATGGCCCCCAGGGTGATGAGCGCGTTGCCTGCGCCGTGCAGGAAGGTCATGTCGCGCGCGTGCGGCTCCTCCATGCGCACCTCCTGGCTCGCGGCGAGCCCCGCCACGCCGGCGAAGAGGGCGCTGAGCGTGCCCGCCACCCACAGCCTGCGGCCCACGCGCTCCCAGGCCCGGTCGCCGGTGGCCACCGCGATGAGGTCCGCGACGGTGGCGGTGGGCAGCAGCGCCAGCGGCGCGTGGACGACCGAGGGGTGCAGCTCGTGCAGCAGCATCTTGCTCATCGCTGGGTCTCCTCTCCAGGGGCTGCGGTCCGGCGCGGGGTCGACGCCCGCCCGTGCCCGGTGAAGCTACGCACCGCGTCCGGAGGCGTCCGCGCCGCATGTCCGCCCGGCTGCCCTCTCCCCGAGGGGGCCTGCACGCGCGGGTATGGCAGCCCCTGAACGCTTGGCCCGAGCGCCGGGCGCCCACGGCGGCGCGGGAGGACTAACGTTGAGGGTGGTACGCGCGGCCTGCTGCGCACCCCGGACCGTCTCTCCGCTCGCCACAGGAGTCGACCATGAGCCCCCCCTCCCCCTCCTCTCCCCCTGCCAGCGCGAAGGGCCCCCTGATGCGCGTGCGCGACATGGAGGAGTACCAGGCGCTGTACCGCCGCAGCCTCGAGGACCCGCAGGGCTTCTGGGCGGAGCAGGCGCAGCGGCTCGACTGGTTCCATCCGCCGCGCAACGTGATGGACGTGGACATGAGCGAGGTGGACTTCAGCTGGTACGGCGGCGCCCGGCTCAACGTCTCCTACAACTGCGTGGACCGGCACCTGGAGAAGCGCGGGGACAAGACCGCCATCCTCTGGGTGGGCAACGAGCCGGGGCAGACGCGCCACATCACGTTCCGCGAGCTCAAGCACCAGGTGGCCCGCATGGCCAACGTGCTCAAGGCGCACGGGGTGAAGAAGGGCGACCGGGTCATCATCTACATCCCGATGATCCCCGAGGCCGCGTACGCGATGCTCGCCTGCACGCGCATCGGCGCGGTGCACTCGGTGGTGTTCGCGGGCTTCAGCTCCGAGTCCCTGCGCGATCGCATCCGCGACTGCGGCGCCCAGGTGGTCATCACCAGCAACGAGGCCTTCCGCGGCAACAAGGCAGTGCCAGTGAAGGCGCTGGTGGACGCGGCCGTGGACGGCCTGGACCAGGTTCGCACCGTGCTCGTCGCGCGGCGCACCGAGCGCGAGGTGCCGATGCGCGCGGGCCGCGACCTGTGGCTCGACGACGAGATGGCCCGCCAGCGCTCCACCTGCCCCATGGAGTGGATGAGCGCGGAGGATCCGCTCTTCATCCTCTACACCTCGGGCAGCACGGGAAAGCCCAAGGGCGTGCTGCACACCACCGCGGGCTACCTCGTGTACGCGGCGATGACGCACCAGCTCGTGTTCGGGCTGCAGGAGGACGACATCTTCTTCTGCACCGCGGACGTGGGCTGGGTCACCGGCCACAGCTACCTGGTGTACGGCCCGCTCGCCAACGGCGCCACCACGGTGATGTTCGAGGGCACGCCCATGTACCCGGACGCGGGGCGCCTCTGGCAGGTGGTGGACGAGGTGAAGGCCACCATCCTCTACACGGCCCCCACCGCGCTGCGCTCGCTCATCCGCGCGGGCGACGAGCACGTGAAGAAGTACAGCCGCAAGAGCCTGCGCGTGCTGGGCAGCGTGGGCGAGCCCATCAACCCCGAGGTGTGGCGCTGGTACCACGAGGTGGTGGGCGAGAAGCGCTGCCCCGTGGTGGACACCTGGTGGCAGACGGAGACGGGCGGCATCCTCATCACCCCGCTCGCAGGCGTGACGCCACCCAAGCCCGGCAGCGCCACCCTGCCCTTCTTCGGCGTGGAGCCCCTGCTGGTGGACGAGGACGGCAACACGCTGAAGGGCAACGACGTGAGCGGCAACCTCTGCCTCAACCGCACCTGGCCCGGCCAGGCGCGCACCATCTGGGGCGACCACCGCCGCTTCAAGGAGACCTACTTCACGCGCTTCCCGGGCCTCTACTTCACGGGCGACGGCTGCCGGCGCGACGAGGACGGCTACTACTGGATCACCGGCCGCGTGGACGACGTGCTCAACGTGTCCGGTCACCGCCTGGGCACCGCGGAGATCGAGAGCGCGCTCGTCTCCCACGAGAGCGTGGCCGAGGCCGCCGTGGTGGGCTTCCCGCACGACATCAAGGGCACCGGCATCTACGCCTACGTGATGCTCAAGGCGGACGCGGCCGAGGGCAACAACCGCGAGCAGACCGTGGGCATGCTCAAGGAGCACGTGCGCAAGGTCATCGGACCCATCGCCACGCCGGACCGCATCCGCGTGGTGAGCGGCCTGCCCAAGACGCGCTCCGGGAAGATCATGCGCCGCATCCTGCGCAAGGTCGCCGAGGGCCACACCGAGGACCTCGGCGACACCAGCACGCTCGCCGACCCCGGCGTGGTGGAGGAGCTGCTCAAGGCAGACGCGCACTGAGCCGGGCAGCGATGAAACATGGAGGGAGAGGGCGACGCGGTCCCCTCTCCCCCTGGGAGAGGGATTACCCGCCGCCCGCCGCGCGCCCGTAGAACCACGCCGTGAGCGCGAGCCGCGGCGCGTGCGAGGGCAGCACCTCGTGCTCGAGCCGCTCGCTCAAGAAGACGACGAGCCGGTCGAGCACGGGCTCCGCGTCCACGGGGCCCGCCTCGGTGAACAGCCGCAGCTGCCCGCCGTGCGCGGGCTCCCACGCAGGATTCAGGTAGAGGATCGCCGTCAGCCGCCGGTTGTCCCCCGCGGCCCCCGGGAACGCGTCGCGGTGGCGCACGTAGCGCGCGCCCTCGCCGGGGTAGAGCGCGAGCTGCACGTCGAAGCGACCGAGTCCCAGGTACGCCGCGCGGCTCACCTCGTCGCCGAGCTGGCGGAAGGCGTCGAAGGCCTCGCCCAGCACCGTGCCGGGCGCAGTCTCGAGCCACGCGATGAGATCCTGCCGGGTCTGCGCCTCCACCCGCCGGTCCGCACCGCGCCGCACGCCTGCGGGCGCGAGCTCTCCGGCCCGTGCGAGCGCGGCCTCGCGCACGCGCAGCGCCGCCGCCTCTCCGAGGAACGCGGGCCGCACGAAGTAGCCCTGCTCTCCAAGGGCCTGGACCTCGGCGTCGCTGAGGGTGAAGGTGGGCATCACGGCCCTGCTCTAGCGCAAGGGGGCGGCCCGCGTCGCGGACGCAGTACACTGCAGGGCCATGACGCCCTCTCCCACCCCGCCCCGCGCCCTCTCGCGCCTGCTGCTCGTGCTGCTGGGGCTGGGAGCCGGAGCGCTCATCGCCTGGCTCGCGCTGAGACCCGCGCCGCAGCGGCTCCCGGACGGCCCCACGGTGGTGGAGCAGATGCGCGAGGTGGCGCGGCTCGAGACGCTCGAGGTCTCGCTCTACAAGAAGGTGGACTTCACGCCGGAGCCGCCGCCGCCGGGCTCGCTGTGGCGCGACGTGCTCACCTGGGGCCGCTACTCGGTGAATCCGCCGCGCGGCAAGGTGCTGGTCTTCGCGGACGCGCAGCTGGGCTACGACTTCGGCGCCTTCGACGCGCGCTCGCTGCACGTGGAGGGCACGCGGGTGGACGTGAAGCTGCCGCCGCTCAAGGTGCAGGTGCAGCTCAAGCCGGCGGAGACCGAGGTCATCGGCTCCAACCTGGACACGGCGGAGACGGCGCAGCTGCTCGAGCATGCGCGCGCGGCGTTCGAACAGGAGGTGTCCCAGGACGCGCGGTTGCGCGAGCGGGCGCGCGGCTCGGCGGAGCGCTCGCTGCGGGGGCTGCTGCTCTCGCTCGGCTACCGCGAGGTGCGCTTCGTGGAGCGCCTGCCGGATGCGGGCGGCGCGGGGTAGCTGGGGCGCAGGTCCTCCTGCACGTAGCGCTGCGCCTCGGCGAGCACCCAGGTGCGGAAGGCCGCGAGCCCCGCGTGCGACTGCGAGCGTGGCGGGAAGACGAGGTAGTGCGCGTACTCGGAGCGCAGCCGCTCGGGGAAGAGGCGCACGAGCCGGCCTGACTCCACCAGCGGGCGCATCAGCGTGAGGCGGCCCAGCGCCACGCCGAGCCCCTCTGCGGCGGCGCGGTGCAGGGTCTCCGAGTCGTCGAAGTTCGCCACGTAGCGCGGCGGTGGCGTGCCGCCGTGTGCGGCGAACCACTCGTTCCAGGTGCCGCCCGCTGCCCCCAGCAGGGGAAAGCGCGAGAGGGTGCGCAGCGTGGGCCGCCCGAGCCGCTCGAGGAGCGCGGGGCTCGCGGAGGGGGTGACCCAGTCGTCGAAGAGGTGCACGGCCTGCAGGCCCGGCCACTGCCCGCGCCCGAAGCGCAGGCCCGCATCCACGGAGGTATCGCGCTCGAAGTCCACGAGGTCCGTGGTGGACTGCAGGTTGATCTCCAGCTGCGGGTGCGCCGCGAGGAACGCAGGGAGCCGCGGCACCAGCCAGCTGGAGGCGAAGGAGGGCATCAGGGTGAGCGTGAGCACCTCGTCGCGCCGGGCGCGGTAGGGGCGCAGCGCCTGCTCCAGCGCGTCCAGGTGCACGTCCACGCGCTCGAGCAACTGGCGTCCGTCGGGGGTCAGCTCCACGCCGCGCGCCTGGCGCGTGAAGAGGCGCTGGCCAAGGTGCTCCTCGAGGCCGCGGATCTGGTGGCTCAGCGCGCTCACCGTGAGGTGCAGCGACTCGGCCGCGCGCGAGAGGTTTCCGCGGCGGGCGGCGGCGACGAAGCCCTGGAGGGCATTGAGGGGTGGCCGGCTCATGGGGTGACCTGCCTTGAAGAAAGCTCAACCCTGGGTTGCAAAACTCTCGCTTTTGCCTCTGAAGGCACCTCCTTACCTTGAGCCCAGCTCAACGGCCAGGGGCGCTTCGTCCCGGGCGAGTGGAGCGCGGGGAGTCAGCGATGAGCACGTACAAGGACTTGCTGTTCCTGCAGGGCTACATGGGTGCGGCCAGTGTCGAGGCCGAGCGCGAGACAGGTGCGCTCGAGGCGCCAGCGTCCGCAGCGAAGGTGCGTCGTCTCGAAGCGGTGCCTCAGCCCCGGCGGCTCACGCTCGTCCGCACGAGCGTCGACGCCCGCGAGGCCGGAGGCTGCTGCTGACCGCGTCCTCCCTCTCCCCCTGGGAGAGGGCCGGGGTGAGGGTGCCGGGCGAAGCTCACGCGCCCCGGCGCAACCCACCGCGCTCGAGCACGAAGCGCCCGGCGATTCCGTCGCCAGAGCCCTGCAGTCCATCAAGCCCCTCGCGCGTGCGCGACAGCACCGCCAGCTCGCGCCAGCCGAGGAAGGCCCACAGCGCGTCCTCCCCCACCTGCAGCGCGAGACGCGCCTGCAGCTCGTGGGTGAGCAACCGCGCAGCGTCGCTGCCATCTCCAGCCGCCACGGCCCACAGCCCCGTTGTCTCTGACGCCAGCGCCACGCCGCCCTGCTCATCGCGCTGCACCGGCCGCAGCGCGGCGGGACGCGCCTCGAGGTTCCGCCACGCGGCCGCATCCACGGTCTCGGGCGCAAGGCCCCAGGCCTCGCGCGGCACGTAGCGCACGAGCTCCGGGTCTTGGAGGACGTAGAAGACGCGCAGCCCCGCCGGGCCCTCGCGATGGAGGCTGCCGAACGCGCGCGTGACGAATCCGTCGGGCCGCAGCACCGGCAGCACCTGCGCGAGCAGCTCGTCCGCGGAGGCCTCGCCTCCTCCTTCGCGCAGCCTTGCGGCAAGCGCCGAGACATGCCCCTCCAGCGCCTCACCACTCGCGACGAAGCCTGCGTGCAGCGAGGCAAGGTCCACACGTGACAGAGGCCCCTGGCGCGGCTGCACCCAGAGCTGCTCTCCCTCCACGCGGTGGAGGGCACCTTGCCCCCGCAGCGCTCCGATGAGCGCATCCACGAAGCTCGCCCGACTGGCCGCCGACATGTCTCGCCCTGCAGCGGCCTCGCTCGGAGCCCGCGTGCCCGAACGCACGCTCTCCCCGCGCGCCACGACCGATTCCGTCGTGCCTCCCGCCTCGCACGATTCGCCTGGCGTTCCTGCCAGCTCCGCCTCGAGCAGCCGCGCCTCCTCATCCAGCGGGTCCGCGCGGAGCACGCGTGCCACGAGTTCTGCCGCGCGCGCCCGCTCCCCGCGGCGCAGCGCGAGCACGGCAAGCACCTTGAGGGCCTCGGGGTCCTCGGGAGCGAGCGCGAGCGCCCTCTGCAGCGCGGCCTCCCCCTCGCGGTAGCGCTCGAGCGCGAGCAGGGCCCGCGCGTGGCCCAGGTGCACCTGCAGCTCGCGCGGGAAGTCGCGCACGAGCGCCTCGAGCAGCCGCAGCGCCTCGAGCTCGGCGCCGGCATCGATGCGCGCGTGGGCGAGCGCGAGCCGCAGCGTGGGCCCGCCCTCGCGCGCCGCCGCCGCCTCGAGCAGCGCGAGCTCCGCCGGGGAGAGCCGCTCCCCCGCCTCCACCTTGCGGCGGACGGCCTCGAGGTTCATCGGCCCCTGCGCCTCAGTGCGTGCCCGCGCGCTTCTCGCCGGCCTCCACGCGCACCGCGAGGCGGTTGTCGCGCGGGGGCAGCGGGCAGGTGGCGAAGGAGGTGAACGCGCAGGGCGGGTTCGTGGCGCGGTTGAAGTCGAGCACCGTCTTCCCGTTCTTCGGCAGCGGCGCGTAGAGGAAGCGCCCGGGAGCGTAGGTGTCGGTGCGGTTGGTCTGGTCCGCGAAGATGATGAAGAGCTGGTCGTCGCCCGGCTCGATCACCGGCGTCAGGTGGTACTCCTTGCCCTGGAAGCGGAAGACGAGCGTGCCCGGCGAGGGCATGTCCTCCACCGCGCCGAGCACGTTGGGCACGGCGACGGACTTCTGCCCCCGCCCCGGCTCGAGCCGCGCCTCGACGCGCCAGGCCGGGTCGTAGGGGAAGAGCGGGATGCCCTTGAACTCACGGCGCGCGGGCGAGGCCGTGTCGCGCACGCGCAGGCCGAGCTTTCCCTGGCGCGAGATGACGTGGAACTGGATGGTGCCCACCTCGAGCACGTCCGGCTCACCGGCCGCGTCCGAGTGCAGCGCGCCGCCCGTGAAGGGCTGGTCCTTCGCGCTCACGCTCACGCCCTTCGCAGGGGTGAAGCTGAGGCTCGTGCCGTGGCGGGTGAGCGTTCCCACCAGCGGGGGCGCGCTGGGGGGCAGCGGGATGTCGCTGTCGGGCGCCGAGCCCACGCGGCTGTCGCCCTCCTTCAGCCAGTGCAGGCCCACCAGGCTGAGCCAGCCGTCCTCGGCGGTGAGGCGGCGCACCCGCTCCTCGTGCCACGCCTGCTGCTCGGAGGCGGGGTCCGTCTTGGAGCTCTTCTCGGAGCCCTTCTCGGCGGTCTTGGCCGGCTGGGCAGGGGCGGCGCTCACGAGCAGCGACAGGGCAAGCGGCAGGGACATCGACGGCATGGAGACTCTCCGGGTTCTCGAGAACGGCGGGGAAGACTTCAGGCGCGCGGCGCGGCCTTCTGCTCGATGAGCTCGACGCGGTAGCCGTCCGGGTCCTCGACGAAGGCGATGACGGTGGTGCCGTGCTTCATCGGCCCCGGCTCGCGCACGATGCGGCCACCCGCGGCGCGCAGCCGCTCGCAGGTGGCGTAGATGTCCTGCACGCCGAGCGCGATGTGGCCGTAGGCGTTGCCCAGCTCGTACGCCTTCGTGTCCCAGTTGTGGGTGAGCTCGATGGCGGTGTGGGTGTCCTCGGGGCCGAAGCCCACGAAGGCGAGCGTGAAGCGCCCCTCCGGGTACTCGTGGCGGCGCAGCAGGCGCATCCCGAGGATGCGCGTGTAGAAGTCCAGGGAGCGCTCGAGGTCGCCCACTCGCAGCATGGTGTGGAGGATCCGCATGGTGTGCAGGGTTCTAGCGCCCGGCGGCTCGGCGTGCAGCCGCTTCGCACAAAAGGTTCAGGCCTGGTCGCCTCCCCCTGGCCCGCTTGCCGCCGCGCCCGCGCAGGCTTAACGGTCGTCCATGCGCGCCATGGTCATCCCCCGCTTCGGCGGTCCCGAGGTCTTCGAGGAGCGGGAGGTGAAGATCCCTCCGCCCGGTCCCTACCAGCTGCTCGTGCGGGTGCGCGCGAGCGGCACCAACCCGGTGGATGCGAAGCTGCGGCAGGACGGGAGCTGGGCGGGGCTGAAGCTGCCCGCGGTCATCGGCTACGACGTGTCGGGCACGGTGGAGGCGGTGGGCCCCGGCGTCACGGACTTCCACGTGGGCGACGCGGTGTTCTACACGCCGGAGATCTTCGGCAACCCCTGGGGCAGCTACGCGGAGCTGAACCTGGTGAACGCGAGCATCGTCGCGCCCAAGCCGATGAACCTCTCGCACGAGGAGGCGGCGGCCGTGCCGCTCGCGGGGGGCACGGCGTGGGAGGCGCTCGCCCGGCGCATCCAGCTTCATCAGGGAGAGACCATCCTCATCCACGGCGGCGCCGGCGGCGTGGGCAGCTTCGCGGTGCAGATGGCGCGCGCGGTGGGCGCGCGCGTGCTCGCCACCGCGGGGACGGAGAACCAGGAGACGCTGCGCCGCCTGGGCGCGCACGTGGCCATCGACTACCGCAAGGAGGACCCGGCGGAGGTGGCGCTGCGCGAGACGGACGGCACGGGGGTGGACGCGGTGTTCGACACCGCGGGCGTGAACATCCTGCCGAGCCTGCGCGCCACGCGGACCTCGGGAAGGCTCGCGACGATTCTCGGCGTGCAGGGAGACCTGAGCCTCCTGTACCAGAAGAACCAGACGCTGCACGGCGTGTTCCTGCTGCGCGAGCGCGAGCGGCTGGAGGAGATGACCCAGCTCATCGAGAAGGGCGGCGTGAAGCCGCTGGTGGAGCAGGTGCTGTCACTCAACCAGGTGGCCGAGGCCCACCGCCGCCTCGACTCGGGCCACGGGCGCGGCAAGCTCGTGCTGAAGGTGGCGCCGTAGAGGGAACGAGGGTGAGGGTGCCGAGCGCCACCGGGTTGCATCTGCGAGGAGCAACCCGGCGTCCGTGAAACCCTCACCTCGACCCGCTCCCGGAGAGAGCTCGTCTCAGTACGCGTAGCTCGCCACGTCCGCGCGCACCTTGGAGACGATGCCGCCCCAGTTGCCGTTCGCGTAGTGGTTGTAGCTCTCGCCGTCGTCGCGGAAGTCCACCGTGTGGTAGCTCCACTTCGCGCGGCCGCCCTCGCACGCGTTGGTGCCCAGCGTGAGGTCGTTGCAGAACCAGTCGCTCGGGTTGCAGTAGCTCCCGCCGCTGCTGCCCGAGACGCCGCCGGTGGAGTGGTACGCGACCACCTCGTCGTCCTGGCCCGGGAGGATGCCGGAGTACAGCGTGCCCTTGGCGCCCGCGAACATGTAGAACCAGCGCCCGCCGGTGACGTTGTGGTTGTAGAGCGCGCGCGCCGTGGTGGTGACGAGGTCGCTCACCAGCGGCTCGCTCAGGAGCCAGTCACCGTCGTCCGCGAGCTCGCTGCCGCCGCCCGCGCCGCTCGCCACGTCCACCCACTTGATGTTCCACCCGGTCTGGGTGGTGCCATCCGTGTTGCCGCACTGGCCCGCGCTGTTGGGCACCGCGTTCTTCTTGTAGCGCTGGCTCGTGCCGTACAGGCTCAGCGCGTAGCCGATCTGCAGGTCGCCCGCCGAGTGCACCGCCACGTAGCACCAGTTGCTCCCCGTGCAGAAGCAGTCGAGCGCATCGCGGATGCGGCCGTTCTCGCTGCCCACGTGCTGGCTGCCCACCCAGTTCACCGCGCGCGGGTTCACGCCGGTGGCAGAGGACGCGGGGCCCCAGTAGCTGAAGTCCGCGTAGTTGCCGGGCTGGGTGGTGCCGCCGTTGCGGCCGTGGATCCACAGCGTGTAGTTCGTCGCCGAGGCCTCGGTCGCACCAAGGAGGCTCAGGGAGACGCACAGCAGGACGAACGCGGGGAACAGGGACTTCGCAAGACGCGGCATGGGGAGGCCTCCGGCTCAGGCACTGCGTTGAGTGAGCCCCACACCGGCAACCTGCTGCACACCTTCGCGCCGACCTGCGGGGCGGCGCGTACTTTGACCCCAAAATCAGCGGGGCCCGACGCAGCACGCGTGGGCCCCGCAGACTAATCGACACTCAGTTGCATGACGCCCAGCGTCACTGCGGCGTACTGGACCCCTTGGCCGCGGGCTTGCCGCCCCCCTTCGTCCAGCGGTCGATCCACGCGAGCACCGTCTCGTGCCACTTGCGGCTGTTGGCCGTCTTGAGCACCCAGTGGTTCTCGTCCGGGAAGTAGAGCAGCTGGCTGGGGATGCCCTTGCGCTGCAGCGCGGTGAAGGTGGAGATGCCCTGGGTCTCCACCACGCGGTAGTCCTTGCCGCCCTGCACCACCATCATCGGCGTCTTCCAGTTCTTCACGAAGTTCACCGGGTTGTGCTTCTCGAAGGCCTGGGGGTGCTCCCACGGCGTGCCGCCGTGCTCCCACTCGGGGAACCAGGTCTCCTCGGTGTCGTAGTAGCCGATGCGGGTGTCGAAGATGCCGTCGTGGTTCACGAGGCACTTGAAGCGGTCGCTCCAGTTGCCGGCGATCCAGTTGATCATGTAGCCGCCGTAGCTCGCGCCCAGCGCGCACATGCGGCTCTCGTCGAGGAACGCGTAGCGCTTGAGCGCGGCGTCCAGGCCCTTCTGCAGGTCCTCGAGCGGCTTGCCGCCCCAGTCGTCGCGGATGGCGTCCGTGAAGGCCTGGCCGTAGCCGGTGGAGCCGTGGAAGTCGACCATCACCGCGGCGTAGCCGGCGCCCGCGTAGAACTGGGGGTTCCAGCGGTAGCTGAAGCTGCTGCCGAAGGAGCCCTGCGGCCCGCCGTGGATGAGGAAGGCGACGGGGTACTTCTTCTTCGGGTCGAAGCCCACCGGCTTCACCACGTAGCCGTGCACGGTCTCGCCGTTCCAGCCGGGGAAGCTGAACTGCTCGTACTCGCCGAAGCGGATGTCCGCGAGCGCCTCCGCGTTCATCTTCGTCAGCTGGCGCGGCTCGCCGCCGTCCGCGCCCACGCTCCAGAGGTCCGCGGGGGCCGCGAGGCTGTCGAGCGCGAAGAGCACGCGCCCGTCCGCGAGCGGCTGCGGGTCACCGGCGTGGCCGTCCTTCACGAGGCGGCGCGCCTCGCCCGTGGCCACGTCCAGCGCGAAGGCCGGGTGGTTGCCCACGTCGTCCGCGGTGGTGAACAGCGTCTTGCCGTCCGCGCTCCAGGAGAGGGCGCCCGCGCTGCGGTCCCACTTCTGGGTGAGCACGCGCTCCTTGCCGTCCGGCCAGCTCCGCAGCACCACGCGCAGCCGGTCGCTCTCGTACATGGGGCGCTCCATCGCCAGGTACGCGAGCGTCTTGCCGTCCGGGCTGAAGGAGGGGCTCGTGTCGGTGGCGCGGTTCTGCACCGTGAGCTTGCGCGGAGCGGCGGCCTTGGCCGCAGCGGCCGTGGTCGACGCGACGAAGAGGTCCAGGTCCGTGCTCCACGCCTCGGTGCGGCCCGCGTCGCGCGCGGTGAAGACCACGCCGGTGCCGTCCGGGGTGAAGGTGAACTCCTCGCTGCCGCCGAAGGGCTTGGTGGGCGCGTCCGCGTCCATGCCGGGCATCAGGTCGCGAGGGGTGCCGGTGCCGGAGGCAGGGAGCACGAAGAGGTGCGAGCGGGTGCCGTTGGACCAGGTGTCCCAGTGCCGGTAGAGCAGGTGCTCGTAGAGCCGGCCCGAGCTCTTGTCCTTCTCCTGCGCGCTGAGCCGCTCCGTCGTGCACTGCAGCGTGGGGCAGTCGGGGAACACCTCCAGGGCCACCGCGAGCTGCTTGCCGTCGCGGCTGAGGGCGAAGGCGCCCACGTCCAGGGGCAGCTTCGTCACCTGCGCCTCCTCCCCGCCGGCGAGGCTCGCGCGGTACACCTGGTTGGAGCCCGAGCGGGTGGAGAGGAAGTAGAGGCTCTGGCTGTCCGGGCCCCAGACGGGCTGGTCGTCGTTGGCCTCGTGGCGGGTGAGCTGGCGCAGGCCGCTGCCGTCCGCGTTGACCACCCAGACGTCGGTGCGGCCCTTGTTCGCGGCGAAGTCGGTGGTGCGCAGCACGAAGGCCACGCGCTTGCCGTCCGGCGAGACGGTGGGGCTCGAGACGCGGCGCATCGCGAGCTGGTCCTGGATGGAGTACGGGTGCGCCGCCGTGAGGGCGAGCGCGGCGAGGGCGGAGAGGATCAAGGCAGGGGACCTCCGGAGCGGTGGAAACGCAGCGACAGGCGACGCTGCCGCCTTCGCCGGGCGCTGTCCACCGCAACCTCGCCCGCCGCCCGCCGCCCGCAGCGGGCGCGGGCGCCGGATTGGCGCAAGGCGCACACCTGGCATAGACCTTGGGGGGCATGCCCACCGCCGAGCCCCTGTTGCCGGACCTGCTGGACGCAGCGCTGCAGCAGCAGCGCCAGCGCGCGGTCGCGATGGGTGCGCGCGTGCGGCTGGTGGGCGCGGCGCTGCTCCTGCCGCTGGTGAGCGCGCTGTGGCTGCTGGGGGGCGAGGACTGGAAGCCCTACGTGCTGCCGCTCGCGCTCTACTTCGCGAGCGCGCTCGCGCTCTTCCTGCTGCGCGAGCGCCGCGGCGTGGCGGTGCGCGCGCTGGTGCAGTCGCTCCTGGACGTGGTGCTCGTCTTCTGGGTGCAGCACGAGGCGCTGCCGGTGAGCCCCTTTCCCGCGGGCGTGGCGGGCTTCAGCCTGGGGCTGTTCGGCCTGCTGGTGGTGCTCAGCGGCCTGACGCTCTCGCTGCGCGTCACGCTGCTCACCGCGGCGCTGGGCACGCTCGCGCAGGTGGCGCTGATGCGCGAGGCGGGCGTGGGCCTGGGCGCGCAGCTGGTCGCAGGCGTGGTGCTCTTCCTCATCGCCTCGGTGAGCCAGTTCGGCGCGCTGCGCGTGCGCTCGCTGGCGCTGGGGCTCACGCGGGTGGAGGTGGAGCGGCAGCTGGAGCACCGGCGGGTGGAGGAGGTGGAGGCGGCGCACGCGCAGCTGCAGCGCCTGCAGCGCGAGAAGGACGCGCTGAGCGAGCTGGTGGTGCACGACCTGCGCAGCCCCCTCACCGCGGTGCTGCTCAACTTGGAATGGCTCGCCTCGGAGGTGGGCCCGGAGCGCCCGCAGTGGGCCGAGTCCCTGCGCGACTGCGAGGCGCTCGCGCGCCGCCTCACCGGCATGGTGACGGACCTGCTCGAGGTGAGCCGGCTCGAGGAGGGGCGGCTCACCCTCAAGCGCACGGCGCTGTCCGCGGCGCGCCTGGTGGACGAGGTGCGCCGCCAGGCCGCGCCGCTCGCGCGCACGAAGGGGCTGCAGGTGGAGGCCTCGGTGCCTCCGTCGCTCGAGGTGGTGGCGGACCGCGCGCTGCTCACCCGCGTGATGGAGAACCTCGCCGCCAACGCCGCGCGCCACACCCCGAAGGGTGGACGCATGCAGCTGGAGGCGCAGCTGCGGGACGACGAGGTGCTGCTCGCGGTGCACAACGACGGGCGGCCCATCCCGCCGCCCGCGCGCGAGCACCTCTTCGACAAGTTCGCGCAGGGCAGCGACGAGAAGAACGCGCGCAGCGGCTGGGGCCTGGGGCTCTACTTCTGCCGGCTCGCGGTGGAGGCCCACGGCGGCCGCATCCAGGTGGAGGACGTGCCCGGCTGGAGCACCTCCTTCGTCGTGCGGCTGCCAAGCGCTCCCCCCTCACCCGGGAGAGGGGCGGGCTAGGGCTCCACGCGCACCAGCGTCGCCGGAGGCACGGCCTCCACGGGCTTGCCCTTCTCGTCCAACGGCTGGAGCCTCAGCCCGCCCTGGAGCACGACGAAGCCGCGCACGCCGCCCTCCCCCTCGAGCTCCAGCCGGTACACCGTGGCCTCGGGCTTTCCGGGCACCCCGTGCGTCTCGCGCCAGTGGCCGCGGTGCTCGTAGCGCCGGTCGCCGTCCCAGCTGTGCCGGTCCTCCTCCTGGAGGAGGCAGCGGCCGTCCGGCTCCAGCGTGAGACGGGTGAGGATGATGCTGCAGTTGTCGCAGGGCAGGCGTCCCTCGTAGACGGTGTGGACCGTGAGGGGCGGCGGCCGGGTATCCGGGCGCGTGGCGCAGGCGAGCGCCAGCAAGCCGAGGCAGAGGAGCGCGCGCATGCGCAGAAGGTGCGCACCCCGCGTCAGGCGCGCACGCCGACGATCTCCAGGTACGCGACGTCCAGCGCCAGCGTGCCGTCCTTCGCGAGGTTGCTGCGCTCGAACACCTCGCGGAGATCCTTCTCCAGCGCCCCCGCGCCCTCCCCCAGCGTGCGGAAGGCCGAGAGCGTGGGGCCGTACCAGGTCCGGAAGTAGTCCACGCAGGCCTGCGGCGACGGAAAGCGCCAGGGGCAGGTCTGCCGGGTGAGGCGAAGCTCGCGGCAGTGCGGGCCGAGCAGCTCCTTCACCCGCGCCTCGTTGCCCCACATCACCGCGGGCTGCACGCCAGCGGGCGGCGGCACGTGGCGCGCGACGGCGCGGAACATGTCCCCCACCGTGCTCTCCGGCGTCCAGTTCGCCATCCCGATGCGCCCGCCCGGGCGGCACACGCGCGCGAGCTCTCGCGCCACCGCCTCCTGGTCCGGCGCGAACATGGCGCCGATGGTGGACATCACCACGTCGAACTGGCCGTCCTTGAACTGCAGCTTCTGCGCATCCGCCACCTCGGTGCGCAGCGCGAGGCCATCCACCTCGGCGCGCCGCTTCGCCTCCTCCAGCAGCTCGGGCACGTAGTCGGTGGCGAGCACGTCCGCGAAGCGCCGGGCCGCCGGCAGCGACGCGTTGCCGTTGCCCGCGGCCACGTCGAGCACGCGCTCGCCGGCGTGCACGTCGAGCTGCCGCACCAGCGACTCGCCGATCCAGTTGAGCAGGCTCCCCACCCTGCCGTAGCCGAGGCTCCAGACCTTCTGCTGCTTCCCGGTGATGCCTGCGAAGTCCACGCTCATGCGCGCTCTCCCCCGTGTGGTGGTGACCGAAGGGCGCAGGGTGGGCGCCTGCGCGAGCAGGGGCGAGCGCACTCCGGTACACAGACTTCGGTACAGGAGGGGGCGCCTCGAGCGGCGGCGCTCGCTCGTCCGAATGAGGGCCGGCTCTGTCCTATTGCCCCCGCACGCTGCCTCCGAACCCCGCTTCTGGAGGCACCCATGCAGGCCCTCTCCGTCCTCGGACTCCTCGCCGCCCTCGGCGCCACCCCGCACGCAGACACCTGCTGCCGGGTGCTCGAGCTGCGGCAGTACACGCTGTACCCCGGCAAGCGCGACGTGCTCGTGGAGCTCTTCGAGCGCGAGTTCATCGAGAGCCAGGAGGCCGAAGGGATGCGGCTCGTCGGCCACTTCCGCGACGCCGGGCGCCCGGAGCGCTTCGTGTGGCTGCGCGGCTTCCCGGACATGGCGTCGCGCGAGCGCTCGCTGAAGGCCTTCTACGGCGGGCCGGTGTGGAAGGCGCACCGCAGCGAGGCCAACGCGACGATGCAGGACTCCTCGGACGTGCTGCTGCTGCGCCCGCTGAAGGAGGACACGGCCTTCTCCCTCCCGCCCACTCCGCGCCCGCCGGTGGGCACGCGCGAGCGCCCCGCCTCCCTCGTCGTGGCCACCGTGCTGCTCCTGAAGCAGCCGGTGGACGCGGAGCTCACGCAGCTCTACGCGCAGCAGGTGGTACCGGCGCTGAGGGCTGCGGGGGCCGCGCCGGTGGCCGCCCTGCAGACGGAGTACGCGAAGAACACCTTCCCCGCGCTGCCCGTGCGCGAGGGCGAGCACGCGCTGGTGTGGCTGTGCCGCTTCGAGAGCCTCGAGGCCTACCGCGCCTTCCAGGAGCGGCTCGCCCACTCCGAGTCCTGGAGCAAGCGAGTCCTCCCTGCGCTGCAGCCGCGGCTCGCGAAGCCCCTCCAGACGCTGCAACTCGAGCCCACCGCGCGCTCCCTGCTGCGCTGACCGCGTCCTGCCTCTCTCCCTGGGAGAGGATCGGGGTGAGGGATGAGCCGCCGGCGCAAGCACGTGCGCCGGCGGCGAAACCACACGCTACGGCGTCGGCATGGTCGCGTGAGCCGGCGGGCTCACGGGACGCTCGGGGCGCTGCGGCCCATGTCCGCCGTTGCCCGGTTGCTGCGGACCACCCGCCATGCCGCCGCCCTGCTGCACCGGGGTCATCCCCACGTACGAGCCCGGCTGGCGCCCGTCCGCCGCGGCGGTGCCGAGGCGCAGCGCGAGAATCGAGCGGCCCTGCAGGGTGACCTCGGCACGACCCGCGAGCTCCTTCACCGGAACGTCCACGGTGCCGATGGTCTGCGAGCCCTGCGGCCCGTCCGCGAGCACGCGGAAGGTGATGCGCCGCTCGTCGAAGCCGTTGGTCACGAGCACCATCTCCGCGTCATACGAGGCGAGCACGCCGTTCTGGGTCCCCGTGGTGAGCAGCGCGCCCTCGGGCAGCTGCGTCTCGATGCGCACGTTGGGGCGGTTCTCGGCGGGCAGGCTCATGGCGAGGTCCTCGACGAGCCCCATGCTGCCGCGCTTGTCCGCCTGCTGCACGATGCGGTTCGCCAGGCGCAGGAAGAGCGGCGAGGAGGTGCCCACCCACGCGTCGCCGTCCGGGCGCACCGGGGACACGAGCACCGAGCGCACCTGCACGCGGTAGGGGCGCGGCTCCACGCGCTCGAGCTGGTCGCGCGCGTAGCCGTCGTCCTGGCCGGTGGTGAGCGCCTGACGGAAGCCCTGCGCGGCGCCCGCCCAGTCGCGGTTCTGCACCCGCTCCTCGGCCTGGCCCACGCGCCGCACGTACTCGAGCGCCGCCTCCGCGCGGCCACCGCCGTGCATCGCGAGCGCCGCCTGGTAGCGGTCTTCGGCCGCGCGCCAGTCGTGGGCGTGGCGGGCGGCGTCGCCGTCGCGCGCGAGGCGCTCGTACTCGGCCTGCGTGAACTGGGCGTACTCCTGCTGGATGCCGTTGGCCCACGCAGCCGAGCCGCCGTCCTGCGCGGCGACGAGGCTCGCGAGGTTCGCGGCGGCCTGCAGGTTGCCCTCGCGGCGGTAGCCCTCCACGCGCTCGTGGCCGCGCTGGACGAAGGCCTGGCGCACGGCCTCGGCGCGCGCCTTCACCTCGGGAGAGGAGGAGAGCTGCAGGGCGCGCTGCACCGAGGCCACCGCCTCGGGGAACTGGCCGCGCGCGGTCGCCGCATCCGCGGCCTCCAGGTGCGAGAGGGCCACCTGGTTCGCGGCGTTGGCGCGGAAGGAGGCGAGCTCGGCGTTGCCGCCGTCGATCTGCAGGGCGAAGTCCGCCTCCTGGAGCGCGCAGTTCCAGTCGTTCACCTGGGCGCAGGCCTGGGCGCGCTTCTGGGTGTCGGCCATCGCGTGGTCGCGCGCCTCGGCGAACTTCTTCTGCAGCTCCGGCGTGGGCTCGTCCCCGAGCGCGGCGCGGTAGCTCATGTACGCGCTCTTCCAGTCCCCCACCGCCGCGGCGCGGTCGCCGCTCTTCTCGTGCGCGGTGCACGCGCCCAGCAGCATCGAGGACACCAGGATTCCGAGGACGATTCGCTTCATGGGGTGCAGCTCCCGTGGGGACAGGGGACGTGGGGGAGCGCGCAGGATAGCGGAAGGCGTGCCCCTGGCCGAATGGACGGCCTGAGAGCACGTGCATTCAAGCAGGCGAGCAGGCATCTAGAGTGGCAGCCAGAGTAGGCGCCGCACCCACAGCCCCACGCCTATCCCGAGGAGCTCCCGTGATCGACCACCTGAGCGTCGTCGTCAGCGACTACGCGAAGAGCAAAGCCTTCTACCTCAAAGCGCTCGCCCCGACCGGCCACTCGCGGCTCGTCGAACTGCCGGCCGCGCATGGCACTCAGGGAGAGAGCGCAGGCTTCTGCCACGAGGACGGCTCGGACTTCTGGATCCGCCAGGGAGAGGCGATCAAGCCTCCGATCCACGTGGCTTTTCGAGTGAGCTCTCGCGCCGCAGTGGACGCGTTCCACGCCGCGGCCCTCGCGGCGGGCGGACGGGACAACGGCGCACCGGGCTTGCGACCGCAGTACCACGCCCACTACTACGGCGCTTTCGTGCTCGATCCGGACGGCCACAACATCGAGGCCGTCTGCCACGAGCCGGAGTAGCCCGGAGGCCCTCTCTCACGAGGCGTGCGTGGGCGGCGGAGGCGTGTCCCCCGCGCCCCCCGGGTCCGCGAGCGCGTGCGCGCCGGACTGGCCGAGGAACTCGTCCAGCGCGCCCACGTCGATGGGCTTGCGGAACACCGCGTCCACCAGCGCGAGGTTCGCGCGGTTCTGCCCGCGCACGTCCATGCCGGTGACGATGGCGAGCAGCACCTGGGGACTTCTCTTGCGCAGCTCGCGCGCCACCTCCCAGCCGCTCATGTCCGGCATCAGCGCGTCCAGCAGCGCCGCGTCGTAGCGCTGCATCTCCCACATCTTCAGCGCCACGTCGCCGCTCGGGGCCACGTGGACGTTGTAGCCCTCCTCGCCCAGCACCTCGGCCATCATCCGGGCGTTGTCCGCGTCGTCGTCCACCACCAGCACCTTGCGGGTGAGCTGGAAGCGGCGCGGGACGGGCGTGCGCGCGGCGGCGGGCTGCTGCTCGCGCCCCACCTCGAGCGCGCGCGGCAGGCGCACCACGAAGGCGGCGCCCTTCGCGTCCTTCACGCCCTCCTCGGGCTTCACGTTCTCCACCGTGAGCTCGCCGCCCCAGCGTTGGACCTGGTGGCGCGCCACGGCGAGCAGCAGCGAGACGTGCGGCGTACTCGAGGCGCGGTTGAGCGGGTCGAAGAGCTGCGCGAGCGCGTCCACGGAGTACGGCGGCCCCATGTCCTGGATGCGCAGGGTGAGCCAGCTGTTCTCCTCGGTGCGGCTGGAGAGCATGAGGCGCCCGCCCTGCGGCATGCGATCTCTCGCGGCGAAGAGCAGGTTCACCACCAGCTCGCGCAGGAAGCCCGCGTCCACGTGCACCTTGGCGCTGTGCGCCGAGAGCCGCACGTCCAGCTCCACCGGGTGCTCGCGGTTCTCCAGCTCGGAGCGCGCGAGCTCGAGTGCCTCGCGCACCACGCCGTCCAGCTCGGCGTCGGTGAGGCTCTCCTCGGTGCGCTGCACGCTGAACTCCTGCAGCCGGCTGATGAGGTCGCCGATGTTGCCCACGGTGCGGTCGAGCGCGTCCAGGTGCTCCGGCTTGAACTCGCGGCGCAAGAGCGTGATGCGCAGGCGCAGCACGTTGAGGAAGTTGTTGAGCGCGTGCGCGGCGCCGCCGGCCAATTGCCCCAGTGCCTGCGTGCGCGTGCGCTGCAGCAGGCGCCCCTGCAGGCGGCGCAGCTCGTCGTGCGCGGTGACGAGCGCGGCCGTCTTCGCGGCGGCCTCGGTGCGGTCGCTCACCGTCTGGATGGCGCCCACCAGCTCCCCCGAGCCGCCCTCCTCCCACAGCGGCGTCGCACTCAACTCCAGGATCGCCTCGCCCGCGCCGGGCCGCTGCACGCGCATCTTCACGGTGCGCACCGGGCGGCGCTCCTTGAGGGCGCGCTGGTAGGGCAGGTCCTGGACCTTGAAGGGCTCGTTGCCCGGGTAGTGCTTTGCCTGCAGCTGGGTGAGCAGCGCGCCCAGGAGGCCCGAGTCGCGGCTGCCCACCACCATGCGCAGGGGCACCCCGAGCAGCCGGCTCACGGGGGGCGTCACGAAGGACACGGTGCCGTCCGTCTCGGCGAGCAGGATGCCCACCTCCACGTGGTTGAGCACGCTCTCCATCACGGCCGCCTCGCGGAAGCGCACCTCCTCGGTGCGCAGCACGCGGCTGAAGGAGGCCTGCGCGCTCGCGTGCGCCTCGCCCACCAGGTTCGCGATGAGCTCGGCCACCTCCGGCTCGAGCCCGCCGCTGTAGCGCGCGTACACGCGCAGCAGCACCTCCTGCAGCGCCTTGAACTCGCGCGCGAGATCCTCGGCCTCGAAGCGCTGGTCGTAGCGGCGCGCGCCGTGGTTGCGCACCACCTCGGGCCACAGGCGCAGCGCGTCGTCCCCCCGGTCCCTGAGCAGGCGGACGAGCTCGTCGATGAGCCGGGCGAGCGGCGCGCGCAGGTCGCGCCCCGGCAGGTCCACCTCGTAGGTCTCGGCGCGCAGGCGCTTGCTCCACAGGCGCACCACGCGCTCGTGTTCACTCTCCAGCATGTCGGCCAGGGCCGCGATGGGATCGAGGTTCGCCACGGGTGCCCCACACGGTGGCCACGCGCCGCCTGCCCGGCCACCCTCCCCTCTCCCCGTGTGTCCACCGCCTGGCGGGCGCCGTTGCCCCGGGGCGCGCGAGGCCTCACCTTCCCGCGTGGGAATGGGGTCCAGCGGCCGCGGACAGAACGAGCTGAGCGAGCGGGGCGCGGAGCGCCTCTCGGATCAGACCATGGTGCAGCTGTACCGCGGCGAGCTGGGGCGCGCGGACCGCTGGCGCACGCGCCTGGACACCACCACCAACTGGGCCATCACCACCACCGCGGCCGTCATCTCCTTCGGCTTCGCGAGCCCCGCGAGCCCCCACGCCATCCTGCTCGTGGGGCTCTGGATGGTGGTCACCTTCCTGCTCATCGAGGCGCGCCGCTACCGCTACTACGACCTGTGGAACCGCCGCACCCGCCTGCTCGAGGACGGCTTCTGGGCCCCGAAGCTGCGGCACGAGCCGGTGGACCCGGACGCGATGCGCGAGCTGGCCATCGAGCTGGAGCGCCCGCAGATCACGCTCAGCCTCTTCAGCGCCATCAGCACCCGGCTCAACCGCGCCTACGGCCCCATCTTCCTCGTGCTGCTGCTCGCCTGGTTCGTGAAGGTGTACACCCACCCCGCCCCGCCCGAGCACTTCCAGGACTTCGTCGCGCGCGCCCACATCGGGCCGGTGCCCGGCTGGTTCGTGATGGCCACGGTGACCTTCCTGTGCGCCCTGGCGACTTTCTTGTTCGCCAACTCCTTCCTCGGGCGCGCGCCGCTGGGAGAGCTGCGCACGCGGCCCCGCGGCCCCCGGCGCGCCCTGCTCAGCACCCTGGTGCGCCCCTACGCCGTGCGAAAGCCGCGCCGCCAGGGGGGCCCCCGCCGGGTGGGGCCGCCGCCTCCGCCCCCCTCCACGCCGCCCATCACGCACTGAGCCGCACACCCACATCTGCGGGGTGATGGCCCCGTTAACCCGCGCTGCTGCGCGCTGGGGAGCAGGCGGGCACCCGGGCGCGCTTTCGGGCTTCTCCCCTCGGGGCGCTTGGCGCTAAAGACTCGGCCACCATGGCTTCTACGCGCACTGTCACGATCATCAATGGCGACGGCATCGGCCCCGAGGTGATGGCCGCCACCGTCCGCGTCCTCGAGGCGACCAAGGCCCCGCTCGAGTTCGAGTACAAGGACGCCGGCACCGAGGTGGTCGCCAAGTACGGCACCAACCTCCCGCACGAGACGGTGGAGGCCGTCCTGCGCAGCAACGTCGCCCTCAAGGGCCCCACCGGCACCGTGGTGGGCGGCGGCATGGCCAGCGCCAACGTGGGCCTGCGCAAGCGCCTGGACCTCTACGCGAGCCTGCGCCCCGTCAAGAGCGTGCCCAGCGTGAAGACCCGCTACGAGGAGGTGGACCTCATCGTGGTGCGCGAGAACACCGAGAGCCTCTACGCCGGCCTCGAGCACATCATCGTGCCGGGCGTGGTGGAGAGCCTGAAGATCATCACCGAGAAGGCGAGCACCCGCATCGCCCGCTTCGCCTTCGACCACGCGAAGAAGATGGGGCGCAAGAAGGTGTCGGCCGTGCACAAGGCCAACATCATGAAGCTCTCGGACGGCCTCTTCCTCGACTGCTGCCGCAAGGTGGCGCGCGAGTACCCCGAGCTGCAGTACGAGGAGGTCATCGTCGACAACCTCTGCATGCAGCTGGTGAAGAACCCCAACCGCTTCGACGTGCTCGTCACCGAGAACCTCTACGGCGACATCCTCTCGGACCTGTGCGCGGGCCTGGTGGGCGGCCTCGGCCTCGTGCCGGGCGCCAACATCGGCGAGCGCACCGCCGTGTTCGAGGCCGTGCACGGCACCGCCCCGGACATCGCCGGCAAGGGCATCGCCAACCCCACCGCGCTGCTGATGAGCGCGGTGATGATGCTCGAGTGGCTGGACCTGCGCGACGAGGCGAAGAAGATCGAGCTCGCGCTGCAGAAGGTGTACGGCGAGGGCAAGGTGCGCACCGGCGACCTCGGCGGCGGCGCCACCACCCGCGAGTTCACCGACGCGGTCATCGCCGCGCTGTAGTCCCCCGGGGCCGGCGGGCGCGCTTCAGTGCGGCGCGCCCGCGTCCTCTGCTTCCGTGCGCCGGCGCTCCTCGAGCGCCCGGCGCACCCGTTCCACCAGCTGGGCGATGTCGTAGGGCTTGAGCAGCAGCTCGAGCACTCCGGGCCCGGTGAGCGCCTCCGCCCCCTTGCGGTTGGTCGTCGTGAGCACCACCGGCACGCCCCGCATCTCGGGCAGCGCGCGGAAGCTCGCGTAGTACGCCCAGCTCACGTCGAAGGGCACGCTGATGTCGTAGACCACCACCTCCGGGCGCACGAGCTGCAGGAGCGCGCGCGGCTTCACCCGCCCGTGCTGCAGCTCCCACGCGCGCACCCCCCAGGTGCGAAAGCCCTCTCCTTCGAGCAGCTGCCCCATCAGCGCGAGCGCATCCTCGCTCGCGTTCACGATGAGCACCGCGGGAAGCTGCGCCTCTGCGTCGTGCGCCTCGGCCATGGAGCCCTCCTGAGGGGAAAGGGTAGCCCCCGGCCCCACCGGCCACAGCGCGCGTCGGGTACGGGTTTCCCCGCAAGGCCGGGCGGCGGCGGGGCAGGCGGGGGCAAGGGCGCGGGGCCCCGCCCGCCGGCGCTAGCCCACCGTCACCTTGCGCACGCCGCGCGCGCTCAGGAGGCCCGGCAGCCGCTCGCGCTGGTCGCCCTGCAGCACCAGCGCGTCCTCCTCGCGGGTGCCGCCGCAGCCCAGGCTCCCCTTGAGCGCCTTGAGCCAGACCTCCAGCTCCGCGTCGCGCAAGCCCAGCCCCTCCACCACCGTCACCTCCTTGCCCCCGCGCCCCTTGCGCTCCATGCGCACCACGGCGCGCGCGGGGCCCTTCGGCTCAAGAGGGGGCGCGGCCTCGCGCGGAGGCGGCCCGGGCGGCAGCCCCTCGCGCGCGCCGGCAAGCTGCGCGAAGGGGTTGTGGAAGGGGGCCGCGGGCGGCGGCGGCAGCGTCTTGTCCTTCTTCGACACGGCAGAGGCCTCCGCTCAGTGCTCGTGGCCTTCGTGTGCCTCGGGGGCCGGCGCCGCGGGCAGCCGCGCGAAGGCGGGCGCGTCCGGGTTACCGCCGGTCATGATCAGCGCGTAGAGGAAGGGCGGGAAGGCCATCGCCTCGCGGCCGTTCACCACGACCAGCGGGGTGCCCTTCAGGTCGTGCTTCATGGCGTAGTCGATGTCCTGCTGCAGCTTCGCCTGCGTGTCGGCGCTGTCCATGCAGGCCTGCAGCTGGGCGCGCGGCACCGAGCCCGCCGAGGCGATCTCCACCACGCTCTCCGGCGTGAGCCCCACCTGGTTCGCGAAGAGGCGCTCGCGCAGGGACCAGAAGTCCTCCGCGCCCTCCAGGCAGATCTGCGCCTTGGCCGCGAGGCAGCGCACGTTGGTGCCATCGGTGGCCCGCGGCGGCATCTTCGGGTTGCACGCCGAGTCGAGCGGGAACTGGCGCGCCTCGAGCGAGAAGCTGCCCGGGGGCGCGCGGCGCTTGAGCTCCGCCACCGCCTCCACCAGCGCCTTGCAGTGCGGGCAGCGGCTGTCCGTCCACTCGACCATCTTCACCGGCGCCTCCTTCGGGCCGTAGAGCCGGCGCGCGGGGGCGAAGGCCGCCTGCGGCTTGGAGGCGCGGTAGGCCGCGAGCGCGGTGGCCATGAACTGCTTCTCGCGCGGGCCGAGCTCGTCGATGTACTCCTCGAGCGAGCCCGGGGCGGCCGGCCCCTGCTGCGCCTGCGCGGGGAGCAGCGACCCCGCCCCTTCCGCGCTCGCGCTCGGCGTGGCGAGCCCCGGCCCCAGCAGCGCGAGGAACGCCGCGAGCGCGATGCCGCCGCTCCAGCCCAGCGCCTTGCCCCACTCGCCCGCGAGCGGCGCGAGCGGACCGGGCAGCCCCTTGAGGGCCACCGCCGCGAACGCGAGCACCAGCACGTAGGTGCCGAGGCAGGTGGGGCACAGCGCGCCCGCGTTCGCGCTCGCCACCGCGAACACCAGCGTCCCCACCACGCCCGCAGCCGCCGTGAGGCGCAGCCCGTTCACCGCCGGGCGCACCGCCTGCCGCTTGCGCGCCCAGACGAGGTAGAGCGCCGCGAGCGCGCTCGCGGTGAGGCCCCACACCAGCCCCAGCCCCGCCACCGGCATCCCCAGCACGTGGTGCACGGCCGAGGCGAAGGGCGAGTTCCACACCGTCTCGCAGTTCACGTGCTCGGACACGCCACACACCGTGGCGCCGCCGGAGCGCAGCGTGAGCAGCTGCATCCACTGGAACACCGCGAGGGCCGTCTCGGCGAGCCCCAGCACGAGCAGCGCCGTGGCGGCGCGGGTGGGAACGGGCGACTGGGTTTGGGCCTTCTGACGCATGCGTGCTTGCTCCGTGGCAAATGCCGTGGGGGCTCTATATAGCGACCGGCATGGAACCGCTGAGCCTGCATTTTGTTCACGAGAAGGCCCAGGCCCGCTTCTCGGAGGTGGGAGGCCGGGAGCTGGTGGCGTCTTACGGCGCCCCAGGTGGGCCCGAAGCCGAGTACCGCGCCGCCCGCGAGGCCGTGGCCGTGCACGACGCGTCCTACCGCGAGTGGGTGCGCCTCACCGGGGAGGACCGCGCCAGCTTCCTGCACGGCATGGTCACCCAGGACGTGAAGGGGCTCGCCCCCCTCGCCACCGCCTACGCCACGCTCGTCACGGTGAAGGGCAGCATGGTGGCGGACGCGCGCCTGGTGCGCCGCGAGGAGGACCTGCTCCTGGACGTGGAGCCGGGCGCGGGCGCCCGCGTGCGCGAGTTCCTGGAGAAGTACCTCATCAGCGAGGACGCCGAGCTGCACGACGCGACGGCCCAGCTGGGGCTGCTGCGGCTGCTCGGCCCCCAGGCCCCCGGGCTGCTCGGCGGCCTGACGGAGGGCCCCCTGCCCTCGCCCGGCACCAGCCGCCCCGCCACCGTCGCGGGTGTTCAGCTCCTGCTGGTGGGGCCTCCGGCCACCGGGGGCTTCGGCGTCCCCCAGGTGGACCTGCTCTGCCCGCGCGAGGGCCTGGAGCCGGTGTGGGCAGCCCTCACGGCCGTCGGCGCCAGGCCCCTGGGCTACGAGGCGCTGGAGCTCTTGCGGGTGGAGGCGGGCACGCCGCGCTTCGGCCAGGACCTGGTGGAGACCACCATCCCGCTCGAGGCGAACCTCCAGCACGCCATCTCGTACAACAAGGGTTGCTACATCGGGCAGGAGGTCATCGCCCGCGCCACCTTCCGCGGCCACATGAACCGCACCCTCGCGGGCTTCCTCCTCGGGGACGCGCCGGCCCCCGCCGGCAGCGACCTCATGCGCGAGGGCAAGCGCGTGGGCTGGCTCACCAGCGTGGTGCACTCGCCGCGGCTCGGCCAGTGGGTGGCGCTTGGCTTCGTGCGGCGCGAGGTGGAGCCGGGCACCGCCCTGCAGCTGGGCGAGGGCCCGCGCACGGCCACCGTGCGGGCGCTGCCCTTCGGCTGAGGGGCGCACGAAAGGACCCTTGTGCGGGCGCGCCCTGCGCCCCACCGTGGGCTCGAGGAGGAGGCAGCACATGCGGACGGCGTGGATGCTGGGGCTGGGCCTGGGGCTGTTCGTCGCCGCGGCCGCGGGTGCGCAGCAGATGCCGCCCACTGCCCTCGGGCTGCGGCTCAACCTGAGCGCGGGCGTCGAGGTCTACACCGGAGAGCTGGGCAACGCGTACACCGTGGGGCCCGCCGGAGGCGTCTCGCTCTCGATGCAGCCCCTGCCCTTCCTGGGCGCGGAGGTGGGCTACGTCGCCGGGCTGCACCAGGTGGACAGCACCCTCAACGACGGCGGGCTCGTGAAGGGCTACGACATCGTGCACCACGGGCTGCACCTCGCCGCCACGCTCGGCCCCTGGCTGCACGGCGTGCGGCCCTATGCGCTCGCCGGCGGGGGCGTGAGCCTCACCGACGTGCGCGGCCCCAAGAACCCCGACTTCCGCGACGACGTGGACTTCTTCGTGCCCGTGGGCGCAGGCCTCATGGTGAGCGCCGGCCGCTTCGCGCTCGACGCGCGCCTGAGCTACCAGTTCCTCTTCGACCAGGAGAGCGTGAGCGCGCCGGACGGCAACGGGGGCGCGAGCGGCGGGCGCTACCAGGCGATGGTGGGCCTGAGCTTCGCCCTCTAGCGCTCAGGGCGCGGCGGTGGCCGCCACCTTCCCCGCCGCGGGCGGCGCGGCGTGCACCTGGCCCACGTAGAAGTAGCCGTCGAAGCCGCGCGGGTAGCGGTCCGGCGCCATGGGCAGGACGAAGAAGCGCTCCGGGCCGTAGCGCTGCAGCGCGCGCTGGTAGCGCTCCTGCAGTCGCACCCCGGGGCCCGCGGCGCTCGTCAGCACCTGCCGCTCTCCATCCTCGTGCACCCCGGGGCGCGAGTCCTGCCCCGCGTCAAGCTTCACCGTGTGCACCACCCCGCCCTCCGACGAGGTGCGTGTGCCGCCCTGCGTGGGGTGCGCCCCGCACGCGAGCGCGGCCCTGGGACCGAGCCGGCAGTCCCACGCGCTGCCGTGGCGGTAGAGCACGTCGTAGGAGTGGAAGGGGACGCCCGCGCGCGAGAGGTGCCAGCCCATGGGCACGAAGTCCCGGTCCCACGGCACGCCGCGCTCGTTGCTCGCGTGCACGTTGCCGGTGAGCACGATGAAGCTCGCGCGCGGCTGCTGCTTGCGCGCTGCGAGCAGCCGCTGGGCCATCGCCGCGTCGTGGGCGCTGCCCTGCAGCCCCTCCACGTCGAAGGAGAGCACCGCCACCCGCAGTCCCTGGCGCCCCAGCGTCCGCGCGCGCTCGATGAGCTCCACCAGCGCGCGGCTGCTGCGCCCGTCCTGCTCCGGGCGATGCCAGAAGGGCCCCGCGGTGAGCGCCTCCACGTCCTCCTCGTCCCCGTCGCTCTGGAGGTAGCGGTCCAGCGCCCGCTGCTCGCGCACGGGCAGCTCGAGCGCGAGCACCACCGGCGCGCCCAGGTGCGCCGCGTGGCACACCGCCTGTCCCACGAAGCGCGGCACCTCCTGCGTGCCGTGCACCTCGCCCAGCACGAGGAAGCCGCCGGGCGCGAGCGCGCGGTCGAAGCCCTCGTCGAGGCCCGGGATGGCCGGCCCGCAGCGCGTCTCGCGCACGTCTTCGGGCACGGGCACGGGCGGGAGCGACGACCCCAGCGCCACGGCGGCCTGCGCCGCAATCGGCCCCGCGCTGGGCAGGCCGCCAGTGAGCGCGAGGGCGGCAGGGCCTCCCTGCAGGCGCGCGCGCAGGGCCTGCTCCACGGAGAGGTCTCGGAAGAAGTTCTGCTCGAAGCGCTTGTCCGAGGGGTCCAGCGGATGCGGCGGCGGCGGGGTGGCGGGCTCGGCGTCCTCGCCCGCGCCCTCCTCCTCGCTCACCAACTGCTGCGACGTGGGCACCACTGCCCAGACCTGCGGGCCGAGCACGGTGTGGCGGAAGACGCGCAGGTGCGTGCCACCGCGAAGGTCCGGCTGCACCTGCGCGTAGTAGCGCACGCGCGCGCTGAAGCCCTCGCCCAGCGTGGCCTCCTTGAAGTCGGTGCGCAGCGCCATCACCTCGGGCTTGTCGCCGTGCTGTACGTCGAGCGCGAAGCCGCGCTCGCGGAAGTACGCCTCCACCGCGGGCCACACCTGCGCAGGGGGGCGCGGGTACACGTACCGGGCCGTCTCGAGCAGCGCATCTCGCTGCTGCGCCTGCGCGCGCTGCGCCTGCACCGAGGCACAGCCGGAGGAGACCAGCGACAGCAGCGCGCACAGCAGGGCCAGGCCGGGAGCTCGCATGCCCCTGCAACGCTAGACGCAGGCCCCGCATAGCGGCAACGCGCTGCGCCACCCTCGTCCTGCACTTGTCCTGGAGGACGCCCCCCGTGTGCGCTTCCCCCCGGCTGCTGTAGGCTGCCGCGCCGCCGCGACCGCGGCGGAAGAGGGGGCCACCCGATGCGCACAGCGAGCAACCTGACGGTGAGCCAGTACCAGCTCGCGGCCCTCAACCGCATCGCCTTCCTCGCCGCCACGGCCGCGGACGTGTGCACGCTCTTCCAGGAGGCCGGCACCGAGCTGATGCACGCCTTCTCGGCGGACGGGATGGGCGTGCTGCTCTTGGACCCCGTCACGGGCGAGCGCGTGGTGGCGCACCGGCGCGGCCTCACGCCGGAGGGCGAGGCGCTGTGGGCGGCGCTCCCCACGCGCGACACCCTCACTGCCCAGGTGGTGGCGGACGGCCGCGCCCGCTCCTGGCTGCGCGAGGACTTCGCCCCCGCCGCGCAGGCCATCCTCGCGCACACCGGCTACTGGGCCGAGGCCGCGGTGCCCCTGCAGATCCACGCGCGCGTGCTCGGCTGCCTCAACGTCACCTTCCGCCAGCCGCGCCGCCTGGACCCCGCCCAGCTCGAGCTGCTGCACGCCATGGCCAGCCACTTCGCCGCCGCCGTGGAGAGCCAGCGCCTGCTCGCGCGCCAGCGCGCGGTGAGCGCCGAGAACGCCCAGCTCTACGAGGAGCTGCGGCTCGCCAGCGCCGAGCTCGCGCGCAACCAGACGCAGCTCGCCCAGCGCGGCCACCTCGCCTCGCTCGGTGAGATGACGGCGGTGCTCGCGCACGAGCTGCGCAACCCGCTCGCCATCCTCGGCAACGCGCACGCCCTGCTCGAGCGGCGCGAGAACGCCGAGCCGGAGCTGCGCCGCCAGGCGCTGCGCGCGATGGGCCAGGAGCTCAAGCGCATGAACCAGCTGGTGGAGGAGCTCCTGCACTTCGGGCGCCCCACCGCGCCCAGCTTCGAGCCGCTGTGCCTCTGGGCCCTGGTGGAGGAGGTGAAGGAGGCCGTGAGCGCGCACCTGCCGCCGCAGGTGGAGGTCAGCGTGGAGCTGCACGGCGAGATGCCCCGCATCTCCTTCGACGCGCGCCTCATCCGCCAGGCGCTGGTGAACCTCGCGCTCAACGGCGCCCAGGCCATGCCCGCCGGAGGCCGCCTCACCCTGCGCCTGCAGGAGACCTCGCGCGGCGCCCAGCTCGAGGTGGAGGACGAGGGCATGGGCATCACCCCCGAGGTGCGCGCGCGCATGTTCGAGCCCTTCTTCACCACGCGCGCCACCGGCACCGGCCTCGGGCTCGCGCTGGTGCAGCACGCGGTCGTGCAGCACCAGGGACACCTCGAGGTGCACAGCGCCCCCGGCGAGGGCACCACCTTCCGCATCGAGCTGCCCCGGAGCCCCAGCGCTCCCGCGCCGAGCGCCTGAGCGCTACGCGCGCGCGCCGTCGGTCTCGCGCCACGGGGCGAGCAGCCCGCGGCTGCTGCGCTGCGCGAGCGCGAGCAGCTCCGAGAGCCGCAGCGGGTGGCGCATGCTCAAGGACTCCTCGGACTCCTGCGCCGAGCTCTCGCTGCCCAAGATCGCCGCCAGGGTGCCCAGCGCCTCGTTGCGGTGCAGCCGCGGGACGAGCTCGTCGTCCGCCGGCTGCAGCAGCCGCACGTCGTGCACCACCAGCCGCGGCAGCGCGAGCCCCTCCATGCGCTCGAGCGCCTCTCCGAGGTCCACGGCGGTGTGCACCTCGTAGCCATGCGCGGTGAGCGCGAGGCACAGCGCCTGCTGCACCTCACTGCGGTGGTCGACGACGAGGATGCTGGGGAGCAGGCCAGAGGAAGACGTTGCCATGGTGTGGCTCCTGCGAGGTGCTTCAGGAGCATCCTACGCAATTTTCCGCCCTGGGTGAATACCCACCCTCCCCCTGTCGCCTGGAGGACCTAGGCGGGCACCGCGTCCGGCTGCCGGCTCGCGTGCGCGGCCTGGAAGGCGGGCAGCTTCTCGCACTCGGCCTCGATGCGGGCGAGCAGCGGGTAGGACGCCACGTCCACCCCGAAGCGGCGCGAGGCGAAGAGCTGCGGGACGAGGCACACGTCCGCGAGGGTGACGCTGTCGCCCACGCAGTAGCGCCCCGCGCTCGCGCCCAGGCTCTGCTCCAGCGCCGTGAGCCCGCGCGAGATCCAGTGCGCGCTCCACGCCTTGTCGTCCTGGCCCAGCGGCCCCTTCACGTGCTGCATCACCGAGAGGTTCTGCAGCGGCTGGATGCCCGAGTTCACCATCTCCGCGAGCATCCGCACCCGCGCGCGCGCGAACGCGTCCGTGGGCAGCAGCGCGGGGCTCGGGTGCCGCTCCTCGAGGAACTCCAGGATGGCGAGCGACTGCGAGAGGTACTGCGTCTGGCCGCTCGCGTCCTTCAGCTCGAGCACGGGCACCGTGCGCATCGGGTTCTTCGCGCGGTAGGCGTCGGTGTGCTGCTGCCCGCCGTCCTGCAGCAGGTGCACCGGCACGTACTCGTAGGAGAGCCCCTTGAGGTTGAGCGCGATGCGCACGCGCCAGCTGCAGCTGCTGCGCCAGTAGCCGTGCAGCCGCAGGGACTCCGGGCCCGCGCCGCTCACGCCGCCACCACCGTGTTGTCGATGCGGCCGAACACGCTGGTGCCCGCGGCATCGAGCATCTCGATCTGGATGCGGTCCCCGGGCTTCATGAAGGGCGTCTTGGGCCCCCCCTGCTCGATGGTCTCGATCATCCGCACCTCCGCGAGGCAGGAGATGCCGCGCGCGCGGTCCTCGTTGGACACCGTGCCCGAGCCCAGGATGGTGCCCGCGGTGTAGCCGCGCGTCTTGGTGATGTGCTGCACGAGGTCGAAGAAGGAGAAGTGCATCTCGGGGCCCGCGTCCGTGTCCCCCACCACCTTGCCGTTGAGCGTGCAGCGCAGCCGCAGGTGCACGCGCCCGTCGTGCCAGGCCTCGCCCAGCTCGTCCGGCGTCACCGCGAAGGGGCTGAACGCGCTCGCGGGCTTGCTCTGGAAGAAGCCGAAGCCCTTCGCCAGCTCGTTGGGGATGAGGTTGCGCAGGGACACGTCGTTCACCAGCATCACCAGGCGCACGTAGCGCCCCGCATCGCGCGCCTTCGTGCCCTGCGGCACGTCGCCGAGCACCACCGCCACCTCGCCCTCGAAGTCGAAGCCCCAGCTCACGTCCGCGCAGCGGATGGGGCCGGTGGGGTCCAGGAACTCGCTGCTGCCGCCCTGGTACACGAGCGGGTCGGTCTCCAGCGTGGGCGGCGGCTCTGCGTTGCGCGCCTTGCGCACCAGGCGCACGTGGTTGAGGTAGGCGCTGCCGTCGATCCACTCGTAGGCGCGCGGCAGCGGCGAGCGCAGCATGGACACGTCCACCGGCTCGCCCTTCACCTGCCCGGCCTCCAGTTGCTGCGCGAGCGCGCGCAGCTTCGGCTCGGTGGCGTCCCACGCGTCCAGCGCGGCCTGCAGGTGCGGCGCGATGCCGGTGGCGGGCGCGTAGCGCGCACCGTCGCGCGTGACGACGATGAGCTTTCCGTCGCGGGTTCCGTCGTGCAGGGTGGCGAGCTTCACGGGCAGGGCTCCTGGCGCGCTGCCGCCGGAGCTCTCACGGGAGAGCGGGCGCGCGCCTGCGCTGGCTTTTCGGCCTCCCCTCCCTGCCTGTCAAGGGCGCAGCGCACGCACTGGACGCGCGTGCGCTCAGGCCTTCATCGGGGGTCCGCCCTTGCCCGGCTCCTTCACGGGCTTCGCGCCCCCGGTGGGCTCCTTCACCGGAGGCTCGGGGGCATCCTCGTCCGGCGCGGGCGGCGCCTCGGCGGGGGCGCGCCGCTGGGCGGGGTCCTCCACGGTGGGCGTGCGGTGCGGCGGCTCCTTCGCCGGCGGCTCCTTCGACTCGGGGCGCTTGTCCTTCGTGGTCATCGCCTCTCAGGTATGCACGGCGGGAGGGCGCGGCCACCTGCTGAACGTTCCCCGTGCCGCGAGTGTCCAGTGCTCCGGCGCGCGAGCGCCGTGGCGAGCACGCGCCCCGGGCACTTGCTACCCCTCGCCCCGATGCGTTCCCTGCGCACGACCGCGGCGGCACTCTGGATGGCCCTGGCGAGCGGCCTCTTTGCCTGCGGCTTCTATGACGCCGTCCCCTCCCCCGGTGGCCCGCCCCTCCCGGGTGCGCCCGTGCCGCCCGTGCCCGACCCGCAGGCCGGCACGGGCGGAGGGAGCGGCGGCGGCGGCGGTGCGGGCGGTGGAGGGGGCGGAGGCAACGTCGATCTGCCGGATGGCAGCATCACCCTGCCCGACGGCGGCATTCGCGTTTCGGACGGGGGCATCACCCTGCCCGACGGCGGCGGCCACACACCAGATGGGGGCACGCTCGCCGACGGAGGCGCACTCGACGCAGGCGCCCCCGCGGGGCTCGACGGTGGCACGGACGCCGGGACGGACGGCGGAACAGACGCCGGCTGTCTCGACGCGCTCTGCTCGGTGCAGGTGCTCGCGGAGGGCGAGGGCGTGCCGATGGGCCTCGGGCTGAGCGACGGCGAGGTCTACTGGGTGAACCAGGGCCCCTCGGCGGTGCGCCGCGCTCCGAAGTCGGGCGGCCCGGCCACGACCGTGCTGAGCGGTCCCAGCCTGCAGCCCGTCATCGCCGTGGACGCGCCCCGCGTGTTCGTCGTCGCCTCGACGCCGGAGGGCGACGCCCTGCTCGCAAGTCCCTTCGACCCGCCCTCCTGGGAGGTCCAGGCCCGCTGGAGCCCGGGCCCGCTGAGCATGAAGGCGCTCACGCTCGGGGACGGCGCGCTCTACGTGGACACGCCGGACGGGCTCCTCGAGGTCTCGACGTGGAGCGGGACACCGCAGTCCCTGCTGGGCCCGGGTGAGGGCCGGGTGCTCGCGGGAGCAATGGGGGGCGTCTACCTCGCGGATCGGCAGGCGCGCCAGCTCACGTACCTCTCAGGTGCCGGTGGATCCGAGACCGCTGCCTCGATTCCAGAGGGCATGGTGGTCGCGACGCTGTCTCATCAGCCAGTCTCCGGCGCGCCGCTGTGGGTCGCGCTGCGGCCCGAGGCGCAGGACCCGAACAGCTGCCCCGGAGGTCCCATCCAGGTGCGGTGGAGCTCGTACGGTCCGCTCGTCCCGTTCACCTCCTCGCCGGGCTGCGTGGTGGCGCTCGCCTCGGACGACACCCACCTCTACTGGCTCGCGGTGCTGCCCGAGCGCGGCCTGGCCGTGCTGCGCGCGCCGCTGACGAGCGGCATCGCCGAGACCGTGGCGCAGACGCCCGGCTTCGGCTGGGGCTTCGCGATGGACGCCACGCACGTGTACTGGAGCGAGCGCACCACGGGCCGCATCCTTCGGGCGGCCAAGCCCCCGCGCGACACAAAGTTGGACCCTCCGCCGAACTGGCCCTAAGGGGTCCGGGTGGCGCGTCGAGGGGCCAGAGGGCCGGGCATTCCGTGGTGGCTGTGGCTGGGGGCGCTCGTGCTCGCGCCGCTCGTGCTGCTCAACCTCGCCGTGGCCTTCTTCGGCGGCACGGTGGTGAGCCCCCTCTCGCCCTTCTTCCTCGAGGCCAAGGTGCACGCGCTCGGAGCCTACGCGCGCCACCGTCCAGGCTGCCTCGTGGTGGGCCACCCGGACCTCGAGCCCCTCATCGATGCCGCCGAGCGCCGCCACCACCTGCCGCGCGGGCTGCTGCAAGCGCTGGTGGAGGTGGAGAGCGAGAAGCGCGTGCACCGCATCTCGGCCGCTGGCGCCATGGGCCCCGGCCAGCTCATGCCCGGCACGGCGCGCCTCATGGACGTGGAGGACCCCTTCGACTCCACCCAGGCCATCGACGGCAGCGCGCGCTACCTCGCCGAGCAGCTGC
This sequence comes from Aggregicoccus sp. 17bor-14, assembly GCF_009659535.1. NCBI lineage: Bacteria > Pseudomonadati > Myxococcota > Myxococcia > Myxococcales > Myxococcaceae > Aggregicoccus > Aggregicoccus sp. 17bor-14. Next base: position 504,101 of record NZ_VJZZ01000003.1, read on the forward strand.
GCCGCTTCGACAGCCTCCCGCTCGCCATCGCCGCCTACAACGCGGGCCCGGGCAACGTGAACGGCCGCGTGCCGCGCAACGGCGAGACCGAGTACTACGTGGCCAAGGTGCTGCGCGCCTACGGCCGCACGCGCCCGCCGCCCGAGCGCGTGGTGAGGCCCTCCCCGCCCCCTGCGGCCGCGCCCGTGGCCGCGGTGCTGCGCCCCGCTGCGTCCGGGACTGCGGTCGTGCGCCCGGCGCGCGCGTCGGCCGCACTGCGAACGGATACCGCAGCGAAGCGCGCGGTGCCGGCGCGCGGCACGACGCCGCGCGCCGCCCCGGTGAAGCGGGCACCGAAGCGCCGGGCGCAGGCCGCTGCGCCCGGCAAGCTTCCTGCGCGCTAGACCTTCGCCTTGGCCTTGTTCGCCTTGGCGGTCATCTCGAGCATCATCGTCTCCACCGCCTTGAGGTCCTCCTCGGTGATCTCGAACACCTGCTTCTTGCCGATGCGGGCGTGGATCGCCTCGAAGAGCTCCTCGGAGAGGAAGGGGATGACCTTGCCCGAGCGGTACTCGCGCTCCTTCTCGCCGTAGAGGCCGAGGAAGGTCTCGTCGCGGAACCAGCTCTGCTTGTTCGCCTTCTGGATCTCCGCGAGCGCGTCGTCGCTGGGCTCGCGCTGCAGGAACTCGAAGAAGAGGCCGGTGGGCTTGCTGCCCGGGAAGTACCACTCGCCGGAGAACACCTGGATGAGGTTCTCCTCCGGGTCCTTCAGGATGGGCGTGACGAACTGCACGCCGCGCTCGCCCGCGTGCTTGTGGAACGCGATGAGGTCCGGGGTGCGCAGCGCGATGTGCTGCCAGTGCGCCACGGACTCGTGCCCGTCCAGCATGTCGCGCACGTGCGACTGCTCGCCCTCGGGCTCCGAGGGCTGCACCACCGCGAAGATGGTGTTGAGCGGGTCCGTGTCCTTGCCCGAAGGCTTCCACTGCCCCATGCGCTGCGCGAAGGTCATCGAGACCTCCTTGCCGCCCGCCTTCGCCGGACGCCGCTTCTCGTAGAGCAGGTCCTCCGGCGTGGTCCCGAAGATGATCCGGAACGCGGCGTAGGCCACGTTGTAGAGCTTCGGGTGCAGCAGCAGCGTCATGTGATCGACGGTGAAGTTCAGGAACGGGGCCTTGGCAGCCATGGGGACCATCCTCTTTCCGGCCGGCGCTCCCCGGAGCGGGGGCGCAGGAATCCAGCCACCATTGACCGGAGAGAGGGGGCAGAGGGAAAGCACAATATTTCGTCAATGACTGTGAGTTGGATGCACAATGTGCCTCCGCCATGCACGTCAGCCTCGAACAGGCCCGCGCCCTGGACGCGCTCGCGCGCCACGGGACCTTCATGGCCGCGGCCGCAGCCCTGCACAAGGGCCACACCGCGGTGCTCTACGCGGTGCAGTCGCTCGAGCGCCAGACGGGGCTCGCGCTGCTGGACCGGCATGGCTACCGCACCCGCCTGAGCGCCGAGGGCGAGCGCGTGCTCGCCCACTGCCGCCGCCTCCTCGCCGCCGAGGCCGAGCTGCTGGTGGCCTGCGAGGAGATGAAGACCGGCTGGGAGCCCTCGCTGCGCATCGTCTTCGACGGCATCTTCCCCGCCGAGCCCCTGCTGCGCACCGTGGGCGCCCTGCGCGCGCGAGGGGCGAACACCCGCTTCCACGTCTCGGCGGAGTTCCTCACCGGCGTGGAGGAGGCCTTCGAGCGCGAGGGCGCGCAGCTGATGGTCTCGCTCCTGCCGCCGCGGCTCGGGGGCCTGGTGGCCATTCATCTGCCCGATCTGCGCGCGCGCCTCGTCGCCCACCGCGACCATCCGCTCGCGCGCCGGCGCCGCGGCCCCTTGCGCGAGCCGGACCTCGCCGAGCACCTGCTGCTCACCGTGCGCGGCTCGGACCCGCGCCTGCAGATGAGCACCGGTGCGCTCGAGCAGCGCTCCACCGTGCACCTCAACAGCTTCGCCGCGAAGAAGGAGGCCATCCTGCAGGGGCTCGGCTTCGGCTGGCTCCCCGAGCACCTCATCGCGCAGGAGCTGCGCCGCCGCGAGCTCAAGGTGCTGCCGCTCGAGGGCGGCTCGCTGCACACCTTCCACCCGCGGCTCTACCACCGCGCGGGCGCCCACCTGGGGCGCGCGGCTTCAGGCGTCATCGAGGCCCTGACCGTCCCCTCTCCCTCTGGGAGAGGGTCAGGATGAGGGATTCGCACCCGTCTTCAAGTCCTCCGGCAGCAGCCGCGCCGCCGCCGGGTCCAGCCACACGTTCACCTCCGGGTGCAGCTGCAGCAGGGACGCCGGGCAGCGCGTGGAGAGCGGCCCGAGCACCAGCTGCCGCACGGCCTCGGCCTTCGACTCCCCGAAGGCGAGCAGCAGCGCGCGGCGCGAGTGGAGGATGGCGCGCATGCCCAGCGTCAGCGCCTCCAGCGGCACGCGCGAGGGCTCGTCGCCGAACAGGGCCGCGTTCGCCACGCGCGTCTCGCGCGTGAGGCGCACGCGGTGGGTGAGCGCCTGCAGCGCCTCCGCGGGCTCGTTGAAGGCGAGGTGGCCGTTGCCGCCCAGCCCCAGCAGCAGCAGGTCCAGCCCGCCTGCGTCCGCGAGCGCGCGCTCGTAGCGCGCGCACTCCGCCTCGGCGTCCTCCGCCCTGCCATCGAGAAAGCCGATGGCCGCGGGCGCGAGGTTCACGTGTTGGAAGAGCTGCCGGTCCATGTACGCGCGGAAGCTGCCCGGATCGTCCCGGGGCAGCCCCAGGAACTCGTCCAGGTTGAAGGTGCGCGCGCGGGAGAAGTCCACCTGCCCGGCGCGGTGCAGGCGCACCAGCTCCCGGTACACCCCGAGCGGGGTGCGCCCGGTGGGGAGGCCGAGCACGCAGTCGGGCTCGGCATGCAGTGCATCCGCCACGAGCGCGGCGCAGGCGAGCGAGGCCTCGTGGGAGGAGGCGAAGAGGCGGAGGTTCACGGCGGGCCCTCAGAGCACGGGAAGCGTCCGCTGAACGTGGCGTCTGCAGCCGCTGTTGGCCAGGCCACGCCCCGGTGCCCCCCTCACACGCGCCATCCCCCCCGCTCCCCTGCGAGCGCGGAGCCGCCGCGCGCGCCGCGCCTGCTCGCCCTTCATCCCGGTGGGCGGCCTCACGCGCCGCATCGAGCCAGGGGCCCTTCCCGGACGAGGCGCAGGGCCGGGTGCTGGGCAGGCAGGCGCCGCGCAACGCCGGGTACTGCCCGAGCGTCAGGTGACGGGCGCCGCGCCGCGGAAAGGCGCTGCCGGTCCCCGCGTTCGGGCATACCCTCAGGGCCTATGAAAGTTGCCGTCCTCACCGGTGGAGGGGATTGCCCAGGGCTCAATGCAGTCATCCGCGCGGTCGTCCGCCGCGGCTCCGAGCACGGGTTCGAGATGATGGGCCTGCGCGACGGGTGGAAGGGCCTGCTCGAGGACAGCCACTTCCGGCTCACGCGCGAGACGACGAGCGGCATCCTGCACCGCGGCGGCACCATCCTGGGCACCAGCCGCACCAACCCCTTCAAGGTGGAGAACGGCCTGGAGCGGGTGAAGCGCGCGGTGGAGCGCAACGGCATCGGCGCCATCATCGCCATCGGCGGCGAGGGCACGCTCTCGGCGACCACGCGCATGCACCAGGAGGGCCTCCCGGTGGTGGGCGTGCCCAAGACCATCGACAACGACATCAACGCCACCGACTTCACCTTCGGCTTCGACACCGCCGTGATGATCGCCACCGAGGCGATCGACCGGCTGCACTCCACCGCCGAGAGCCACAAGCGCGTCATCGTCTGCGAGGTGATGGGCCGGCACGTGGGGTGGATCGCCACCTACGCGGGCATCGCGGGCGGCGCGGACGTCATCCTCGTGCCGGAGATTCCGGCGGACCTCAACCGCGTGGCCGAGCACATCAAGCGCCGGCACGCCGGCGGTCGCACCTTCTCCATCGTGGTGGTGGCCGAGGGCACGCGCGTGAAGTCGGACCCGAGCCAGGCCGAGCACCTCATCACCTCCGGCGCGCTCGACGAGGCGGGCCGCCCGCGCCTGGGCGGCGTGGGCCAGTTCGTCGCCGAGCAGATCGAGAAGCGCACCGGCTTCGAGACCCGCGTCAGCGTGCTCGGCCACATCCAGCGCGGCGGCGCCCCCACGGCGCACGACCGCGTGCTCGCCACCCGCTACGGCGTGCACGCCTGCGACATGGTCGCGCGCAAGGAGTGGGGGAAGATGGCCGCGCTCAAGGGCAACGACATCGTGAGCGTGGACCTCGCGCTCGCCACGAAGGAGCTCAAGCGCGTGCCCGAGGAGTTCTTCAACGTGGCCCAGGTCTTCTTCGGCTAGCCCCGCCGCTCGTGCAGCAGGCACCCCACCCTGCCCCGCGAGCCCGCTGGCACACGCCCGCCCCCGCCCCCACCCTTGGAGCTCATCCTTCCGAGGAGGCTCCCATGGCCCAGTGCGAGGTCTGCGGCAACGACTACTACCTGGCCTTCCAGGTGGTGACGGCCGGTGTCACCCACACCTTCGACAGCTTCGAGTGCGCCATCCACAAGCTCGCGCCCATCTGCGCGCACTGTGGCTGCAAGGTGCTCGGCCACGGCATCGAGGCGCAGGGCACCTTCTTCTGCTGCGCCCACTGCGCCCAGAAGAAGGGCGCGCGCGGCATCGTGGACAACGAGAAGCACGCCGCAGGTCAGGCGCGCTAGCTCAGGGCGTGAAGGCCACGTCCAGCACGGGCAGCTTCGTCGCGCCCGGCAGGTCGTAGTGCCACCACTCCTTGGGGTTGATCGTGAAGCCCGCGGCCACCATCGCCGCGCGCAGCGTCTCGCGGTGCTTGCGGCTCTCGGCGCTGCCCCCCGCGTAGCCCTGGTGCGCGGCGGGCGAGAAGGTGTCGAAGGGGGTGGGCATCTCCACCTCCGCCCCCTCGCGCGTCACCAGGGTGAGGTCCACCGCGGCCCCGCGGTTGTGGTTGCTGCCGCGGCGCGGGTCCGCCACGTAGCCGGGCTTGGGGAACAGCTTCCACATCTCCCACTGCACCGCGCGCGGCCGGTAGCAGTCGTACACCTTGAGCCGCAGCCCCTGCGCCCGCAGCCGCTCGGCCGCGCGCTCCAGGCGCTGGGCCGTCTCCGGCAGCAGCAGGCAGCGCGCGCTCTCGGGGTACACCGCGCGGCCGAGGAAGTTGTGCGGCGTCGCGTAGCGCAGGTCCACCGCGAGGTCCTTCACCACGCTCGTCGCCTCGACGAGCGGCGAGGCCGAGGGCGCGGCGGCCTGCAGGCCCGCCAGCACGAGCAGCGCGGCGGGGCTCACGGCGCTCCGGAGGCGTAGGGCGTGGGGTCCGGCACGCCCGCCTGCTCGAAGCCGCGGCGGCGCAGCACGCAGCTGTCGCAGCGGCCGCAGGCGCGCCCCTGCGGGTCCGGGTCGTAGCAGGAGTGGGTGAGCCCGTAGTCCACGCCCAGGCGCACGCCCTCGCGGATGATGTCCGCCTTGCTCATCCCGGTGAGGGGCGCGTGGATGGTGAAGCGCGCGCCCTCCACGCCCGCCTTGGTCGCCAGGTTCGCGAGCTGCTCGAAGGCGCGGATGAACTCGGGGCGGCAGTCCGGGTAGCCGCTGTAGTCCACCGCGTTCACCCCGATGAAGAGGTCCTGCGCCCCCACCACCTCCGCGAGCCCCAGCGCGAGCGAGAGGAAGAGGGTGTTGCGCGCGGGCACGTAGGTGACGGGGATGCCGTGCGCCAGCTCCCCGTCCGGCCGGTCCTTGGGCACCGCGATGTCCGCGGTGAGCGCGCTGCCGCCCACCTGCCGCAGGTCCACGGACACCACGCGGAAGTCCTTCACGCCCAGCGCCGCCGCCGCCACCCGCGCCCGCTCCAGCTCCACCGCGTGCCGCTGCCCGTACGCCACGGCGAGGCACACCGGCTCGAAGCCCGCCGCGCGCGCCATCGCCACGCAGGTGGTGGAGTCCAGCCCTCCCGACAGCAGCACCACCGCCTTGCGCGCCGCGCTCACTGCGCCACCTTGGGCGAGCCCTCGACGGCGAAGTCGATGCTGCACTGCGCGCAGGTGCAGCCCGCGTCCGGAAGCTTCAGCGTGGTGAAGGCTCCGCAGGCGCGCACGGCATCGAAGGTCGCCGGGTCCAGGCCCGGAGGGCTCGCGCCGCCGTCCGTGGGCACGCCCCCGTCCAGCAGGTCCGCGCAGCTGCGGGTGCGCCCGTACAGCTCCTGCTGCTTCTGCGACAGCACCACCAGCTGCAGCGTCTCCTGCGCCTCCACCACGCAGCCGCTGTTGCAGGTGCGCGCGAAGCCCGGCGCGAGGGCGCGGGTGACGGAGTGGAGCGTCTGCCCGTCGTAGCCCGCCTCGCGCGCCACGCCGTTGACGAGCAGCGAGGTGCCCGCGTCGTTCGCCCGCCGGGTGAGGACCGCGTCGAAGCTCAGGCCTCCGTCCGCCGGGAGGTCTCCCGCGGGGCAGCCGCTGTCCGGCAGCAGGCGCGCCTCGAAGGTGAAGGTGCCCAGCACCGCGTCGCCAGGACCGGTGTTGTCCTGGATGCAGCCGGAGAGCAGCAGGCCCGGGAGCAGGGCGAGCGCGAGAGAGCGGGTCGGAGGGGAGCGCAGCATGGCTGCGCGCCAGGCTACACGACTTGGGCGAGGTCGAGCGCGGCGAGCGCGAGCGCGCGGAAGGCCGGGCTCTGCGCGAGCACCGCCCCCACGTCCACGGCCGCCGGGTCCGTGCCGCGCACCCCGGCATCCAGGTGGGCGAGCACCCGGCACGCCGCGAGCGTCGCAGGCAGCGCCCGGAAGGCGGCCACGGCGGCCTCCTCCAGCGCGGGTGCCTCACCCGGCGTGGCGAGCGCGCGGCCCGCCTCACCCAGCGCCAGCGCGAGCGCCGCGAGGAAGCCCAGCTCCACCGGGCCGAACACGCCCAGCGCGCCGGCGCCCAGGACCAGGGTGTCGGGCGCGGCGAGCCACGCCTCCACCCCGCCGGCCGGGTCCAGCACCAGCCGCACCTCGGCCGCCCCCAGCGCCTCCAGCGTGGGCTGCAGCGCGGCGTGCAGGCGCGGCAGCGCCTCCACCGTCACGCTGCGGGCGCCCGCGGGCAGGGGGTGCACGAAGCGGCCCGCGCGCGCGAGCGGCACGGCCTGCGCGCGGGGCGCCGGCTGCCCACTGGACGTGAGCGCCGCGCCCAGCCCGTCCACCGCCCGGGCGGCCGCGGAGCGTCCCAGCCGGCCCAGCGCCTCGCCCAGCAGCGTCCAGCCGTCCGCGTCCACGGGCTGCGCCGCGAGCAGCGCGCGCCACAGGCGCACCGCGAGCGCCGCGCCCTCGGCCGTGGGCGCGAGCCGCTCGGCCACGAAGCGCTGCAGGCCCGCATCCGGGGTGCCCCCGGCGAGCAGGCGCTCGGCGAGCCGCACCGCGAAGGGCAGCAGCTGCGCCTCGAGGTAGCCGCGCAGCACGCCCTCCAGGGCCGCCGCGTCGTCGCCGGCCAGCCGCTCGCGCAGCTGCAGCGCCTCGGCCGTGTGGCCCAGGCGCTCGGCGAGCGCGGCGCGCCGGGCGAGCAGCGCCGGGGACTCGGGCAGCTGGGCGAGCTGGGCGGCGGCGTCCGCGTGGCGGCCCACCCCCTCCAGCGCGTCCGCGAGCCGCTCGCGGTGCGGTGCGAGCGCGCGCGGCCCCACCTGCCGCTCCAGCTCCTCGGCCAGCGCCACGAAGGCGGCGGCCTCGTCGCGCGGGTGGGTGAGCGGCAGCAGCAGCGCGAGCGCCGCGAGGCACTCCGGGTCCAGGGCCAGCGCCGCGCGCAGCGCCTCGCGCGCGGCGGCCGGCTCGGCCAGCGGACCCGCGAGCAGCTCCCCGCGCTCGCGCAGCAGCTCGGCGCGGTAGGGCGCCTCCTCGGGCAGCTCGGCGAGCCGGGCCAACGTGGCGGCGGCCGCCGGCAGCGCGCCCAGCTCGTAGGCGCAGCGCAGGCGCTCGCGCAGCAGGGCCGCGCGCTGCGCGCTCCAGGCCTCGGCGGCGCGCTCCAGCACGCCTCCCCGCTCGGGCAGCGCGAGCCCCCGCGCCGCCGCGAGCAGCGGAGCGGAGAGCACCTCGAGCTCGGGCAGCAGCGCGAGCAGCCGCGCGGAGAGCCCCTCGCGCGCGAGCAGCGCCGAGAGCGCCTCCTCCCGCAGGGCGAGCGGCGCCGCGTCGTCCATCAGCACCCCGGTGCGCAGGCCGCGGGCGCGCTCGGCGTGCTGGGGCGCGAGGCCCTCGGCGAGCTCCAGCAACCCCGAGGCGTCCGCCTCCGCCTGCAGCGCGGCGGCGAGCGCCTCCACCGCCTCCTCTCGGGCCTCGGGCTGAAGCGCGAGCGCCCAGCGCGCCGCGCGCTCGCGCACGGGGTCCGCGGCGCGCTCGGCCAGCTGCAGCGCGAGCGCGGGCTCTCCCGCGGAGAGCGCCGCCGCGAAGCCCACCTCGCAGGCGAGCGCGTGCGCGCCCAGGCCGGTGAAGCGCTGGACGAGCGCGAGCGGCGGCAGCACCTCCGCGGACGCGGCGTGCGCCAGGGTGAGGCTCTCCAGCGCGCGCTCCGCCTCGCCCGCCGCCTCGAAGGCATCTGCCGCCGCGAGCAGCCGCTCGGCGCGCGCGCGGCCCTCGCGCAGCGAGGCCTGCAGCGCGAGCAGCTCGGCATGGCGCGCGGGCGTCTCCTGCACCAGCGGGGCGAGCAGCTCCAGCGCCTGCGCGTACGCGGCCGTCGCGGGGCCCTCGGCCACCAGCGCTTCGAGGGCGCTACGCGCCACGTCCGGGGAGCCGTGCGCCGTCGCCTGCTGGGCGAGCTCGAGGCGCAGCGCACCCGCGGCGTCTCCCTGCAGCGCGGCGAGCTGCGGCAGCGCCGCGAGCAGCGCGGGCACGTCGCCGCGCGCGCGCAGCCGCTGCACGCGCGCCTGCAGCGCCGGCAGGTGCGCCGGGTCCGCCTCGGCGGCGCGCTCCTGCAGGGCGCCCGCGCGCGCGTCGTCCGCGAGCTCCTGCGCGGCGACGGAGGCCGCCTCGAGCAGCAGCTCCGCGGCGCGACGGCCGCCGGCGGCCACGGCCCCGGCCTCGTACACCTCGAGCAGCTCGCCGTAGCGGCCCAGCGCGCGCAGCCCCTCGGCGGCGCGGTCGATGATGCCCGGCTCCGCGGGGCGCAGGCGCGCGAGCGGCAGCAGCGCGTCGATCGCCTCGCTCGGGGCATCGAAGAGGTCCGCCGCGCGGCGGTACAGCGCCTCGGCGGAGGGGCCCTGCGCGCGCTCGGCCAGCTTGAGGGAGGCGCGGTAGAGGCCGCGGGTGTTGCCCGTGCGCCCGTGCACCTCGGCGAGCAGGTTCAGCGCCTCCTCGCCGCGCTGTCCCTCCGCATCCAGGGTGAGCACCGCCTCGAAGGCGTCCGCCGCGTCGTGCAGCGCCCCGCTCGCGAGCGAGGCATGCCCCAGGCGCAGGTGCGTGCGCACCCGCAGGGGCATCGCCAGCGCCTCGCCGGCGACGGCGAGGAGGCGGCGATCGTAGGGCTGCGAGGCCGTGGGGCCCCCGGCCTGGGCCGCGAGCTCGGCGCGCGCAGAGAGCGCGGCGATGTCGGCGTCCGCGTGGACGAGGTAGGCGTCGTAGGCCTCGGCGGCCAGCAGCGCCTCGCCCGCGCCGAGCAGCCGCTCCGCGCGCTCGCGCAGCAGCGGCAGCGCGCGCTCGCGCGGCAGGGCCCGGGCGCGCTGCTGCAGCACCTCCGCCGTGCGCCGCGCGTCCCCCTCGCTGCGCGCGCGCAGCCGCTCGAAGGCGGCGTCGCTCGCCGGGTGCAGCTCGAAGGCCTGCGCCTCGCACAGCTGCGCACGCTCCAGCGCTCCGGCCGAGCGGAAGGCCTCGGCCGCGGCGAGGTAGCTCTCGCACGCCTGCGCAGGCGCCTCGCGCTCGGCGCGCCGCAGCAGCAGCCCGGCGAGCGCCTGCGCGTCGCCCGTGGCCTCCACGTGCGCGCGGTGCCGGCTGAAGCTGGGCTCGCGGAAGGGGTCCTGCTCGAGCAGCAACGCGTCGAACTCGGCCGCGTCCGCGCCGCGCCCCACCGCGTGCAGCAGGTCCGCGGCCTCCGCCGTGAGCCCGAGGTCGTCCGGCGTCGCGGCGCGCGCGGCCAGCAGCGCCACGGCGGCCGCCTCGGGCGCACCGGCGCGCTCGCGGTAGAGCGCCGCCGCGCGCCGCAGGCGCTCGGCCCGCTTCGGTGCGGAGGGCTCGAGCGCGGCGCACTCCTCGTGCCACGCGGCGAGCTCCGCCACGCGGCCCGCGCCCTCGAGCAGCTCGGTGAGCAGCCGCTCCGCCTCGGCGAGGCCCGGCTCGCAGCGCAGCGCCTCGCGCAGCGCGGCCTCTGCGCGCTCCGTGTCCGCGAGCGGTCCCAGCAAGAGCTGCCCGAGGCGCAGCAGCGCCCGGGCCTGCGCCGCGCCCACCGGCAGCAGCGCCACGCTGCGCTCCAGCCAGCGCGCCTCGGCCGCGGCGTCGTCGCGGCGCAGCGCGAGGGCGAGCCCCAGCTGCACCGTGGCCAGCTCCGGGTGGAGGGCGTGCGCGCGCTCCAGCGCCTCCCCTGCCCCGGCGAGGTCCAGCTTCACGTCGCGCAGCAGCTCCGCGCGGCGCCGCTCGCAGCCGGCCGCGCGCGCGGGCTCCGCGCGCTCCACCAGCAGCGCGCCCAGCGCCGTCAGCGTCTCCAGCGCCTCGTCCGCGCGCCCCAGCTCCTCGGCCCGCAGCGCGTGCTCCTCGTACGCGTCCGCCGCGCCCACCACGTCCTGCCCGGCGAGGCACAGCTGGGCCACGCGGGTGAGCTCGGCCATCAGCTCCGGCGTGCGGCCCGCGTCGCGGTAGAGGTCGGCGAGGCGGCGGCGCAGCGGCAGCGGCGCCTCGGAGAGCTCGGCGGCGCGCGCGAGCAGCGAGGCCGCGAGCCCCACGTCGGCGAGGGACTCGCGCGCCTCGGCCGCGAGCGCCGCGAGCCGCTCGGCGAGCGCCGGCGTCGCGGGCAGGGCCCGGGCGAGCGCCACGCGCACCTCGAGCGCCGCGCGCGGGTCCTCGCGCTCCAGCAGCGCCGAGAGCCGCAGCGCCGCGGGCTCGCAGTCGGGCTGCGCTGCGAGCAGCCGGCGGTAGGTGGCGCGCGCGGCGTCGGCGTCCTTTGCACGCTCGGCGAGCTGGCCCAGCGCGAGCAGGGCCTCGCGGGCAGCCTCCGGGGCCGCCTCGAGGTCCAGCGCCTCGCACAGCGCGCGCTGCAGCGGCAGCGCCTCGGCGAGCGCGCCCTGGCGCACCAGCAGCTCGGCCAGCTCGCGCAGGGCCTCGCCCTCGGCCGGCACCTGCGCGTGCGCCGCGCGGGCGAGCCTCAGCGCGAGCGCATCCTCGCCCCCGGCGCGCGCGTGCCGGGCGCCCTCTCGCAGTAGCGAGGCCGCCTCGCGGGCCTCGCCCTCGAGCGCGGCGCCCGCCTCCAGCAGGCCCGCCGCCTCGACGGGTGCCTTGCGGCGCAGCGTGAGCGCCACCAGCTCGCGGCGCACCGGCAGCTGCGCGGGCTCGAGCGCGAGCGCCGCCGAGAGCGCGGACTCGGCCGCGTCGGGCCGCGCGAGCCGCTCGAGGTAGAGGTGGCCCAGGTCCACGTGCAGGCGGAAGCGCTCGGGCGCGGGCAGCGCCTCGCGCTGCGCCTCCAGCAGCGCGGCGAGCCCCTCCCAGTCCTCGAGCCCCTCGAGGCAGGCGCGCAGGGCCGCACGGGCCTGGGCGTCCTGGGGGGAGAGCTGCAGCAGCGCGCGCAGGCTGCGGGCCGCCTCGGCGAGCGCACCGGCCGCCTGCTGCAGCCCGGCGCACTCGCGCAGCGCCTCCACGCGGCGCTCCGCAGGGCCCTGGCGGGCCGCCTCTGCGAGCGCCGCGAGTCGCGCCGCGGTGTCGCCGTCGCGGCGGGCGAGCTCGGCGAGCGCGAGCTGCGCCTCGCAGCGGTCCTCGTCCGAGAGCGGCAGCGGCAGGGCGAGCGCCGCCTGCAGCGCCTCGCGCGCCGCGACCCGCGCGTCCGCCAGGCCGAGCAGCACGCCCAGGGCGAGGAAGCGCTCGCGCGCACGGGGGGCGAGCGCGGCGTCCGCCGCGAGCGCGAGCCGCCACGCCGCGAGCTCCGCCACGGCGTCGCCCTCCTCGCGCTCCAGCTGCGCGCGCGCGAGCAGGAAGGGCGCGGGGGCCCGGGCGAGTGCCGCGGCCTGGACGAGGTCCTTGCGCGAGAGGTCGCGGCGCCCGGCCTCGTAGTGCAGCGCGGCGCGCTGGGCGAGCAGCCCCACGCGCGCCTCGCCCTCGGCGGCCTCCACCAGCGTGTCCAGCAGGGTGAGCCGCTCGGCGCGCGCGGCGGGCGCCTCACCGGACGCCTCGGAGAGCAGCGGCAGCAGGGTGCGGCTCGCCCACACGTCGCCGGGCGCCTCGGCGAGCGCCTCGCGCAGCGCCGCCACCGCCACGGTCTCTCGCCCGAGGGCGAGGGCGAGCTCCACCAGCTCGCGGCGCACGGGGGCGCGGCGCTCCACCGGCAGGGCGCGCAGCAGCCCCGCGAGCAGCTCCGCGAGCGCCTCGCGCGCCCCGGCGCGGCGGTAGAGCTCCGCGAGCTCGCCCTGGGCCTCGAGGTCCGCGGGGGCCTGGGCGCAGTAGTCGGCCAGCAGCCGCAGCGCCTCCTCGCCCTGCCCCGCGCGCGCGGCCGCCTGGGCGGTGCGCCGGGTGAGCGAGAGCCGCTCGCCGCCCTGGGGCGCGTCCGCGTCACCCGGGGGCAGCGCGAGCACCGCGGCGTAGTCCTCGAGCGCGCCGCGCGCGTCCGTGGCGAGCCGCAGCTCGGCGCGGCGCACCCGGGCCGGCGCGAAGGCGGGCTCGCGCGAGAGCGCGTCCGCGAGGAAGGAGGACTCCTCGGCGGTGCCGGCGCACAGGCTCGCCGCGCGCATCAGCAGGCGCGCCGCAGCGCGAGGCTCGGGGGTGAGGGCCGCGCGGCGCGCGAGGAGGCGCGCGGCACCCGGCTTGTCGCCCGCCTCGAGCGCGAGCTGCGCGAGCAGGTCCAGGGCGTCCGGGGCGTGCGGCCCCTCGGGGTGGGCGGCGAGCGCCGCCTGCAGCCGGGCCGTGGCGCCCGCGCGGTCCTTGCGGGCGAGCTGCGCGCGCGCGGCGCGCAGGTAGAGGGGCGCCGCCTCGGGCACCCGGTCCGCGGCGCTGAGCGCCTCGGCGCGCGCGGCCCACAGGCTCGAGAGCTCCTGCGCCGCGCCGGCCTCGGTGTAGAGCGCCTCGAGGCGCTCGGCGAGGGCGTCGTCCAGGCGGCGCAGCGGGAAGGCCTGCGCGTAGGCGGCGATGGCCGCGTCGCGGTCCCCGGCCAGCTCGCAGGCGCGGCCCAGCTTCGCGCGCACCTCGGCGAGCCGCTCGGGCGCCGCCGAGCGCGGCAGGCTCGAGAGCAGGCTCTCCAGCGCGCGCCGCGCGTGCTCCGCGCGCTCGCAGCGCAAGCTGAGGTCCGCGAGCTCCAGCAGCACGCCGGGCTCGGGCGCGAGCCGCGCCGCCTTCTCCAGGGAGACCAGCGCCTCGCCCACCCGGCCCAGGCGCGCCTCCAGCACGCCCGCGAGCTCGCGCAGCGCGGCGGAGGCGAGGCGCTTGTCGCCCTGCGCCTCGGCGAGCCGCGCGCGCGCCTCGAGCGCGGAGGCGAGCCCCGCCATGTCCGCGCGCTTGCGCTGCAGGGCGCACAGCTCGCCCAGTGTGGGCAGGTCCTCGGGCTCGCTCTTGAGCACCTCCTGCAGCGCGTGCGCCGCGAGGTCCAGGTCGAAGGTGAGGTCGCGCGCCGCCACCGCGAGCCGGCGGTAGCGCTGCGCGCGCTCCTGCGGCTCGGGGGTGAGGCGCGCGAGCGCCGTGAGGCAGCGGGTGAGCTGGGGGCCGTCCCGGCGGCTCTCCGCCAGCGCGAGCATCGCCTCCAGCGCACCGCGGTGCTCGGGGTCCGCCTCGAGCGCGCTCGCCAGCAGCCGCTCGGCGCGCTCGGGCTGCTGCAGCCGCCCGCGCGCGAGCTCTCCGGCCTCGGCCCACAGGGTCGCGCGCCGCTGCGGGTCCGCCGTCACCTGCGCCGCCTTCTCCAGCGCATCGGCGAGCGCGTCCGCACGGCCGCTCGCCCGGAAGTACGGGATGAGCTCCTCGAGCGCCGCTGCGTCCTTCGGGTCCAGCGCGAGCGCCGCCTCCAGGTGCTCGCGCGCGCGCGCAGGGTCTCCGAGCCGGCCGCGGTAGAGGCGCGCGAGCGCGTGGTGGCTCGCGTGCGCCGCCTGGCGGATCTCCTCGGTGCGCGGCGCGGGGCCCGCGAGCTCGAGCGCCTGGCTGTAGCCGCCCAGCGCCTCCTGCAGCTTGCCCAGCCCCTCCGCCACGCGCGCGGCGCAGAAGAGCGGCTCGGGCTCACCGGGCAGCAGGCTCACCGCCTCGCGGTAGCGCAAGAGCGCGTTCTCGGGCTGCTTCAGCCCCTCCTCCCACACGCGGCCCGCGAGCAGGTTCGCCTGGCCCACGCGGTCCAGCTCGTGGCGCGCGAGGCCCACCTCGCGCAGGCGGTCCAGCGCCTTGAGCGCGCGCAGGTGCTCGCCGGAGCGGTGGCACAGCTCGCCGAGCAGGAGCAGCGCGTCCGGCAGGTCGGGACTCAGCCGCAGGGCGGCCTCGCAGTGCAGGCGCGCGCCGGCCACGTCGTCCTCGGTGAGGGCGCACAGGCGCGCGAGGTGCACGTGCGCGTCCGCGGCCTCGGCAGGGTCTCTCGCGAGCGCGGCGAGCCGGCGGTAGGCGCGCACGGCCCCCGCGCGGTCGCGGGCCTGGTCGCTCGCGCGCGCGAGCGCCTTGAGGCTGGGCAGGTGGTCCGGGCGCAGGCCCAGCAGCTCGTGCAGCGCGCGCACCGCCACCTGGGGCGCCTCGTCGCGCGCCGAGCGCGCCGCGGCCTCGGCCGCGAAGAAGGCCGCTGCCTCCTCCGAGGAGCGGCGGCTCAGCGCGCACAGCGCGAGGAAGCGCTCGGCGGCACGCGCCCGCTCCCCGCGCCGCTCGCGCACCACCGCCTCGCCCCACAGCGCCGCGGGGCTCTTCTCGCGCCGGTGCAGCAGCGCCGCCGCCACGTCCAGCGCGAGGTCGTGCGCCTGGGGGTCCGCGACGAGCAGTGACAGCAGCCGCTCGGCCGCGAAGGGGTGCGCGTCCTGGGCATCGCCCGCGCGCAGGTAGGCCTCCCGCGCCTCGGCGAGCCGCCCGCTCGCGAGCAGCGCCTCCGCGTCCGCGAACGCGCGCGCGCCCTCCAGCGCGAGCAGGAACTCCTCGTCCGCGGTGGCGGGCGGCGGCAGCCCCCCCGCGCTGAAGCGCAGCCGCAGCCCCGCGCTCGAGACCTCTGCGGCGCTGAGGCGCGCCTGGTCCAGCGAGGGCAGCTTGTAGCCGCGGCTCACCGCGGCGAGCTGGCACAGCGCGGGCAGCACGCGCGCGCTGAAGCCGCTCGCGCCGCGCGCCTCCACCTCGGGCAGCAGCCCCAGGCTCGCCACCGCCTCGGAGACCAGCGCGGGCACCTGCGCCGCCGGCGTCGCGCTGAAGCCGTAGAGGCGCACGTCGTAGAGGAACACCGCGAGCCGCTCGCCGTCGCCGTCGAAGGCCACCTTGAACGTGATGGGCGTGCGCTCCGGGGCCTGCAGCCGCGCCTGGCCCTCGAGGTAGCCGGGGCGGAAGTGCAGCCGCAGCTCCTCGAGCCCGGCGAGCCTCCCGGTGAGCTCCGCCACCTTGCGCGCCACGAGCGCGGCATCCACCGTCAGCTCGAGGAAGCCGAAGAGCAACCGCTTGCGCTGGTAGCGCGTGGGCCCGGCGCTCACGTTGAAGGGGAACGAGACGTCCGGGATCTGCAGCCCGAAGTCCGAGATGACCAGGCCCGGCGCCACCGGCAGGGGCGGAAAGCCCACGAAGGCGCGCCGGTCGATGAGGCGCAGCTCGGGCGCAGCCGCCTGCGAGCTCGGTGCGGCGCCCTCGGGGGCAGTCTTGGGGGAGTCGCTGTCCGTGGCCATCTGGGAGGCCGCGGAAGTTACCACGCACCCTAAGCACCCGAAATTTCCGGACAAACCCTCGCCCGCCACCCAGGCGAGTGGCCGCCCCGGGTGAGACATGTAGGCGCTCGCAAGAACGCGATGCAGCGCGTCGACTCTTGGGGGAAGATGGCGCCCGACGTGCTCTCCCCCGACACGCTGGTCCTCGACGGTCGCTTCCGGGTCCTCCGGCCCCTGGGCGCAGGCGGCATGGGGGAGGTGTACCTCGCGGAGCAGGTGTCGCTCGGCCGCAAGGTGGCGATCAAGGTCCTGCACCGCGACCTGCACGTGCAGCCGGGCATGGCGGAGCGCTTCCGCCGCGAGGCGCGCCTCCTCTCCGCCGTCGAGCACCCGGCCGTCGTGCGCGTCATCGAGTACGGCGAGAGCGGGGACGCCCCCTGCCTCGTGATGGAGCTGGTGGAGGGCGAGAGCCTGCACCACGTGCTGCGCGGCGGCAGCCTCCCCCTCGCGCGCGCCCTCGCCGTGCTGCACCAGCTCGCCGAGGGACTCGCCGCCATCCACGAGAAGGGCATCGTCCACCGCGACCTCAAGCCGGAAAACGTCTTCCTCACCCGCGGCCCGCGCGGCGAGCAGGCGCGGCTCCTGGACTTCGGCATCGCGCGGCTCGTGGAGGGGGACGTCGCGAGCAACGTGAGCCAGGTAGGCGTGGTGCTCGGCACGCCCGAGTACCTCAGCCCGGAGCAGGCCACGGGCGCGCGCGTCGATGCGCGCAGCGACCTGTACTCCTTCGGCGTGCTCGCCTACCGCGTGCTCGCCGGCCGGCTGCCCTTCGCGGGGCCCTCGCCACGCCAGTTCCTCGCCCAGCACGCCGCGGCGCCGCCCCTGCCCCTCACCGAGGCAGCGCCCGCGCTCGCCGCGCACCCCGCGCTCGTCGCCCTGGTGATGCGGCTGCTCGAGAAGGACCCCACCCAGCGCCCCGCGTCCGCGCTCGCGCTGGGCCAGGCGCTGGGCGCGGAGGCGGCGCGCCTGGGGGTGCTGCCCTCCATCACCGGCGGCTTCGCGCTGCCGCCTGCGCCGCTCGCTTCCGCCGATGCCCCCGGCGCCTTCCCGCGCGCCACCGCCCTCTTCGGCACCGTGGAGCCCGCCGCCGCGGGCCACGCCGAGGCGCCCCCGGCTGCCCCCGCCGGCGTGACCGCCCTCTTCGGCGCGGCGCCTCCAGCGGCGACGCGCAGCGCAGCGGCGAGCACGGGCGCGCTGGTGGGGCGCACGCAGAACGTGGCGCTGCTGCTCACCGACATCCAGGGCTACACCGAGCGCACCTCGCGCCAGACGCGCGAGGAGAACGCGCGCATGCTGGAGACGCACGACCGGCTGCTGCTTCCGCTGGTGCGCTCGCACGGCGGGCGCGTGGTGCAGAAGCGCGGCGATGCGCTGCTCGCGGTGTTCCCCTCCCCCACCGAGTCCGTGCACTGCGGCATGGCCATCCAGGACCGGCTGTGGCGCCACAACCGCGCCGCGCGCGCAGGGGACGAGCTGCACGTGCGGGTGTGCCTGCACGCGGGCGAGGTCCTGCTCTCGCGCGACGGGGTGCTGGGCGAGCCGGTGGAGATCGTCACCGCGGTGGAGCGCGTCGCCGAGCCGGGTGAGGTCGTCTTCACCGAGGCGGTGAACCTCGCGCGCAACCGCGCGGAGGCGGCCGCGGAGCCCTCCGGGCGCATCGCGCTGCCAGGCGGGCGCGAGGAGGGCCTGCAGCTCTACCGCTGCGTGCGCGCGCCCGAGGGTCTGCCCTTCGGCGGCCGCGATGCCTACGCCCGCAGCTCGGCGCTCGACGTGCTGCGCGCGCGCGCCGCGCACCTCGGCACCCACTCGCTGGACGTGGTGCGCACGGGCGCGGCGCACCTGCGCCGCATCACGCTGCCGGGGCTGCGCTCGGGGCTGAAGGTGCTGCAGCTCAAGAGCGCCTCGGGCCTGCGCTCGGGGCGCGAGGCCCTGCACCGCTCGGGGGTGGGGCCGGTGCTGCGCCGCCTCCCCGCGCGGCTGGGTCCCGGCGTGCGCGCCCTGCCCGCTCGGCTCCGGCACGCGGGCGCAGGCCTCTCCGCGCTCCCGCCGCGCCGCCGCGCGCTGCTGGGGCTGGGGCTCGCCGCGCTGCTGCTCGTCCCGCTCCTCGTCGTGCTCCACCTGCGCAGCCCCGAGGTGCGCGCGCGGAGCGAGCTCGAGAAGGGCCAGCCGCTGCAGGCGCTGCGCACGCTGGATGGCATGCCGGGCACCAGGGCGCGCACGGACGGGGGGCTGCGCCAGCTGCGCGCGCAGGCCCTGCACGCACTCGGGCGGCACGAGGACGAGCACGCGGTGCTCTCCGCCCTCCCTGCCGAGGCGCGCGAGGACGTGGAGTCGCGCACGCTGGACGGGCTCGCCGAGGACTTCGCCGCGGACGAGGGGGACCGTACGGTGCGCCGCCTCCTCTCGTCCTTCCCCGAGCGCCCGGTGCGAAAGCACCTCGAGTCGCTGGCGGAGGAGCCGGCGTCGGAGCGCCAGTGGGGCGCGCTGCGCTACCTCGAGGCGCAGCAGGCGACGCAGGGCCTGGACCTGGTGGAGGTCTACGCCGCGTCGCTGCGCTCCCCCAACTGCGGGGTGCGCGCGCGTGCGGCGCGGAGGCTCTCGGCGCTGGGCGACAGCGGGGCGCTGCCGGAGCTCGAGCGGCTCGCGGCCCTGCCGAAGGAGCGCGGCCTGCTGGGCGGCAAGAACTGCGGTCAGGACGAGGCCGCCGAGGCTGCGCAGGCCCTCAAGCGCAAGAGTCGCTGACGCGTCCTCCCTCTGCCTCTGGGAGAGGGCCGGGGTGAGGGAAGCGGATTCCCCTCCCCGTCCCTTCGCCTACCGCAGCCTGTCCGCCGCCGCGTACCCCACGAATAGCTCTCCGGTGAGGTACGCCCGCAGCCGCTTGGACGCAGGCCGCAGGTAGTCGTTCAGCGTCTCCCCGCGCGGCGTGCGGAAGGTGCGCGGCTGGCGGGGGTTCAGCTTCGAGCGCGTCACGCCCTTGCTCGCGCGGTGGATGAAGGTGACGGTGCCATCGGGGTCCACGGACTCGACGACGCCGATGTGGGTGAGCCCGTCGTTGCGGCGCCCGTCCCGGTTGCGATCGTAGGTCTCGCGGAAGAACACGAGGTCACCGGGGTGCGGGGTGTGCCGGTGCAGGGCGCCCTGACGGCGGGCGAGGCGCCAGATGGCGGTGACGGCGTTCTCGCCGGGCCGGAAGCCGCCGCCCACCAGGTCGATGCCGGCGCTCTCGTAGGAGGCGCGCACGAGGCCCGAGCAGTCGTCGGGCACGTGGCGCACGACGCGCCGCAGGTTGCGCACGCCCACCA
Organism: Aggregicoccus sp. 17bor-14; assembly: GCF_009659535.1. Taxonomy (NCBI): domain Bacteria; kingdom Pseudomonadati; phylum Myxococcota; class Myxococcia; order Myxococcales; family Myxococcaceae; genus Aggregicoccus; species Aggregicoccus sp. 17bor-14. Next base: position 523,411 of record NZ_VJZZ01000003.1, read on the forward strand.
GCTTCACCGCGCGCCGGGCGATGACGGGGCCGGGGCGGCCCGAGAACGTGGCCGGCCGCGCCTGCACGGCGCCGGCGCCCGCGGCCGGCACCACCTCGCTGTCCGGCGGGAGGAACACCTCGGCGGCGAGCGCGAAGACGAAGGCCTCACCGGCCTCGGCCACCTGCTCCCGGGCACTGCGCGTGGGGGGCGCCTCCTCGGCCTCCTCCGGCTGGGGCGCGTAGGTGTCGGTGTCGGGGGGCGGGGCGGGCAGCGGCGGCGGCACCCAGAGCTGCGCCACGTCGAAGTGCGGCGCGGGCACGGGGCGGGGCGCGGGCTGCGAGGCGGCGAGCGCCGGCGCGGCGAGGAGCGGGAGGGTGAGCAGGGCGAGCGTGCGCATCGTTCGTGGCAACGGGCGTTCCTCCCCCTCATTCACGCGGCGCGCAGGCAGCTGTCCTGCAGCGAGCACCCGGTCGGGGTGCCCGGGGCCGCGGACCATAGCGCGCCGGGTGTGTGGGTCGGCGGAGGTGGGGGTACACCCCGGGCCTGCCCTGCCTGGAGGGCGAGCAGGCCCGGAGAGATGGGACTTCAGCCGCGCAGGAACGCGGTGCCGGCGCTCCCGGCGCGGGCGCCCTCGTCGAGCAGCGCGTGCGCAGGCGAGATGCCCACGATGTGGATGGCGTCGATGCCCTCGTCGAGCATCGCGAGGCTCTCCTCCACCTTGGGGATCATCCCGCCCTGGATGACGCCGGAGGCAATCTTCGCGCGCGCGTCCGCAGGGGTGAGCGTGGGGATGCGGGTGCTCGGATCGTTCTTGTCCCCGAGCACGCCGGGCACGTTGGACACGAGGAACAGCTTCGCGGCCTTGAGGTGCGCAGCCACGCGCGTGGCCACGGTGTCCGCGTTGATGTTGAACACGTTGCCCTGCGCATCGCCGGAGAGCGAGCCGAGCACCGGCACCACGCCGGCGTCCGAGAGCCGCGCGAACAGCGCCGTGTTCACGGCCGTCACGTCGCCCACCAGCCCGAAGTCGACGGGCTCGGGCCCCGCGCCGCTCACCACCGAGGGCGGGCGCCGCTTGGCCTCCACGAGCCCCGCGCTCACGCCGGTGGTGCACAGCGCCGGCACGTTCGCGAGCCGGAAGGCCGCGGCCACGTCCACGGACACCTGGCCCGCGAGCGTCATCTTCATCACCTCGAGCGTGGCCTCGTCCGTGACGCGGCGGCCCCCCACCATGCGGGGGGTGAGGCCCAGCTTCTGGGTGAGCTCGGTCGCCTGGGGCCCGCCGCCGTGCACCACCGCCACGCGGATGCCCGCGTCGAGGAAGGCGCGCACCGCCTTGCCCACGCTGCCGGCGAGCTTCGCGCGGTCCGCCGCGAGCTCGCCGCCGATCTTCACCACGAACCAGCGGCCCTTGAAGTCCGCGAGACCGCTCACGGCCACAGCCCCGGCTCCGCGAGCGTGAGCTTCTCCTCGAAGCCCATCATCACGTTGAAGCTCTGGATGGACTGGCCCGCGCCGCCCTTCACCAGGTTGTCGAGCGCGCTGAAGCACACCACGCGGCGGGTGTCGCCCGTGACGGGGCCCAGCGTGAAGCCCACCTCCACGTAGTTGCTGCCGCTCACGCCCACCACCTCGGGCTGGCGGCCGCCGCCCACGATGCGGATGAAGGGCTCGTTCGCGAAGGTGCTCTTCCACATCGCGTCCAGCTCCTCCTGCGTGGTGGAGGCCGCCACGGTGGCGAAGGACGAGGCGAAGATGCCGCGCGGCAGCGGCGCGGACACCGGCACGAACTCGAGGCTCATGCCCTTTCCACCCGCGGTCTCCAGCGTCTGGATGATCTCGGGGATGTGCTGGTGCTCGAGCGGCTTGTAGGTGCGCAGGTTCACCGCGCGCAGCGGGTGGTGCGTGGTGATCTGCGGGTTCGCGCCGCTGCCCGAGGAGCCGGTCGCGGCCACCGTGTGGATGGGGCCGGTGAGCTTCTTCGCCTTGGCGAGCGGCATCAGGCCCAGCGCGATGGTGGTCGCGAAGCAGCCCGGGCTCGCGATGTACTTCGCCTTCTTGATGGCCTCGCGGTTGAGCTCCGGCATGCCGTAGGTGAAGAGGCCGTCGGTGAGCGTGTTCGGGGCCGGGTGCTCCACGCCGTAGTACTTCGCGTAGGCGGCCGGGTCGCGCAGGCGGAAGTCGCCCGAGAGGTCCACGATGCGCACGCCCGAGGAGAGGATCTCCATCACCACCTTCGCGGTGGTCTTGTGCGGCATCGCGAGGAACGCCACGTCCATGCCCTTCACGGCCTCGGCGGGCGGCATCTGCTCGAAGGTGAGCGAGGTGAGGCCCGCGAGGTTGAGGTGCACGTCGCCCACGCGCTTGCCGATGTTGTCGACCGCGGTGACGCGCGCGACCTCCACGTGGGGGTGGAAGAGCAGGCGCCGGAGGATCTCCGCGCCGCCGTAGCCCGTACCGCCGATGACCACTGCCTTGACCTTGTTGGCCATGTTCGAGTGCTCCGTGAACGGTGAGTGGTGGGGTGTCTAGCGGCTTCGCGGGCCCGAATCCACCGTGCTGGGTGGCGGGTGTCGGTGGTGCTGGCGGGTGCGGCTGAGCTGTGGAAGCTTCGGCCCCGACATGCCCTCCGAGCCCCTGCTGCGCCCCATCGAGCCGCGGGACGACGCCGCCGTCGCCCGCATCATCCGCACCGTCATGCCCGAGTTCGGCGCCGGGGGCCCCGGCTTCGCCATCCACGACCCCGAGGTCTCCGCGATGAGCGCTGCTTACGCGGCGCCGGGGCACGCCTACTACGTGCTCGAGCAGGCAGGCGAGGTGGTGGGCGGCGGCGGCATCGCGCCCCTCACGGGTGGACCACCGGGCGTCTGCGAGCTGCGCAAGATGTACTTCCTGCCCCAGGCGCGGGGACAGGGTCAGGGCGAGCGCATGCTGCGCCACTGCCTCGCGTTCGCGCAGGAGGCGGGCTACCGCACGTGTTACCTGGAGACGCTGGAGGGCATGGACCAGGCGCAGCGCCTCTACCGGCGCCTCGGCTTCGAGCCGCTGTGCGCTCCGATGGGCGCGACGGGACACCACGGCTGCGACCGCTGGTACGCGCTCGCGCTCCAGCCCTCGCGCTGAGCTGGGAGAGCGAGGAGCCGAGCGGTGACGGCGCGGAGTCGCTCGCGTCGAGCCGTTCGCGGCGCGCGGGTCCCAGGGCGGCGTCGTTGGCGTATGGGGTGCCTGGGCGGCGCTCGCTCGAGGGCGGGGGGCGATCCGCTTCTGGGCCTCCTGCGGTGCGCTGGAGCAGCGCTGCCTCCTGTTGACGCGAGGCACTGAGCCAGCACCCCGCGTGCGTGCGCTCTCGGGGCCCGCTGCCACGGGGGTGCGCCCGTTCGGCGGACGGGGCGCCGAGCCAGGTCTCACGGGTGCGCGCCCGGCGTCTCCTCCGCGGGAGCATGCCCGGTGAGGCGCGGTGAACGGGGGGCCTGCCCGCCCTTCCGTCCGCCGGGCGTGGAGCCGGCTCGGGCAGGCGGCGGAGCCCATGGTCATCCTCTGCACCAGGAGGTTGGACATGAGCGACAAGAAGCGCGAGGAGCAGCGCAACCAGCAGAGCGGCAACCGCGGCGACCAGTCCGGCGAGGGGCGCCCGCGCCGCGACGATGGCGAGGTGTTCCCGGCCCAGCGCAACGCGGGCGAGTTCGGCACGCACGGGGGCCCCGCGCGCACCCAGAAGGGCCAGGCCGCGGATGACGGCGCGAACGTCGAAGGGGACGAGTGAGCGTCGGGCGCCGCGGCTGACCAGCGCTCGCGGAGCCCGGACCGGAGCGCGGGAGGAGGCCACTCCTCCCGCCGCCGGGGCGACGGCGCGGGGCCAGTGCAAGGCGCCCTTCGACATCGAGCAGGCGCTCGCGCGGGTGCGCGAGGAGGTCAAGGGCGTCGCAGACGCGGCCATGTTCGAGCTCGCGGCGCGGGGCCATGGCAGCCTCTTCGAGCAGCTGGTCGCATGCATCCTCTCCATCCGCACCCGGGACGAGGTGAGCCTCCCGGCGTCACTCGCGCTGCTGGGCAGGGCGCGCACGCCACAGCAACTGCGGGCGCTGCCGGTGGAGGAGATCGATCGCCTCATCGACGCGGTCACCTTCCACGAGCCGAAGGCGCGGCAGATCCACGCCATCGCCACGCGGGTCGTGGAGGAGTTCGGAGGCGAGCTGCCCGCGGATGACGAGGTGCTGCAGTCCTTCAACGGCGTGGGGCCCAAGTGCGCGCACCTGGCGCTCGGCGTTGCGCTGGGGCAGGAGCACATCAGCGTGGACATCCACGTGCACCGGGTGACGAACCGCTGGGGCTACGTACGGGCGCGCACGCCGGAGCGCACTCTCGAGGCGCTCGAACGGGTGCTCCCGCGTCCCTACTGGGTGGAGCTGAATCGGCTCCTCGTGCCCTTCGGCAAGCACGTGTGCACGGGAGTGCGGCCCCGCTGCTCGAGCTGCCCGGTGCTCGAGATGTGTCAGCAGGTGGGGGTGACGGAGCACCGCTGAGCCGGCGCGCTCAGCGGTCCTTGCCGAGGATCTGGGTGGCTCGCCGCGCGAGCCGCCGCAGCGGGTTCGTGCGGCCGCCGTTCTCGAGGGTGATCTCCCGGGAGTGCCGCATGTCCTGCTCCCAGGCCCGCTCGAGCTCGTTGGCGAGCCCCGGGTCGGCGAGCAGCATCGACCCCTCGCCCAGCTTGTTGAGCGAGAGCGCGTCCAGGTTGGTCGAGCCGATGACCGAGAGCCAGTCGTCCACCAGCATCGTCTTCGCGTGCATCATGGACGGCTGGTACTCGAAGATGCGGACGCCGTTGCGCAGGAGCTCCGCGTAGGTGGCGCGCTGCGAGGCGCGGATGAGAGGCACGTCGTGCACCGGGCCGGGCGCGAGGAGCCGTACGTCGACGCCGCGCTCGCGCTGCGAGGCGATGACCTCGAGGATGGACTTCACGGGGGTGAAGTAGGCGTTCGCAATCCAGAGGCGGCGGGTGGCGGCGCCCATGACGAGCCGGCACATCCGCTCTGCGTCGGTGATTCCGAGCTGTCCATGGCTCGCCGCGAAGGCCGCGCGGACGGGGCCGGACTCCGGGAGGTCGGGAAACGCGTCGTTGGGCAGAAGGTCACCGCCACTCTCCTGCCAGGAGCGGGCGAAGGCGAGCTGAAGGCTTCGCACCGCGGGTCCTTCGACCCGGATGTTGGTGTCGCGCCAGGCCTCCTTCGAGAGCCCATCGCCGTCCCAGACCCGCCAGATGCCGAACCCGCCGGTGAAGCCGATGCGGCCGTCGATGATCGCAATCTTCGAGTGATTGCGGCTCATGAGCCGGCCAGCCACCTTGCCCTTCAAGGGGCGGTAGTAGTGCACCTCGCAGCCGGCGTCGGTGAGGCGGTGCTCGATCTTCTGGTCGAAGTCCCTGTCGCCGGAGATCTGCTCGCTGCCGATGGGGTCCACGACGACGCGGCACGCGACGCCTGCGCGGGCGCGCTCGATGAGGGCATCACAGATGCGGTCGGAGACCTCGCACGGGCGCCAGATGTAGACCTGGATGTGGACGCTCTCGCGCGCGCCACGAATGGCCGCCTCGAGCGCATCGAAGAGGTGGCGGTTCAGCAGCAGCTCGGCGCGGTGTCCCGGCTGCAGCCCCACGCCGAGCGACTGGTAGAGCGCGAAGGAGAAGCCCTCTGCGCCCGCGGGGATGGAGAGGCGGGTGCGCATCTCGTGGCGCGCCAGCTCGGCGCGGCTCGCCCCGGCGTCTGCGCCCGCCTGGGGCAGGATTCCCTCGGACATGGGGAAACCTAGGGCATGCGCCCGGGTGGTGCAGTCATCCGGGGCAGGATCTGCGTGAGGGGCCCCTCTTGCTCACGGAACGGCGGGGCCCTTCCGGGTGCAGAGCTCCAGGGCAGAGCAGAGTCGGTCCTCGTCTACGGGCTTCAACAGCGAGAGGGCGACGCCGGCTGCCTCGACGGGCGCATGTCCATTGACGAGCGCGAGCACGGGGACGCGCGGAGCAGGCCAGCGCCGCTGGACCTCCGAGAGGTCGTCCCTCGACGAGCGGGCTTCGCTGTCGACGGCGACCAGGATGGCCTGGGGAGCGGGCGTCGGGCTCTCGGAGAGGTGCGCGACGGAGGGGAAGGCGCGGACCCGGTAGCCCCGCGCGCTGAGGACCTCGCAGAGAACCTCGCGGAGGTCCTGGCAGGACTCGAAGAGCAGGACGTCGCGGACGGTAGCGCTGGGCATGGCCTCTTCCTCGCTCCAGGTTCAGAGAGGGGACGGGACCCAGCGATGGTTCTTCAGTTGTAGGCGGTCGATGGGACCGGGGCGCTACTGAAGTGCGTCGGCGGGGGCGCGGAAGATCTGGCCCTCCGGTCCCTCGAGAAGGAGCGAGCCCGAGTTGGTGGGCCCCACCCTGAGGGAGGCGCGCGGGAGGCCCAGCCGGTCGACGAGCAAGAGACCAGGCGAGCCCTGCGCATCGGAGTCGAGGATCGCGCGTGGGCGGCCCGTCGGGTCGAGCAGCTCCAGGCGCGAGGAGCCGTCGGCCTGCAGGCCAACGGTGAAGAACTCAGGACCGGCAGCCTGTGCGAGGGCGAGGCGGGGCGCTTCGTTTCCGAAGACAGTGAGCTCGGCGAGCGTCTGACCCGAGGCGGTGGAGAGCCGCAGTTTCGGCGAGCCGTCGCTGCCGACAGCCAGCAAGGCGCGCGGGTGCTCTTGGGAGTCGTGAAGCACCAGTCCCGTCGAGCCATCAGGCATCGTGCCGAGGTGGGCTCGCGTCTTCCCCGTGCCATCGACGAGCGTGAGCTCGCGCGCGGTGAGGTGGTCGGAAGACGCGCCAGTGCGGAGAGCGAGGGTGACGGCGGAAGCGGCGGCGAGCGCGGCTAGCACCGCTGTGGCCGCACAGAGCAGGGTAAGTCGGCGGCAGCGAGCGGTCAGCTCGGCGAGGCGATCATCAATCGTGGGGCTCATGGCGCGCCTCCTCGTGGGCGTCTGCCGTGAAAACATCACAACTGCCTGCCGGGTTCCCGAGTAACTGAGCCGCAGTCGCGCTCTCCCGACAGGGATACGGGCTGCGCCGCAGGGTGCGCAGCGGGCGGAGGAGCCGTGCGCGGGGCGCAGGCGGCCGGGGCTGCCGCCCGGGGGCAGCCCCGGGGCGTGGCCGCCGCCGGCCGGAGGGGCCCCCGGAGGCACTCGCGCCCGAAAGGGGCCCTGGGGGCGCCGGGGGCGCGCGGGCGGCACCGCAGTGCGGGGGAGGCCGGGCCCGCGCGAGACGGCGCCCGGGCGAGAGGCCGCCCGGGGCGAGAGGGCGCCCGTCCGGGACGGCGCCCGTGTCCGGGAGGGGGCGCGGCGCGGGGGCGCGGCAAGGGCGCGCAGGGCCCGCAAAAAGGCCAACGCCCCCAGGCGAGTCCTCGGTGGGGA
>NZ_VJZZ01000004.1:300000-499584 GCF_009659535.1 Aggregicoccus sp. 17bor-14
GCTCCTCCTCAGACCACTGCCGACTCTTCGACTCGCAAGGCCCCAGAACCTAAGGCCCGCCCGCTCGCCCGACACCTCCCCCACCCACCAGGCGACCCGTACGACCGTCAGCCAACCGCCGCTTGGCAGAGCCTCGGCAGGGGGGTCGGGAGCTTTCCCCGAGGCTTGAACAGTGTCAAGGTAAACAATCCCCGTACCTGTGTGAAACTAATGGGGACTCAAACGATGTGGGGACCGGTGGGGAATGAACGGTGACCCTGGCCAGGAGGAGGACCCGCGGCGGCAGGCCGCGGCCACCGGGCCCGGCTAGGCGCGCGTCTGCACCACGATGGCGGTGATGTTGTCGTCGCCGCCGCGCTCGTTGGCGAGGTCGATGAGGGCCTGGGAGGCCTCCTCGAGCGAGCGCGCCTGGCGCACGGTCTCGAGCAGCTCGCGGTCCTCGACCATGTTGGCGAGCCCGTCCGAGCAGAGGACGAAGGTGTCGCCCGGCTCGGCGACCAGCCCCATCACGTCCACCAGCACCTCCTCCTCGAAGCCGACGGAGCGGGTGATGATGTTCTTGTAGCGCGAGTGCTTCGCCTCCTCGGGGGTGATCATCCCGGCCTTGATCTGCTCGTTGACCAGGGAGTGATCCTCGGAGATCTGCTGGATGAGGTCTCCGCGGATGAGGTAGGCGCGGCTGTCCCCCACGTGGGCGAAGAAGGCGAAGTCGTCGTGCACCACGAGCGAGATGACGGTGGTGCCCATGCCCGCCAGCCGGGGGTCCTCCTGGGCGGCGGCGAAGATGGCGCGGCAGGCGGCCTCCACCGAGGCGCGCAGGGCCTCGGGGATGGCGGAGTCCTGCAGGTTCGCGGTGGTGACGAAGGGGTTGTCGCGGGAGTCGCGCGCGCGGCGCAGCTCCTTGTCGATGGTCTCCACCGCGATGCGGCTCGCGGTGCCGCCGCCGGCGTGGCCGCCCATGCCGTCGGCCACGACGTACAGGTGCAGCTCGTCATCGACGAGGAAGCTGTCCTCGTTGTGGTTCCGCTTGCGGCCGACATCGGTGAGGCCGGCGGAAACGACTGTCATGCGGTGGGCCGCGGCGTGCCCTGCGGGTGTCGACACGCCCCGGATGCTAGGCGAGGCCCCGGGCCGGGGCAAGGCGGCGACCACAGTGCTACAGCCCTGTCTGTCGCCGCCGGTGCAGCCGCGCGCCTAGGCGGAGCGCCGGAGGCGGCGCCGCTCGCCGCCCCCCTCCCCTGCCGGCACGGGCGCAGGCCCCGCCCCCGGAGCGCCGCGCTTCGCGGGCGCCGGCGCGGCGGCGGGCCGGGCGCGCTGCTGCTGGGCGGCGCGCACCAGGGCCTCCGCGGCCCCGAGCGCCTCGCGCGTCACCTCCACGCCGGAGAGCATGCGCGCGAGCTCCTGCGTGCGCTCGGCGCCCGCGGCGAGCGGGACCACCTCGGACACGGTGCGCTCGCCGCGCAGGTCCTTGCGGATGAGCAGGTGCGCGTCCGCGTAGGCGGCCACCTGCGGCAGGTGCGTGATGCAGAGCACCTGGCGGTGCCCGCTCACGTCGCGGATCATCCGCCCCACCACGTCCGCGATCGCGCCGCTCACGCCGCTGTCCGCCTCGTCCAGCACGTAGGAGCCGCAGCCGTCGCTGCCGGCGAGCGCGCGCTTGAGCGCGAGCAGCAGGCGGCTGGCCTCGCCTCCGGAGGCCACCTTGGCCAGCGGGCGCGAGGGCTCGCCGGGGTTCGCGCTGAAGAAGAACTCCACCTCGTCCAGGCCCTCGGGGCGCAGCGTCTCCGTGGGCGTGACGCGCACCTCGAAGGCGGCCTTGCCCAGCGCGAGCTGCGAGAGCCCCTCGCGCACGCCGGCCGCGAAGTCCCGGGCGCAGGCGCTGCGCGCCTTGGAGAGGGCCGTGCCGCTCGCGCGCGCGCGGGCCTCGGCCTTGCGCCGCTCGGCCTCGAGCTCCTCGAGGATCTCCTGCCGGTTGTCCAGCGTGGCGAGCTCCGCCTCCAGCTCGCCGCGGCGCGCGAGCACCGCCTCGAGCGGCGCCGCGTGCTTGCGGCACAGGCGCTTGATCGCATCCAGGCGCTCGTCCACCTCGGCGAGGCGCTCGGGGTCGCCGTCCAGCGCCCCCACGTAGCGCCCGAGCCCGCGCCCCGCCTCCTCCAGCTCCGCGAGCGCGCCGCCGAGACTCTGCGCGAGCGGGGCGAGCGAGGCGTCCAGCTTCAACGCCTCCTGCACGAGCGAGAGGCTCTTGCCCACCACCTCCACCGCGTTGCCGTCCTCGCCCCCGCACAGCAGCGCCTCGGCCTCGGCCGCCTGGCGCCGCAGCTTCTCCGCCCCGGCGAGCCGCTTGCGCTCGGCGTCCAGCGCCAGGTCCTCGCCCGGCTGGGGGTCCACCCGCACGATCTCCTCGAGCTGGAAGCGCAGGAACTCGGCGCGCTGGCGCACCTTGGTCTCGTCTCCGCCGAGCGCCTCCATGCGCCCCTGCACGTCGCGCAGGGCCGCGTAGTCGCCGTAGTAGGCCGTGAGCGCGGCCGAGAGGTCGCCGTAGCGGTCCAGAAGCGCGCGGTGCAGCGCGGCGTCGAAGAGGCTCACGTGCTCGTGCTGCCCGGCGATGTCCACCGCGCCGCGCATGAGGCGCGCGAGCACGCCCACCGTGACGAGCGCGCCGTTCACGTACGCCTTGCCGCGCCCCGTGCGCCCCACCACCCGGCGCACCGAGAGCTCCTCGCCCAGGTCCGGCAGCCCCAGCTCCTCGAGGCGCGCGCCGAGCACGGGGGTGCGCAGGAACACGCCCTCCACCGAGGCCTCGTCGCAGCCCGCGCGCACGCAGTCCGCATCCGCGCGACCGCCGAGCAAGAGCCCCAGCGAGTCCACCAGGATGCTCTTGCCCGCCCCGGTCTCGCCCGTGAGCACGGTCAGCCCCGTACCGAAGCCGACCTCCACCTCCTCGATGACCGCCACATTCGAGATGCGCAAGCCCGTGAGCACGCCGCTTCCCTCCGTCTGGCCGCAGTGGGCCTGGATACTGAACACCCTACCAGTGGCCCCTGACACTGCACAAGCGTTCACCCGGGAGCTCGGACGAGGGCTCGCAGGGCAAGGGGGCTCGAGCGCAGGAGGCGCGCAGGGGAACGGCGGAGGGGGGCGGAGTTCTTCCGCCCCGATGAGGGCTACTCGGGGAGGAACAGGTCCGCGACGTCCTGCTCGCTCAGCAGCTTGCCGAAGTCCGCGTCCGCGCTGAGCACGCCGGCGGCGAGGTCCTTCTTGCGCTTCTGCAGGGTGAGGATCTTCTCCTCCACCGTGCCGCGGGTGATGAGCTTGTAGCTGATGACGGCGCGCGTCTGCCCGATGCGGTGGGTGCGGTCGGTGGCCTGGTCCTCGACGGCCGGGTTCCACCACGGATCGTAGTGGATGACGTAGTCGGCCGCGGTGAGGTTGAGGCCGGTGCCGCCCGCCTTGAGGCTGATGAAGAAGAGCGGCGGGCCGTCCCCGCGGTTGAACTCGTCCACCTTGCCCATGCGGTCCTTGGTGCGGCCGTCCAGGTACAGGTAGCGCGTGCCCTTCTTGTCCGCCTCGGTCTTCAGCAGCTCGAGCATCTCGGTGAACTGGCTGAAGACGAGCGCGCGGTGCCCTTCAGCGATGAGGTCCGTGACGAGCCCGCCGAAGCGGTCCAGCTTCGCGCTGGAGGGCAGGAGCGTTCCGGGCGGCATCTTGAGCAGGCGCGGGTCGCAGCACACCTGGCGCAGCCGCATCAGCGCCGCGAGGATGCTCACGCGGCTGCGCTTGAAGCCGACCTTCTCGATGCTCTCGCTCACCTTGCGGCGGCTCTCCTCGAGCACCTCGCGGTAGAGCGCCGCCTGGCCGGGCTCCATCTCGCAGTAGGCCACGGTCTCGGTCTTGGGCGGCAGGTCCTTGGCCACCTCGGTCTTGAGCCGGCGCAGGATGAAGGGCTGGATGCGGCGGCGCAGCCGGTCGCGCACGAGCGGATCGTTGGCCACCTGGATGGGCTGCTCGTAGCGGTCGCTGAAGCCCTCGGCGCTGCCGAGGAAGCCCGGCATGAGGAAGTCGAAGAGGCTCCAGAGCTCCGAGAGCCGGTTCTCCAGCGGCGTGCCGGTGAGCGCGAGCCGCATGTCACAGGGCAGGCTCTTGCACGCCTGCGCGGTGGCGCTGTCCGCGTTCTTGATGTTCTGCGCCTCGTCGAGAATCACGTAGCGGAAGCCCACCCCGCTCAGCTCCTCGAGGTCGCGGCGCACGAGCGCGTAGCTGGTGAGCACCAGGTCCATGCCCTTGAGGTCCTCGGCGCGCTCGCGCCGGTCCTGCCCGTGCCACACCATGGTCTTGAGGCCCGGCGTGAACTTCTCCGCCTCGCGCTCCCAGTTGGCGAGCACGCTGGTGGGGGCGACCACGAGGCTGGGCTTGCGCCCCTCGTCGTTCGCCACCTTCTGCAGCATGGAGAGGGCCTGGATGGTCTTTCCCAGACCCATGTCGTCCGCGAGGATGCCGGACAGGCCGTGGCGGTGCAGGAACCACAGCCACGCGAGGCCCGACTCCTGGTAGTGGCGCAGGGTCGCCTGCAGGCCCTCGGGCACGGCCACCTTGGGCACGCCCTGGGTGTCGCGCAGCTCGAGCATCGCCTGGCGCGCCTTGGTCTCCACCTCGGTGAACTCGCCCAGGTCGACGAGCAGGTCCAGCGCCACCGCCTGGTGCAGGGGCAGGCGCGTGGTCTTGCGACCGGGCAGCGCGCCGGCCTCCTCGAGCAGGTCCGCGGCGCGCTTGAGCTCGGCGACGTCGGCCTCCGCGAAGGAGCCGTCCTTGAGCGGGACGAACTTGCGGCCCGAGTCCAGCCACATGCGCACCGCGCCCAGGTCCACCTGCTGGTCGTCGGTGACGAACTCCGCGTCCAGCTCGAACCAGCTCACCCCGCTCATGCCCACGCGGATGCGGGGCTTGAGCTTGGGGCGCAGCCGCACCTTGGGCGCCTGCACGCCGTAGCGCTCCCACTCCTCGGGGAGCGAGGCGAGCCCGCGCGCCCAGAACTCCACCGCGGCGTCGCCCGTGGCCTCGAAGGCCTGGGCGGGCGCATCGAAGCGGAAGCCCATCTCCACGAGGCGCTTGCCGGCCGCGCGCTCCTGCTCCTCGCGGCGGCGGTAGAGCTTGCGGCTCTCGCCGCCCACGCCGCTCGCGTAGCCGAGGTGCGTGGCGGTGGGGCTCACCGACACGGTGGCCTGGCCGTAGCGCGCGGCGAGCTGCGCGCGCACCTTCTCGGGGTTGCCCTCGAGCGTGAGCACGAAGCGCGGCTCCACCGACTCGTCCACGTCGATGTTGTCCGCCTTGAGGCTCATCCGGAAGCGCGGCAGGTGCGCGGCGAAGAAGGTGAGCACGCGGTCGAGCTGGCCCGCGGGGAAGGCCATGTTCGGCTCGAGCAGCCACTTGCGCAGCAGGCGCGGCGGGAAGTCCGGCTCCACCGCGTGCAGGTTCTGCCCGGCGAGCACGAAAGTGCGCCGGCCCGCGAGCAGGATGACGTCCTTCATCGCCTGGGCGCTGCCGTCGGGGAAGAGCAGCTCGATGCGCGCGAGCGCGCCGTCGGGGCGCGACTCGAGGCGGATCTGCGGGCGCGCCGCCTGCTCCATGAAGACCAGCGGCGTACCGCGGTAGATGACGCGGCGCTGGCGCAGCAGGTCCAGCACGTCCACCAGGTCCTCGTCCGAGAGCACGATGCGCGAGTCGTAGCGGTGCTCGTGCTTCGCGAGCACGAGGAACACGCGCTCGTCCGCGGGCGCGATGCGGGTGCCCGCCTGCAGCACGCGCTTCACGTGCACCGGGCCCTTGGCCTGCGCGTCCTGGCGCCGCACGTCCACCACCCAGTGGCGGCCCACCGCGCCCGCGCCGGACGGCGTGAGGCGGTAGAGGAACTCGTAGTCCGGCAGCGAGGAGAGCCCCAGCCAGCTCTCGAGCTTCGCGAGCGCCGGCAGCGTGACGGCCTCGGCGGCCGGGGGCAGGTCCACCATCGGGTCGTCGTTGCTCGCCTCCTCGGGCGCGTCGTCGCTCGGAGCGGGCTCGGCCACGCGGGCCACCGGCTGGGGCCGCGCCGCGGCGCCCGGGATGCGGAAGCGCGCCGCGTAGATGAGCGCCATGGCCACCACGTGCTTGCAGTGCGGCCCGTACGCGTTCCACGAGGCGCAGGTGCACTTGGAGGTAGCGCGGCCGTTGGCCACCTCGAGCGAGGACTCGTAGCGCTCGCCGTTGGAGCCGGCGACGAGGGCGCGGATGGTCGAGCCCTCGCGCTGCAGCGCGCTCACGCGGCGGCTCTCCGCGTACTCGCGGCCCTTCTTGAAGGTGGTGGGCTGGACCTCGGCCTTGAGGGCGCGCAGCCACTGGCCGTCCTGCGCACTGAGGGGTTCTCGGCTGTCAGCAATCGAAGACACGCGTCGTAGCTCGCCCGGCGAAAAGGGAATCTCTGCGCATAACACACGCCGCCCCCCTCTGGGCGAGGGGTTTGTGCCGCCCCCGGCCTGCCGCCCCGCAGCCGTCCACTCCTCGCCGGCCGCACAGCAGGCAGGTGTGCGAGCATGTCCGGCGCATGACCTCCGCCTCCCCCCACTCCCCCAACTGGCCCCGCGTCTTCGTCACCCGGCAGCTGCCTGGCACCGCGCTCGCGCAGCTCGCGGCGCAGGTGGACCTGGAGGTGTGGCCCGGGCCCTTGCCGCCCCCTCACGGCCTCCTCTGCGAGCGCGCACGGGGGGCAGACGGCCTCATCACCCTGCTCACCGACCGCGTGGACGAGGCGCTGCTCGCGCAGGCGCCTTCCTTGCGCGCGGTGAGCAACGTGGCGGTGGGCTACGACAACATCGACGTGGCGGCCTGCACGCGCCGGCGCATCGCGGTGGGCAACACGCCGGGCGTGCTCACCGAGACGACGGCGGACTTCGCCTTCGCGCTGCTGCTCGCGCTCGCGCGCCGCGTGGCCGAGGCGGACCGCTTCGTGCGCGAGGGGAAGTGGAAGACGTGGGAGCCGGGGCTCTTGCTGGGGCCCGACGTGCACGGGGCCACGCTGGGGCTGGTGGGGCTGGGGGCCATCGGCGCGGCGGTGGCGCGGCGCGCGGCGGGCTTCGGGATGCGGGTGCTCTACGTGGGGCGCAGCGCGCAGCCGGAGCTCGAGCGGACACTCGCGCTCGAGCGCGTGGACAAGGCGCAGCTGCTCGCCCAGAGCGACATGGTGAGCCTGCACGTGCCGCTCACCCCGGAGACGCGCGGGTGGCTCTCCCGCGAGGACTTCGCGCGGATGAAGCCGGGCGCGCTGCTGGTGAACACCGCGCGCGGGCCCGTGGTGGATCAGGCGGCGCTCGTGGAGGCGCTCGCGAGCGGGAGGCTGGGCGGCGCGGCGCTGGACGTGACCGACCCCGAGCCCCTGCCGCAGGACAGCCCGCTCCTGCAGCTGCCCAACGTGCTGCTCGCGCCGCACATCGCGAGCGCGAGCCACGCGACGCGCGGCAAGATGGCCCAGATGGCGGTGGACAACCTGCTCGCGGCGCTCTCGGGCCGCAGGCCTCCCCACTGCGTGAACCCGGAGCTCTACGCGTGATCGATCCCCAGCTCGCCGCCGACCTCGCCGCCCGCCTGCGCGACGTGCCCGACTTCCCCAAGCCGGGCATCGTGTTCAAGGACATCACGCCGGTGCTCGCCGACCCGCGCCTCTTCGCCCGCGTGGTCACCGCGCTCTCCGCGCCCTTTCGCGGCGAGCACGTCACGAAGGTGGTGGGCATCGAGGCGCGCGGCTTCATGTTCGGCGCCCCCGTGGCGCTCGCGCTCGGCGCGGGCTTCGTGCCTGCGCGCAAGCCCGGCAAGCTCCCGTGGCGCAGCGTGCAGGAGCGCTACGCGCTCGAGTACGGCACGGACGGGCTCGAGCTGCACGAGGACGCGCTCGCGAAGGGCGAGCGCGTGCTGGTGGTGGACGACCTGCTCGCCACCGGCGGCACCGCGGGCGCGGTGGGGAAGCTCGTGGAGCGGCTGGGCGGCGAGCTGGTGGGCTACGGCTTCGTCGCCGAGCTGGGCTTCCTGCCAGGGCGCGCGCGGCTCGGCGGCGCGCGGGTGCAGGCGCTGATCACGCTGTGACGCCGCCGCCCCGCTCCCGAAGGGGGGCAGGTTGACATCGGGCGCGCATCGCCGCACCCTGTCTCTCGTGAGCTTCGTCATCACTACCGCGACCACGACTTCCACCACGACCCGCAAGGGCGGGCTGGGAAGCGTGCGCGCGGCCGACTGACGAGGACCCCGCGCCCCTTCCCGCCCCGCCCGCTGCCGGCGGGGCGCGCGCGCGCAGGTGGTCCCTCACACACCGCTCCCCTCCGGCATGGCCCCTCACGCTCCCGAAAGGAGCCTGTACGTCATGCTCGACGAATTCGATCACCGCTCCATCGGCCAGCGCCTCGACCTCTTCCACCTGCAGGAGGAGGCCCCCGGCATGGTCTTCTGGCACCCGCGCGGCATGCGCCTCTTCCGCCTCCTCGAGGAGCGCGTGCGCCAGCACGTGCAACGCGAGGGCTACCGCGAGGTGCGCACCCCCCAGGTGATGGACCAGGCCATCTGGGAGAGCAGCGGCCACTGGCAGAGCTTCCGCGAGGGCATGCTGCTCGTGGGCGGCGCGGAAGGCCCGGGCCATGCCGCGCTCAAGCCCGTGAGCTGCCCCGCGCACATCCAGCTGGTGCGCCGCCAGCTGCCCTCCTTCCGCGACCTGCCGCTGCGGCTCGCGGAGTTCGGCCTGGTGCACCGCAACGAGGCCTCGGGCGCGCTGCACGGCCTGTTCCGCCTGCGTCAGTTCACCCAGGACGACGGCCACATCTTCTGCCGCGAGGAGCAGGTGGCCGCGGAGGTGGCGCGCTTCTGCGGCTCGCTGCGCGCGCTCTACGCGGACTTCGGCTTCGGGGAGCTGGACGTGGCCTTCTCCAGCCGGCCCGCGGTGCGCGCAGGCGACGACGCGCTGTGGGACCGCGCGGAGGCCGCGCTGCGCGAGGCGGCGGAGGGCGCGGGGCTCGCGCTGCGCCACCAGCCGGGCGAGGGCGCCTTCTACGGCCCGAAGTTGGAGTTCGTCCTGCGCGACTGGCAGGGGCGCTCCTGGCAGTGCGGCACCCTGCAGCTGGACTTCGTGCTGCCCGAGCGCTTCGACCTCGCGTACGTGGACTCGGGCGGTGCGCGGCGCCGCCCGGTGATGCTGCACCGCGCGCTGCTGGGCAGCATGGAGCGCTTCCTCGGGGTGCTGCTCGAGCAGCACCGCGGCGCGCTGCCGCCGTGGCTCTGTCCCGAGCAGGTGGCCGTGGTGGGCATGGGGCCACAGGCGGGCGACTACGCGCGGGAGCTCTCGGCGCGACTCGAGGCCGCGGGACTGCGCGTGCAGGTGGAGCCGCGGGCGCAGTCACTCGCCCGCAGCATCGTCGAGGCCTACCGCGCGGGCATCCCGTACGTGGCGGTGGTGGGCGGACGGGAGCTCGCCCACCGACGGGTGTCGCTGCGCGGCCGCGGCGAGGACCCGCACGACGTGGGCTTCGAGGAGGCGGTGGCCGAGCTGCAGGAGGCCTGCCGCCCCCTGCCCGGCTAGGGCGCGCCGCTGAGGGGGACGCCTCCCTCTCAGCGGCCGTCGGTGTCGAAGCGGCGCAGCACCACGTCGCGCTCGCCCGCCGCGCTGCGCGTGCTGCCCACCACGAGCACGTCGCCGGCGCGCGTCACCACCACGTCGCGCGCCTCGTCGTCCGCGGGGCTGCCCCACTGGCGCACCCAGACGGTGTCACCCCGGGCGTCCAGCTTCGCGAGGAAGGCGTCGCTGCCTCCGCGCGGTGCGCCCTCGAGCGCGCCGCGCGTGGTGCCCGCCACGTACACGCCTCCCGCGGCATCGAGCGCGAGCCCGCTCGCGCGTGCGGCGTCCTCCGCGCGCCCGAGCCGCCGCGCCCACTCGAGCGTCCCGTCCTCGCGGAAGCGGAAGAGGAAGGCGTTCTGCACGCCGTCGTTTTCGAGCGCACCCGTCAGCAGGTCGCTGAAGGAGACGGCGAGCAGGTACAGCCCGCCGTGGCCGTCGAGCGCCACCGCGAGGGGCCCGTCGATGTCCGGCGTGCGCAGCTGCCGCGTCCACGTCCGCGCGTGGTCCGGGCCGAAGCGGGTGAGGAACACGTCGGTACTGCCGGCGCCCTCCCCCTCCATGCCGCCCATGGTGGCGCCCGCGACGTAGAGCGCGCCGTCCGGCCCCCTCGCGAGCGGGTGGCCCCAGTCGTCTGCCTCCGTGCCGTAGACGCTGCGCCACAGCAGCTGCCCCTGCGCATCGAGGCAGTCGAGCGTGGCCTCGGTGCCGCCGCGCGGCTCGGGCGCGGGCGCTCCGAGGCTGCCGGTCCCTGCCACCGAGCCTCCGGAGAGGCACACCTGGCCGTCGTCGCCGAGCGCGACGCCCATGCCGAGGTCCGTGCCCGGCCCTCCCTGCTGGCGCGTCCAGCGCAGGCTGCCGTCCGCGCCGTAGCGCGCGGCGTAGAGGTCTCCTTCCGGAGAGGCGCTGCGTCCCGGGAGCGCGCCCTGCGCGGTGCCCACCAGCACGGCGTCGCCCGCCGCATCCACCGCGAGGTCCGCGAGCGTGTCCGCCTCGGGAGAGCCCAGCTGGCGCACCCACGCGGGGCGCCCGTCCGTCCCGAGCCTCAGGAGGAATGCGTCCTCCGCACCCTGCGCGCCCTCCGGCGCACCCTCGAAGCGGCCGCGCGTGGTCCCCGCCACGTACACGTGGCAGGCCGCATCCACGCCGAGCGCCACGCCCACGTCGTCCTCCGCCGTGCCCAGCTGCAGCTCGGACCAGGTGACGCGCGCGCAGACCGGCTCCGCCTCGCCCCCGGCGCAGCCGAGCAGCGCGAGCGCGAGCCCCGCTGCCACGCCTCGAAGCGCTCCATCGTGGGCTGCCATGACGTCCCCCCTCTTGCTCCGGCCCTGCGATGCGCCCGCACCCTGTCGCCACCGGGGTGACGGCGGCGTGACGCGCGCCCCAGCTTCCCGAAAGAGGGACCCAAGAGCGAGTGGGCCCTCACGGTGGCGCTCGCCCTGCGCATCTTCCGGTGGGGGTAGCCGCCTACTCGAAGAGCAAGTCCATCCGCTCTCCGTCGGAGAGCCGCTCGGGCGGCTTCTGCTCGATGCGGCCCACGAGCGCCGCAGAGCGCGCCTTGCAGACGCTGCGAAGGTCGTAGGCGATGGGGAAGATCTCCTTCGGCTTCAGCTTCAGGAAACGCGCGAGCGCTGCGGGGCCGCGCTCAGCCGCGTCGAAGTCGAAGTAGCGCGCGAGGTGGAAGGTGCGGCCATCGCGCGGCACCGAGAGCATGATGAACTGCTGCGTCTGGCGCGGGCTCTTCACGCTCACGTTAGACAGAGTGGCGAAGACCCGGGTCCCGTTCGCCAGGGTCACCTCGGTCGCCACGATCCGTCCATCCAGGTGGGTCACGGGAAGCTTCTGGACGGCGCGCATCATGGTTTCGCTGTCGCCGTCGCTCTCCTCGTTCGTGAACTCCCAGACGGGGAACGCGCGCAGGTCATCGGGCGTCAGCTCGCTGACGTCCTTCGTCGGCGCGCGGGGCTTCTTGGCGGGAGCCTTGGGCATGAGCCCAAGCCTCCCACAGGAGGGCCTAGAAGCGGCTCCAGAACGAGCGGCGCGAGGAGATGCGCTCGAGGGCCTGCTGCAGCTCCTCGTCCTGGTCGGCGCGGTTGGCCACGTCCGCCATGGCGATGATGCCGAGCAGTCGGTCCTCGCGGTCCACCACGGGCACGCGGCGCACCTGGTGACGGCCCATCAGCTCGATGACCTCCACGAGCGAGGTCTCCGGGGTGACGGCGTGCACGTCGTCCGTCATCACCTCCTTCACCCGGAACTGCTCGGGGCTGCGCTGGTCGGTGAAGGCGCGCACCACCAGGTCGCGGTCGGTGACGAGCCCCAGCAGCCGCCCGCCCGGGTCCACCACCGGCACCACGCCCACGTTCTCGTCGCGCATGAGGCGCGCGGCCTCCTGCAGGCTGCTGTCGCGGCTCACGGTGCGGGGGCTGCGGGTCATGACCTCCTGCGCGGTGAGCGGCTCGCGCTGCCAGCGCCGCGGCACGCTGCCCTCCTCGCGCAGGCCCCGGGACCCCGAGGTGAACGCGTGCCCCGGAGCCTCGGACCCACCTCGCCCGCCGCGGCGCAGCTGCTCCACGAGGCGCGCCTCCTCGGCCGCCATGCGCTCCACGCGCTCGCGCCCCGCGAACGCCGTGGCGAAGCCCGCGCGCGTGGGCGCGCTCGCGTAGAAGTCGCCCCCCTCGTCCAGGCGCCCCGGGGAGGGGCTGCGCTCGCGCAGCTCGGCGCGGTCGCGCCCGGCGCGGTTCGGGTCCGGCTCCCAGGGCTGCTCCCCGTGCCAGCCCCCGCCCCAGCGCTCCAGCTCCGCGGCGCGGCCCTCGGGCGGGCGCGGCTCGTACGAGAGCGTGGGCGTGAGCAGGCGCAGGCTCGCGGCGCGGTGGAAGCGGCCCTGGCGCGCCTCGGGCTCCTCGTCGCGGTCCTGCCGGTAGCCGGTGAGGTCCGAGCGGCTGCGCTCGGCGCTGCCCGGAGGCGTCAGCTCGGGCGCACGGGGCACCTCGCCCTGCCGCTCCGGCGCCACCCCGCGCCGCTGCAGGTCCCGCTCGTTGCCGTTTCCGTTGTCACGCCAGGCCATGGGCACACCCTCCTGGCGCCTACGCTTTCCACGGAGCGGGTCCGGGGCCACCGCGGGTGCGAGCGCAGCGCCCGCCTGCCCGCTGGACAGGCTAGCGCTGACCCCAGTGCAGCTTCTGCCGGAGGATGGAGAAGTACGCGACCTTGGGGTTGCGCACGAGGTTCACCCGGTTGGGCGAGCGCTCCACCTCGAGGATGTCCCCGCCCTGCAGCCCGTGGCCGGTCTGCCCGTCCAGGGTGAGGTAGGTGTCCGCGGTGTTCGGCCCCAGCTCGATGCGCACCAGCCGCTCGGCGGGCACCACGATGGAGCGCTGGGTGAGGGCGTGGCTGCAGATGGGCGAGAGCACCATGCAGTCCACCGAGGGGTGGACGATGGGGCCGCCGGCGGAGAGCGAGTACGCGGTGGAGCCGGTGGGCGTGGCGACGATGACGCCGTCGCTCTTGTAGGTGGTGATGTAGACGCCGTCGATGCTCGCGTGGTGGTCCCCGATGCGCGCGAGGGCCCCCTTGTTGATGACCACGTCGTTGAGCACCTCGTCCTCGAGGCAGAGCTTGCCCGCGCGCACCAGCCGGCAGCGCAGCTTCATGCGCGAGTCCACCCGGAAGCGCCCCGCGAGCACCTCGTCGAGCTGCTCGAAGAGCCCCTCCACCGGCACCTCGGTCATGAAGCCGAGGCTGCCCAGGTTGACGCCCAGGATGGGTACGCCCCGGCCGCCCAGCAGGCGTGCGGCGTGGATGAGGGTGCCGTCCCCGCCCAGCACCACCGCGAGGTCGGCGCGCGAGGCGAGCTCCCGGTCCTCCACGCGCGGCCAGCCCAGCGCGTGCGCGAGGGCGCGCTCGGCGAGCAGGGTGAGCTGCGGGTAGCGCTCGCGCAGCTGCAGCGCGAGCTGCGCCGCCTCCGGCTTGTCCTTCTTCGCGATGAGGGCCAGGGTCTGCACGGTCAGCGGCAGTCTTAATCCACCCGCCCCCGGCCCGCCTCCCCTTTCCCGGTGGACAGCCCGGGCACTGTCCCTGCGCAGACGGTGGGACGGGCGCGTTATAGGAGGGGGCATGGACCTCTTCGATCACGCGGGCCAGAAGGAGCAGGAGGCCACGGCCCCGCTCGCCGAGCGCATGCGGCCCACCACCCTGGACGACTTCGTGGGCCAGGAGCACCTCACCGGCGAGGGGCGCTTCCTGCGCCGCGCCATCACCCAGGACCAGGTGCCCTCGCTCATCCTCTGGGGGCCGCCCGGCACCGGGAAGACCACGCTCGCGCGCGTCATCGCGCAGAGCACCGGCAGCGCCTTCGAGTCCCTGTCCGCGGTGCTCGGCGGGGTGAAGGAGATCCGCGAGACGGTGGCGCGCGCCCAGGAGCGCCGGCGCATGCACCGCACCCGCACCCTGCTCTTCATCGACGAGATCCACCGCTTCAACAAGGCGCAGCAGGACGCGCTGCTGCCCCACGTGGAGAAGGGCACGGTGACGCTGATCGGCGCCACCACCGAGAACCCCTCCTTCGAGGTCAACGCCGCGCTCCTCAGCCGCTGCCGCGTGGTGACCCTGCGCGGGCTCGAGGAGGAGGAGCTGGTGCGCGTGATGCGCCGCGCGATGGAGAGCCCCAAGGGGCTCGCGGGCCGGGTGCAGGTGGACGAGGAGGCGCTGAACTTCATCGCCCAGGCGGCCGGCGGAGACGCGCGCAAGGCGCTCACCGCGCTGGAGGTGGCCGCGGGGCACGCGGGCGCGCACGTCACGCGCGAGGCCGCCGAGGAGGCGCTGCAACAGAAGACCCTGCTCTACGACAAGGGGGGCGAGGAGCACTACAACGTGGTCAGCGCCTTCATCAAGAGCATGCGCGGCTCGGACGTGGACGCCGCGCTCTACTGGATGACGCGCATGCTCGAGGCCGGAGAGGACCCGGTGTTCCTCTTCCGCCGCATGGTCATCTTCGCCTCCGAGGACGTGGGAAACGCGGACCCGCGCGCGCTGGGCGTGGCGGTGGACGCGCTGCACGCCTTCCAGCTGATGGGCCTGCCCGAGGGGGCGCTGCCGCTCACCCAGGCGGTGACCTACCTGGCGCTCGCGCCCAAGAGCAACGCGGTCATCACCGCGTACGGCGCGGCGCGCGCCGCCGTGACGCAGGAGGGCGCGCTCCCCGTGCCCCTGCACCTGCGCAACGCCCCCACCCAGCTGATGAAGGGCATGGGCTACGGCGGCGGGTACAAGTACCCGCACAACTTCGAGGGCAACTACGTGCCCGAGGACTACCTGCCCGAGGCGCTCAAGGCGCGCCGCTTCTACACGCCGAGCAGCAACGGCTTCGAGGCCCAGATGCGGCAGCGCTACGAGGAGATCCAGCGCGTGCTCGCGGCGCGGCCGCGGGAGCCGGGGGAGGAGGGCTAGCCCCTCTCCCGGGCGAGGACTCCGGACTCAGCTCGCGGCATCCATCGAGTCGTCGTCCGTCTCCATCTTCATGCTGCGGCCGGCGACCTCGTACTGCTTGAGGAGGCGGCGGAAGTTGGAGCGGTCCACGCCCGCGGCGCGCGCGGCGCTGGAGACGTTCTGGTTGTTCTTCTCGAGCAGCGCCGAGAGGTAGCGGCGCTCGAAGGCGCGCATCGCGAGGCGCTTGGCCTGGGCGTAGGGCAGGTGCGAGAGGCTGAAGACCTCCACGTTGCTGCCGGCCTGGGGCTGGCCCTGGAAGCCCGGGAAGAGGTCGTCCACGTCCACCACCTCGTGGCTGGTGAGCACGCTGGCGCGCTCCACCACGTTCTCCAGCTCGCGCACGTTGCCCGTCCAGCGGTTGCAGGTGAGGGCCTCCATGGCGCGCGGGGTGAAGCCGGTGAGCTTCTTCTTGAGCTTGTCCGAGTACATGCGCAGGAAGTGCTGCGCGAGCAGGGGCACGTCCTCGGGGCGGTCGCGCAGCGGGGGCAGCTGCACGGCGATGACGTTGAGGCGGTAGAAGAGGTCCTCGCGGAACTTCCCCTGCTCCTTCGCGCGGGCGAGGTCCACGTTGGTCGCCGCGATGACGCGCACGTCCACCTTGATGGACTCGTTGGCGCCCACGCGCTTGACCTCGCCCTCCTGCAGCACGCGCAGCAGGCGCACCTGGGTGGCCGGGGGCACGTCGCCGATCTCGTCCAGGAAGATGGTGCCGCCGTCGGCCGCCTCGAAGAGGCCCTTCTTGTTGCCGGTGGCGCCGGTGAAGGAGCCCTTCATGTGGCCGAACAGCTCGCTCTCCAGCAGCGTGTCGGTGAGGGCCGAGCAGTTCACCGCGACGAAGGGCTTGTCCTTGCGCGGGCTGCGGTAGTGGATGGCGCGCGCCACCAGCTCCTTGCCGGTGCCGCTCTCGCCCTGGATGAGCACGGTGGCGGTGGAGTAGCTCACGGTCTCCACCAGCTTGAAGACGGAGCGCATCTGGCTCGACTGGCCGATGAGGTCCTCGAACTGGTTCTTCGCCACCAGCTGCTCCTCGAGCATGCGGGTGCGGTCCTTGAGCTGCTTGCGCTCGGCGGCCTTGGCCACCGTGAGGCTCACCTCGTCGATGTTCTCGAAGGGCTTGGTGAGGTAGTCGTAGGCGCCCGCCTTCACCGCCTCCACGGCCGTCTCCACCGTGGCGTAGGCGGTCATCATCACCACCTCCACCTCGGGGCGCGCGCTCTTGATCGCCTTGAGCAGGTCCATGCCCGAGAGGTGGGGCATGTTGATGTCCAGGATGGCCACGTCCACGGACGGGTCCTTGGCGGCGGTGAGGCCCTCCACCGCATCGTCGATGGGCACCACCTGGTAGCCCTCGCGCTGGAGGATCTGGGTCACCGCCTTGAGGACGACGGTGTCGTCGTCCACCACGAGGATCTTGGCGTTCTTGTTCATGGCTGTTGGTTCCGGGAGTGCGGCTTCAGACCTGCGATACGGGAGGTGGCGACAGGGTCGACACCTTGAGGGGGATGGGGAGGTAGACGGTGAAGCGCGTGCCCTTGCCGAGCTCCGTCTCCACCTGGAAGGTGCCGCCGTGGTCCTCCACGATGCGGTACGCGATGGAGAGCCCGAGGCCGGTGCCCTCGCCGGGCGGCTTGGTGGTGAAGGAGGGCTCGAAGATGCGCGGCAGGTGCTTGCTGTCGATGCCGCTGCCGGTGTCCGTCACCCGCACGAAGACGCGCTCGAGCTCCTGGCCGGTCTCGACCGTGAGCTGCCCCTCCTGCCGGGGCAGCGCGTAGAGGCCGTTCTGCAGCAGGTTGAGCACCACCTGGCCCAGCTGGCCCGGGTCGCCGTGGACCTCGGGCAGGCCGCAGGCGAGCTTCAGCTCCAGCTTCGCGCGGGGGTTGCTCTTGAGCTGCGCCTTGAAGAGCACGGTGGCGTCCTCGCAGCAGCGGCTGATGTCGAAGGGGCGGCGGTCCTCGTCCCGGCTGCGGCGGCTGAACTTGAGGAGGCTGTCCACGATGCGCTTGCAGCGCAGCGCGCTCTCCTCGATGAGCGAGAGGCTCTCCATGTCCTCGGCGGTGCGCCCCGCGTCGCGCTTCATCAGCTGGCTGAAGGCGAGGATGCCGCCCAGGGGGTTGTTGATCTCGTGCGCGACCCCGCCGGCGAGCTGGCCCACCGCGGCCATCTTCTCGCTCTCCACCAGGCGGCGCGTCATCTCGCGCTCGTCGGTGATGTCGCGGTAGGTGCACACGGTGCGGTCCCCGTTGGGCATGGGGTACGCGCTGACGGCGTAGGTGCGCCCGGCGTGCTGCACCTCGGAGCGCTCGCCCTTGCCGCTCGCGCGCACGGCCGGCACGGGGCAGCCCTCGCAGGGGCGCTCGCGGCCGAACAGCGCCTGGTGGCAGGGCACCTCGGTGGGCAGCGCGGTGACGGGGCGACCCGCGAGCGCCGCGTAGGCGCGGTTCGCGCGGCGCACCGTGCGGTCGCTCTCGCGCACGATCGCCATGGGCTGCTCGATGGAGTCGAAGGACAGCTCCCACTCGCGCTTGGCCACGCTGAGCAGGTGCGTGCGCAGCGCGACGCGCGTCTCCAGGTCCGCGTTGAGGTGGTGCAGCGCCTCGTTCTGGTCCTGGGTGACGCGGTAGAGACGCTCGTTCTCGGCGAGCAGCGCGTGCTGCTCGAAGGCGCTCTTCACCGTGAGCACCAGGTGGCTGTCGCTCCAGGGCTTGGCCACGAAGCGGAAGATCTCGGAGCAGTTGATGGCCTCCTCGATCGCCTGCTGGTCCGCCTGCCCGGTGAGCAGGATGCGCTGCGTGCGGGGGCTGCGCTCCTTCACCCGGGAGAGGAAGTCCACCCCGTTCATGCCGGGCATGCGGAAGTCGGAGATGACCACCTCGGGCGAGAAGCGCTCGAGCAGCGCGAGGCCCGTCTCCGCGTCCAGCGCCGTCTCGATGACCCAGTCCCCCCGCCGCAGCACCCGGCGGATGGACTTGAGGATGTTCTCCTCGTCGTCCACGAGCAGCAGGCGGCCCTTGCTCGAGCCGGGGGCCGCCACGGGCGCATCTGTCAGGGGTGCAGCCGGGTTCACGCGCGGGGCCTCGCTCCGAAGTCCGCCCAGAACAACTGCAACCCGCCTGCCACTTCCGCAGGTTCCCCCTTTGATGCCAAGGGGTTGAATTACCGGGTGTTTCCGTACCTGAGGAACAGGCGCTACCGGGTCAGCGCGCACCCAGGGTCGGCTTTCAGGTCATTTTCGACCCGGGCCGGCGTGTCGGGGGGGTCAGCCAGCCCTGGCTGGAGGCTCGGCGAGCAGGCTCACCTGGGAGGCGAGGCAGACGCGGTTTCGCCCCTCGCGCTTGGCGCGGTAGAGCGCCTCGTCCGCGGCGCGGAACAGCTGCTCGGCGCTGCCGATGGAGCGGTGCGGCAGGGCGCTCACCCCCACCGAGGCGGTGACCCGCAGCGGGGGCACCGGCGCGCCGGCGGGCTGCGCAGCGGCCTCGAGCGCCACGGCGAGCGCGCCCACGTCGCGCAGGATGCGCTCGGCGACCGTGAGCGAGCCGCCCACGGAGGTGTGCGGCAGCAGCACCGCGAACTCCTCGCCGCCGTAGCGCGCGAGCAGGTCCGTGTCGCGCACGCTCTGGCGCAGCGCCCCGGAGACCTCGCGCAGCACCCGGTCTCCGGCGAGGTGGCCGTGCCGGTCGTTCACCGCCTTGAAGTGGTCCAGGTCCACCAGGATGAGCGAGAGCGGGTCGCCGTAGCGCTGGGCGCGGCGGAACTCCTCGCGCAGCCGCTCCTGGAAGTGGCGGTGGTTGTGGACCTGGGTCAGCCCGTCCGTGGTGGAGAGCTTCTGCAGCTCGGCCGCCTGGGCGGTGAGCGCGTCGATGCGCCGCTTCGTCTCGAGGCAGCGCTCCACGCGCGCGAGCAGCGCCTCGGCGTCCCAGGGCTTGGGCAGGAAGTCGTCGGCGCCCAGGCGCAGCGCGGCGAGCCGGGTCTCGCGGTCCCCGCGCGCCGTGAGCACCAGCACCGGCACGTGGCGCAGCCGCTCGCTCGCGCGCAGCATGCGCAGGACCTGCAGCCCGTCCATCCCGGGCAGCCCGAGGTCCAGGATGACGAGGTCGACCCCTGCACCCGCGCTCGCGAGCCGCAGCGCCTCGGCGCCGTCCGCCGCGCTGCGGGTGCCCACGCCCGCGCCGGCGAGCACCGCCGCGAGCCCCTCCTGGGCGGCGCGCGAGTCGTCGACGATCAGGACCGCCCCGGGCAGGACGGTGGCGGACGCCGTGACCTGCAACTGCAGCGACTTCGGGCTGACTGGCTCTGCGCTCACGCGGTGCTCCCCCGTTCCACGGGCGAGAGCCTAGCAGAGCGAGCCGGTTGCCAGCCCACTCCCCCCTCTGCTACCCACTGCCCGCGCCGTCCTGCGTGCACCGCCGAGGAGTCACCGCCGTGTCGAAATCCCCCAGCATCAGCCTTTTCTTTCCGGCTTGGAACGAGGAGGACTACGTGGAGCGTGCGGTGCAGCGCGCGCTCGCGGTGCTGCCGCGCCTCACGGACGACTTCGAGATCATCGTGGTGAACGACGCGAGCACGGACCGCACGAAGGAGCTCGCCGAGGCGCTCGCCGCGCGCCACCCGCAGGTGCGGGTCATCACGCACGCGCAGAACCTGAAGCTGGGCGGCGCGATGCGCACCGGCTTCAGCGCCTCGACGAAGGACGTGGTCGTGTACTCGGACATGGACCTGCCCTTCGACCTGCAGGAGCTCGAGCGGGCGCTGCACCTGATGAGCTACCTGGAGGCGGACATGATCTGCGCGTTCCGCTTCGATCGCACGAGCGAGGGCTTCAAGCGCATCGTCTACTCGTTCGCCTACAACCTGCTCATCCGCAACCTCTTCGACATCCCGATCAAGGACGTGAACTTCAGCTTCAAGGTCGTGCACCGCCGCGTGCTCGAGGCCGTGGAGCTCAAGAGCCAGGGCTCCTTCATCGACGCGGAGCTGGTGACCAAGGCCATCCACAAGGGCTTCCGCGTGTTCCAGATGGGCGTGGACTACTTCCCGCGCACCCGCGGCGTGAGCACGCTGGCGAGCCCCTCGGTGATCAAGAAGATGCTGCAGGAGCTGTGGCAGCTGTACCCGGAGACGCGCCGGCCCGGCATGCCCGAGCACCCGGTGCGCCTGCCCGCGCGCGTGACGCCCCTGTCGGCCGCGGCGCGCCAGCCTCCCAAGTCGCACCACGGCTAGGGCGGGCACGCGCGTGGCCACCCGGCGCCTCGTCGTCAACGCGGACGACCTCGGCCTGCACCCGGACATCGATGCGGGCATCCTGCGCGCGCACCGCGAGGGCGTGGTGACGAGCGCGACCCTGCTCGCCACCGGCCCCAGCGCGGAAGGCGCGGTGCAGCGGGCGCGCGCGCAGGGGCTCCCCCTGGGCGTGCACCTGTGCCTCACCACGCGCCTTGCTCCGGCGGCGCCGCCCGCGCGCGTGCCGAGCCTCGCGCCCGGCGGCCGCTTTCGCGCGAGCTGGGTGCAGCTGAGCGCGGCGTGGGCGCGCGGGAGCCTGCGCACGGACGAGGTGGCGCTGGAGCTCGCCGCGCAGCTCGCCCGCGCGCGGGCGCTGGGCGCGGAGGTGGACCACCTGGATGCGCACCAGCACCTGCACCTGCTGCCGGGCGTGGCGGCGGCCGTGCACGCGCTCGCGCGCGCCGAGGGCCTCCCGGTGCGCTGGCCGCAGGAGCGCCCGCGCCTGCGCTGGCTCGCGGCGCCCGGCCCCGCGCTCAAGACGGCGCTGCTCTCGGGGCTCGCCCGGGCGCTGCCCGCGGACGTCGCGCGGCTGCGCGCGGTGGGGCTCTTCGAGGCGGGAAGGCTCACCGAGCCCGCCCTGCTCGGCGTGCTCGAGCGGCTGCCCGAGGGCGACTGGGAGCTGGGCTGCCACCCGGGCTCGCGCGAGGTGCAGGTGCCCGAGGACCCCACCTGGCGCTACGGCTGGGAGGCGGAGCTCGCGGCGCTCACCAGCCCGCGGGTGCGCGCGCTGCTCGCCTCCCGCGGCATCGCGCTGACGAGCTACGGCGCGCTCTTCCCGCGCGAAGGCCCTACGGCAGCTGCACGCTGACGCGCGCGAGCTGGCAGCCCGCCCCGCAGCGCTCGCCGTTGGGCTCGCTGTCCTCGGGGGAGGGCCGCAGCGTCTGCGTCGTGGGCGGACCGTCCGGCGCCTGCAGCGAGACGGCGAACGCCACCGGCCTCACCCCGTAGAAGCGCACCTCGCCCGGCGCGGTGCAGAGGAAGCCCGGCCCCGGCTCCAGCGCCTCGTCGCACAGGAAGGGGATGGTCACCGTGCCGAAGTAGGCCTGGCCGAAGAAGGCGGGCGCGGGGTTGCCGGCCGCGTCCACCACCTGCACCTGCACCTCGTCGGTGCAGCCCACGCTCGAGCAGCCGCAGCTGGCGAGCGTGAGCCCCGCGAGCGCCGCTGCCACGCGCCACCCCACCTGCCCCATTCCGCAGTCCTCCTCTTTCCGTCGCTCCGCCGCTCGGGCGACCGCCGCTCCGGCGCGGCGCGAGGCCCCGGACCCTAGCGCCCGGCCGCGCGCGCGTCACGCGGGAGGCCGGCGCTCGCCCTCAGGCAGGGCGCTGGGCGTTGAACAGCACGTGCGGCGAGCTGTAGCCGCGCGCGAGGCTGCGCACCTCTTCCACCCGGAAGCCCGCTGCGATGAGGCGCGCCACCTGCTCCTCGCGCGGCAGCAGTCCCAGCGCGCCGCTGCCCTGGGTGCGGCGCAGCGCCTGCACCATCACCCACTCCTGCGCGCGCCACTTGAGCGCGCGCCAGCCCCCGTCCGCCTCGGCCTCGTTGAGCAGCAGGCGGCCGCCGGGCTTGAGGAGGCGGAAGGCGGCGGCGAGGAAGCTGCGCGCCGCCTCCTCCGGCAGCAGGTAGAGCACGTCCGCGACCACCACGGCGTCGAAGCGCCCCTCCTCCGCGGGCAGCAGGTCCTCGATGCGCCCCTCGCGCAGGCTCACGTTGGGCAGCGCGCCGGCGGCCTGGCGCGCCCAGTGGATCTTGCGCGAGTCCGGGTCCACGCCCACCACCTGGCGGCGCGCCGAGTCCTGCGCGAGCAGGGCCGAGAGCAGCCCGTGCCCACAGCCCACGTCCGCCACGCGGCCCGCGGGGGTGCGCGCCACGAGCGAGGCGAGCGGCGCGCTGCTCGCCCGGGCCTCCACGTGGAAGCGCTCGCGCCACGGGAGCGCGCGGTACAGCGACACGGCCTGCTGGAGACGAGCGTTCATGACACGTACACGTCCGCGCCGAAGGCGCCTGCGAGGAAGACGAGCAGCACGGCGCACGCGGCGAGCAGGGGCACGCGCAGCCGCGGCCGCTCGCGCACGAGCAGCGCCAGCGTGAGGAAGAGCGGGAAGGCGGCGAGCAGGTAGCGCCCCATGCCCATGAAGTCCTTGCTCGAGAGCGCGGGCAGCCCCACCACCGCGAGCGCGTACAGCCCGTAGCCCCAGCCCAGCCGCTTCACCGTGGGGATCACCAGCGCGAGCGCCCCCAGCGTGACGCCCGCGTGCGCGAGCTGGCGCACCGCGATGCCGGCCGAGTGCGGCGGGAACATGCGCTGGAACCACACCACCTTGAGCCAAGTGTGCCAGCCGGGCGCCTGCTCCCAGCCGGGGGCCCCTTGCGTCTCCACGAAGGCGAAGGGCTCGCCGAAGGCGCGCGCCTGGTAGAGCACGTAGAGCAGGAAGCCGGTGGCGGCGAAGAGCGGCAGCGCGTCCACGAGGCTCCAGCGCTCTCCGCGCTCGCGCTTCCACTCGAGCCGCCGCGCGAGCAGCCCCAGCACCAGCGCGGGCGCCACGGGCCGCGCCGCCGTGGCGAGCGCCGCCACCAGCACCGCGAGCAGCAGCTGCCCGCGCTCGAGCAGCAGGAAGGCGCTCACCACCAGCAGCAGGAACAGCGCGTCGCCGTACACCACCCCATAGAGGAAGAAGGCGAAGGGGTAGAAGGCGTAGAAGAGCCCCGCGTCACGCGCCGCCTCGGGCGAGGTGCGCGTCTGCGCCCAGCGCGTGAAGACGAGCACCGCGCCCACGCCCGAAGCGAGGCTGATGAGCGCCCCGGCCACGATGGGCGCGAGCCCCAGCGCCGAGACCGCGCGCAGCGTCAGCGGGTAGAGCGGGAAGAAGGCCACCGAGCTCTGCTCGCCCGGGTGGAAGAAGTAGCCCTCGCGCGCGATGCGCAGGTACCAGTTGGAGTCCCAGCCCGCCCAGCCGTCCAGCACCGCGTCGATGGGGCCCGGCAGCGGCGCCCCGCCCAGCAGCTGCCGGCGCGCCGCCATCACACCTGCCGCAACTGCACAGCCCAGGGTCGCCGCCAGAACCGCTAGCGCCACGACGTACAGCGGAGAACGTTTCACGTCTGGCTGAATCGTCCATGTTCGACCGGCGAGTCAAGTCGGGCCCGCTCTACGCGGAGAGCCCCTGCGAAGCGAGGGACGCCAACGAGCGTCCGGGAGCGCAGGGCTTCCGGAGAGGAAGGCCTGCGCAGCCCGAGCCGCGCGCGGTCAGCCCTCACCCGCCGGGTAGAAACGACCCCCGGCGCGCGCGAGCTCCACGAGCAGCGGCGCCGGGGTGAAGCGCACTCCGTGCTTCTCCTGCAGGTGCTCGAGGCGCTGCAGCAGCTTGTCGGCGCCGAAGCTGTCCGCGTAGCGGAAGGGCCCGCCGAGGAAGGGCGGGAAGCCGAGGCCGAAGATGGCCCCCACGTCGCCGTCGCGCGCGCTGCGCAGCACGCCCTCGCCGAGGCAGCGGATGGCCTCGTTGACCATCTGCAGGCTGCAGCGCTCGGCCATCTCCTGGCGGTCCAGCTGCACCCGCTTCTCACCGTGCGGCAGCAGCGCGTACACGGACGGGTCCACCTCCTTCTTCTTGCCCTTGCCGCCGTAGAGGTAGAAGCCGCGGCCGTTCTTGCGCCCCAGCCGCCCGTCCTTCACCACGGCGTCCAGCCCGCTCGGCGCCGCGAGGCGCTCGCCGAAGGCGGCCTGCATGATGGGGCCGACCTTGTGGGCCACGTCGATGCCCACCTCGTCCAGCAGCGTGATGGGGCCCACCGGGAAGCCGAAGTCCGTGAGCGCCCGGTCCAGCTCGCGGATGTCCGCGCCCTCGGCGAGCAGGTACGCCGCCTCGTTCATGTACGGGGCGAGGATGCGCGAGGTGTAGAAGCCCACGCCGTCGTTCACCACGATGACCGTCTTGCCCTGGCGCCGCCCCACCTCCACGCAGGTGGCCGTCACCCAGTCCGCGGTGCCCGCGTGGGTGATGATCTCCAGCAGCGGCATCTTGTGGACCGGGCTGAAGTAGTGCATCCCGATCACGTTCTGCGGCCGCTTCGCCCCCTTCGCCAGCTCGGTGATGGGCAGGCTCGAGGTGTTGGAGGCGAAGATGCAGTCCTCGCGCGTTACCGCCTCGGTCTCGGCGATGACCCGGTGCTTGAGCGCGAGGTCCTCGAACACCGCCTCGATGACCAGGTCCGCGCCCTTGAAGCCCGCGTAGTCGGTGCCCGCCGTGACCAGCGAGCTCTTCGCCGCGGCCTCGCGCCACGTGAGCGAGCGGCGCTTCACGCGCTCGTCCAGCACGCCCTGCACCTGCTTGAGCGCACGCCCCGCGCCGGCGAGGTCCTTGTCCTTCACGCGCACCGGCACGCCCTGCACTGCGCTCGCCACGTACGCGATGCCGCCGCCCATGAGGCCGCCGCCGAGCACCGCCACGCGCTTCACCTCGCGCGCCTTCGCCTCGGGGTTCTTCGTGCCGTTCTCCTTCTTGAGCGCGGTGGTGGCGAAGAACACCTCCACCAGCCGGCGCGAGACGTCCGAGACCACCAGCTCGCCGAAGAGCCGCGCCTCGGCGGCGAGCCCCTTCTCGCGCCCCGACTCCAGGCCCACGCGCACGGCCTCCAGCGCCTTGAGCGGCGCGGGGTACTTGCCGCGGGTCTTCTGGAGCACCTGCTTCTTCGCCTGCTCGAAGAGCACGCGGCGGCCCACCGGGTTGTCCTCGAGCGCGAGCTCCCGCAGGCGCGCGCCGAAGTCCTTCGCCGGGGCGGTCCCGCGCTCGGGCACGCGCGTGCCGTCCGCGAGCTCTCGCGCGCGCTGCAGGGCCACCGCGCGCAGGATGGGCGCGGGCACCACCTCGTCCACGATGCCCAGCTTCTTCGCCTTCTGCGCCTTCACCGTCTTGCCGGCGAGGATGAGATCCAGGGCCGCCTGCGCGCCGGTGAGCGCGGGCAGCCGCTGCGTGCCGCCCGCGCCGGGCAAGAGCCCCAGCTGCACCTCGGGCAGGCCCAGCTGCGTCTTCGGGCTGTCGGTGGCGATGCGGTAGCTGCAGGCGAGCGCCCACTCGAGCCCGCCGCCCAGCGCCGCGCCGTGGATGGCCGCGACCACGGGCTTCGTCCTCGCGGCCGCCTCGAGCTGTTCGAAGCCCTCCTGCGCCCGGCGCGACACGGCTTCCGCCTCGGCCGCCGTGGTGAGGGTCTGCAGGTAGTCCACCTTCGCGCCCGCGACGAAGCCGTCCTTCTTGCCGGAGGTGAAGACCACGGCGCGCACGGCCGCGTCCTCCATCGCGCGGGTGAGCAGCTGGGCGAAGGCCTCGCCCGTCTCGGGTGAGAGCGTGTTCACGGGGCTCTCGCGCTGGTCCAGGGTGATGACGGCCACGCCGTCCTCCACCGCGTACTGGAAGTCCGCCGGGGCCGCCATCACGCACGCTCCAGGATCACGACGGCGCCCAGGCCGCCGGCAGCACAGACGGTGCACATCACGGTGTTCTTGTCCTGCCGCTCCAGCTCGCGGAGCGCCTGGGTCACGATGCGCGCGCCCGTGGCGCCGAAGGGGTGGCCCAGCGCGATGGAGCCGCCGTTCACGTTGAGGCGCGTGCGGTCCACCTCGCCCACCGGCTTGCTCCAACCCGCCTTCGTCGCGAACGCGGGCGAGGCGAGCGCCTGGAGGTTGCTCGCCACCTGCGCGGCGAAGGCCTCGTGCATCTCGATCAGGTCCAGGTCCCCGAGCGT
This sequence comes from Aggregicoccus sp. 17bor-14, assembly GCF_009659535.1. Classification (NCBI taxonomy): domain Bacteria; kingdom Pseudomonadati; phylum Myxococcota; class Myxococcia; order Myxococcales; family Myxococcaceae; genus Aggregicoccus; species Aggregicoccus sp. 17bor-14. The sequence continues at coordinate 326,121 of NZ_VJZZ01000004.1, forward strand.
CATCCCCGCGCGCTCGAGCGCCGTGGGCACCGCGTACACCGGGCCCTGCAGCAGCTGGTCGCCGGGGTCGGTGGCGGCGTAGGCGTAGGAGCGCAGGAAGCCGAGCGGCTCGTAGCCCAGCGCCTTCGCGCGCTCCTCGCTCATCAGCAGCAGCGCCGCGGCGCCGTCGGTGAGCGGGCTCGCGTTGCCGGCGGTGATGGTGCCGTACTTGCGGTCGAACACCGGCTTGAGCGCGCCCAGCGCCTCGAGGCTGGTGTCCCCGCGCACGATGTTGTCCTTCTCGGTGACCTGGTCGAAGGCGGGCGGCACCACTACGGGCATCACCTCGTCGGCGAAGCGGCCCTCGCGCCAGGCGCGCGCCGCGTTGTGGTGGCTCGCGAGCGCGATGGCGTCCTGCTCGGCGCGGCTGATGCCGTTCTCCTTCGCCATCTTCTCGGCGCTCTCCCCCATGGTGAGGCCGGTGGAGTACTCGGCGATGGCCGGCGGAACCGGGAGCAGGTCCTTGCCCTGCAGCTTGCGGAAGGGCTTGAGCTTCTCCGGGAGGCTGCGCGCCCGGGAGGCCGCCACCAGCGCGTGCGCGAGCGGGCGGCTGGTGAAGATGGGCGCGTCCGACATGGCCTCGGTCCCGCCGGCCAGCGCCACGTCCACGTCCCCGAGCGCAATCGCCTGCGCCGCCGAGGTCATCGCGGTGATGGAGGTGGCGCAGGCGCGCGCCACCGTGAAGGCCTCGATGCGCTTGGGCAGCCCCGCCGCGAGCACCACCTCGCGCGCGATGGAGGGCGCGGTCAGGGTGGGGATGACCTGGCCGAAGACGACCTGGTCGATCTCCTGCGGATCCAGGTCCGCCCGCTGCACCAGCTCCTGGACCACGATGCGCCCCAGGTCCAGCGCCGTGAGCTGCGCGAAGGCGCTGCCCGCCTTCACGAAGGGCGTCCGCAAGCCGCGGACGATGGCCACCCTGCGGCGGCCCTGAGTGTTCTCGCGTGCCATCAAGCCTCTCCCGACTGCGGGGTGACGGGAGGTTCTAAGCACGTCGCCGCACCGCGTCAACGCCCGCGCTCCCCTGGGGGAGGGTCGGGGTGAGGGATTACAGCTCGCCCACCGTGGACCGGAAGAGCACGCCCTGGCCCTCGAGCGAGTACGCGCCCTCGTCCGCCGCCACGAAGGCAGACTCGCCGCGCGAGAGCGCGAGCTGCTGCCCCGCGAGCGAGACGCGCACCTCCCCCTCCGTGCACAGGAGGATCTCCGGCCCGCGCCGCGCCGGGCTCACCCGCGCACCCGGCCGCAGCTGCAGGCGCGAGAGGCGGAACTCCGGCGCCGGCGTCTCGAACACCTCCTCGCCCACGCCGTCGGACGTGGCCCGCAGCGGCGCCACCGGCCCCGCGCGGAAGTCCAGCACGCGCAAGAGCTCCGGCACGTCCACGTGCTTGGGCGTGCAGCCGCCGCGCAGCACGTTGTCGGAGTTGGCCATGATCTCCACGCCCACGCCCTGCAGGTACGCGTGCAGGTTGCCCGCGGGAAGGTAGATGGCCTCACCGGGCTGCAGGTGCAGGAGGTTGAGCAGCAGCGCGCCGATGACGCCCGGGTCTCCCGGATAGAGCTCGGCGAGCCGCAGCGCCCAGCGGGCCTCGGCCCCGAAGCGGCCGCCCGAGGCCGCGAGCCGCGCGCAGCCCTCCACTGCCGCGGCCACCGCCTCACCGCGCGCCTGCGCGGGCAGCGTCATCAGCGCCTCGAAGGTGCGCGCGAGCCCCCGCGCATCCGGCGAGGCGCGCAAGGGCGCGAGCAGCGGCTCCAGGCGCTGGGCCCCGAGCGCGGCGAACAGCGCGAGCGTGTCCTCCACGCGCCGGAAGCCGCACAGCGCGTCGAAGGGGGTGAGCGCGCAGATGAGCTCGGGCTTGTGGTTGCTGTCCTTGTAGTTGCGGTGCGCGGCGGTGCGCGCCACGCCGAGCGCGTCCTCGCGCGCGTGCCCCTCGCGCGCCTGCTCGAGGCTGGGGTGCGCCTGCAGCGAGAGCGGCGTGTCCGCGGCGAGCACCTTGAGCAGGAAGGGCAGCCCCTCTCCGAAGCGCTGCACCACCGGCGCTCCCAGCACCCGCTCGGGTGCGGCGCGGATGTGCTCGAGCAGCGAGCCGCTCGACACGCGCGAGGGCGCCCCGGGGTGGGCCCCGAGCCACAGCTCCGCCTCGGGCCCCGCCGAGGGGCTGGGGCGGCCCTGCAGCTCGGCGATCGCCGTGCGCGAGCCCCACGCATAGGGCTGGATGACGTTGTCGAGCCGCTCCATCTGCCCTGCCCTCCCCTACTTCGCGCGCAGCTCCGCGCCGATGCGGTGCACGCAGTCGACCACGAACTTCGCGGCCTCCGGATCGCTGGGCGGCAGGATGCCGTGGCCGAGGTTGAAGATGTGCCCCACGTTGCCCGCGCGGGTGAGGATGTCGCGCACGCGCGCCTCGAGCTCCTCGCGCGGCAGGAAGAGGTGCAGCGGGTCCAGGTTGCCCTGCACCGCCACGTCCGGCCCGAGGATGCGCCGGCCCACGTCCGCCTGGATGCGCCAGTCGAGCCCGATGACGTCCGCCCCGGTGCGCTTGAGCAGCTCGAGGTGCGTGGACATGGAGGTCCCGAACACGATGACCGGGACCCCGGTGGCCTGCAGCTCCTTCACCATGCGCGTGAGGTACGGGAGGCTGAAGCGCTCGAAGTCGAAGGGGCTGAGCTCGCCGCCCCAGGAGTCGAAGATCTGCACCACCTTGGCGCCCGCCTCCACCTGCATCCTGAGGTAGGGGATGAGCGTGTCGGTGAGCTTCTGGAAGAGCTGGTGCGCGAGCTTCGGCTGCTCGAAGAGCAGGCGCTTGATGACGATGTAGCTCTTGGAGCCGCCGCCCTCGACCATGTACGCCGCGAGCGTGAAGGGCGCGCCCGCGAAGCCGATGACCGGCACGGAGTCGTTGAGCGCCTTGCGCGTGCGGCGGATGGCCTCGGCCACGAAGCCGGTCCCCTCCACCGGGTCCGGCACCCGCAGCCGCTCGATGTCCGCCGCGGTGCGCACGGGGTTGGGGAAGTGCGGCCCCTTGTCCCCGAGCTCCAGGTGGATGCCCATGGCCTCCACCGGGATGAGGATGTCCGAGAAGATGATGGCCGCGTCCACGCCGAGCCGGGTGACGGGCTGCACCGTGACCTCGGCGGCGAGGTCCGGGTTCTTGCACAGGTCCAGGAAGGCGATGGTGCCGCGGATGGCGCGGTACTCGGGCAGGTAGCGCCCGGCCTGGCGCATCAGCCACACGGGGGTGGTGTCGGTGGGCTGGCGGCGGGCGGCGCGCAGGAGTCGGTCGTTCACGAAGTGGGCTCTCCGGGAGGGCTGAGTACCCTCTCCCTATGGGAAGGGGCCGGGGTGAGGGAATCGGCTTTCCCACACCGTGCGTCACGCTCACCTGCTCCCCTTTCAGGTGACACGAGGAGCGCGAGCGCCGCTGCTTGTACCCGAAGCCGCGCGTGCGCAAAGTGGCAAAGACCTGCACGCGGAAGGAAAGTTCGGGGCCCGGTTCGCGCGTGCTTGACAGGTCCGGAGCCCCTCTGTAGAAGGCGCCTCGTTGGTCACGGCGGCTCAGGGCGGATAGCTCAGCGGTAGAGCGGCGCCCTTACAAGGCGATGGTCACAGGTTCAATCCCTGTTCCGCCCATCAACACGTTGTGAAGTCTTGGGGAGTTAGTTCAGTTGGTTAGAACGCCGGCCTGTCACGCCGGAGGCCACGGGTTCAAGTCCCGTACTCCTCGCTGAAAAAGAAGGGCCCGGAGCCGAAAGGTTCCGGGCCCTTCGTCTTTTGGCGTGCACTGACCTGGTGCGCGAGATCGATGCCGCGCGGCCGACCGCACCCCACCCTGCCCGGAGTCAGGCCGGGGGCGGACGATGGTCGAAGCGTTTCGTCATTGGGGTGTGGCAGTCGGGGCGCTTCTCCTCACCGCGGCGGTGGGCTGCGGGCCCATCCAGAGCTTCGCGCAGGGCATCGAGGGCCCGAGCGAGGTGGTGGGCCACGACCAGCAGTGGTTCCTCGACAACGTGGGCGTCCCCTGTGCGAAGGAGCGCTCGCTCGTGGGCGGCGACCTCTGGCTCTACGCGCAGGTGGACCACGGCGTAGACCTGCTCGACTGCGACACCCCGGACGTGCACCGCTCCTGGGGCATCTACTTCATGGGGAACGTGTGCACGGCGGCGATGTCGCTGGACCGGCCGCCAAAGTAGCCAATCGCCGCGCGGGGCTCAGAAGAAGAGCGCCGCACGCCCCTGCACGGTGCCCTCGCGCCAGGCGTTGCCCCGCTCCTCCGAGAGGCTGAGCCCGAGCTCCCCGCGCTCCGTGACGCGCCACGAGATGCGCGAGGACACGCCGACGCTCGTCCCGTCCCGCTGGGGTGCGTAGAGGTTCTGGGAGAAGCGCTGGCGGAGGAGCGCGTCCCCTTCGATGCGCAGGCGCGCCTCCAGCAGATCCGCAGAAGCGTAGACCCGGTACTCGCGACCATCGCCTCCCAGCGGATGGCCGATGGGAGCGTCCTGCATCACCCAGCCGCCCACGTGGTTGAAGTGCAGGTACCAGCTGGGGCGCTCCACGGCACAGCAGAGCGCTCCGATGAAGGCGAACTCGGCGCCGAGCGAGACCCGGGGCGCACCGGGAAGCATCGGGGTGCGCACGCCGAAGAGCAGCCCCGGGGCCTCGAGCTCTCCCCCCAGGTCGTCCATCCCCCACTCCGCGTAGGTCGTCAGGGGCAGCAGGGTCTCCGTCGGCAGGCGCCAGCGCAGGCTCAGCCCGGCCACGTTGTTCTCGGGCTGGTTCTTCGTCCCGAACAGCATCTTGAAGACCTGGTTGAGCTGCGTGCCCTGATCGACGCGGCCTCCCCCGACGATGACCGCCCGCTGCAGGCTCAGCGTGAAGCGCGGGTGCGGCTGGAGCCGGAGGTTGCCTCCCCAGAAGAAAGGGTCCCCCGCGTGCCGCGCCTCGGTGAGGCGGCTGACGAAGCCCTCGAAGGCCACCGGCCCCAGGTAGCGCAGGAAGCCTGGAAGCGAGAGTGGCCGCGTCGTCGCGAGCTCGAGGCGATCGAAGGTCTGGCCGCCGGCGACGACGAACCCGCGCTCTCCCTGCAGCCCGTACCCCACGGTGCCGCGCCCGAAGGAGAGGGACACGGGGTTGAGTGCCACCACCGCCTCCCAGCGAGGCAGCCTCAGCGCCCCCACGTCGAGCTCCGGCGCGGCCGCGAGCCCCAGGTAGGAGGTGACGTTCGCGGCGAGGCCCGCGCTCAGGGAAAGAGGAGGGCCCGGGTCTACGGGCGCCATGAACGCGGGCCGGGGCTGGGGCACGGCCACGCCGTAGCGCGCATCCGCCGCGCGATACCCCAGGGAGCCCGTCGCCTGCTGCAGCACGACTGCGGCTGCTCCCGGAACGGCGTGCGGCTGGAACTCCGCATCGAAGCGCGCGAGGTAGCCCCGGGCCTGCTCTGCCGCCTGGGGGACCCGCTCGGGGGCCTGCGCCAGCGCCTGCTCGAGCGCGGCGCGCACGACGGCCCGGGGCACCGCGCTCTGCGCGGGCAGGTAGCCGTCCACGAGCCCCAGGTCATGCAGGCGCTGAACGGCCTGCACGGCCCAGTGCGAGGGCTCGAGGAGCGCCGAGGCCCCCGGAGCATTGGCTCCCGAGGCCCCGGTGCTCAGCACGAGCGCGAGGGCGACGCACGCTGAGCGCAGGGAGTGGTGCACGCGCCTAGCGACGGCCGATGCCGAAGTAGGTGAAGCCACGCTCGCGCATCTTCTCCGGATCGAAGACGTTGCGGCCGTCGAAGATGACCGGCTTGCGCATCAGGCTCTTGAGGCGGTCGAAGTCCGGGTGGCGGAACTCGTTCCACTCGGTGACCACGAAGAGGGCATCGGCCCCCTCGGCGGCGGCGTAGGGATTGGCCGCGTAGCGGATGCGGTCCCCGAAGCTGCGGTGGGCCACCTCCTGCGCCACGGGGTCGTGCGCGGCCACCCGGGCGCCCTTGCCCAGCAGCCCCTCGATGATCTCGAGGGCCGGCGCCTCGCGCATGTCGTCCGTCTTGGGCTTGAACGCGAGCCCCCACACGCCCACCTGCAGCCCCGCGAGCGAGCCGAAGTGCTTCGTGGCCTTGGCCAGCAGCAGCCGCTTCTGGCGCTCGTTGGTGCGCTCCACCGCGCGCAGCAGATCGAACTCGATGCCGTAGTCGCGCGCGGTCGAGACCAGCGCCTTCACGTCCTTGGGGAAGCAGCTGCCGCCGTAGCCCACGCCCGGGAAGAGGAAGGGGTAGCCGATGCGCTTGTCCGAGCCCATGCCCTTGCGCACCAGGTCCACGTCCGCGCCCACCTTCTCGCAGAGCGCCGCGATGTCGTTCATGAACGAGATGCGGGTCGCGAGCATCGAGTTGGCCGCGTACTTGGTCAGCTCCGCCGAGGGCGGGTCCATGTAGAGGATGGGGTTCTCGGTGCGCACGAAGGGCGCGTAGAGCTCGCCCATGAGGGCGCGCGCGCGCTCGCTGTCCGAGCCGATGACCACGCGGTCCGGCTTCATGAAGTCCTCGAGCGCCGCCCCCTCCTTGAGGAACTCGGGGTTGGAGACCACGTCGAAGGGGTGCTTCGTCGTGCGCGCGAGCACGTCGCGCACCTTCTGGGCAGTGCCCACCGGCACGGTGCTCTTGTTCACCACGACCGTGTACTGGCCCATCGCCTTGCCGATCTGCTCGGCGGCGGCGAGGACGTACTGGAGGTCCGCATCCCCGTTCTCGCCCTCGGGCGTGCCCACGGCGATGAACACCACCTGCGAGCGCTTCACCGCCGCGGCGAGGTCCGTGGTGAAGGAGAGGCGGCCCTCGCGCGCGTTGCGCTCGACGAGCTCCTCGAGGCCCGGCTCGTAGATGGGCAGCTTGCCCTGCTTCAGGTTCTCGATCTTCTGCGGGTTGATGTCGACGCAGGTCACGTCGTTGCCCGAGTCCGCGAAGCAAGTGCCTGCGACCAGGCCGACGTAGCCGCTGCCGATGACGGAAATGTTCATGGGGCGACGCTGGTACCGCATCCGCCGGGGTGCTGTATAGCCCGGGCAATCGAGCAAGCCCCGAATTGGCTCCCCGTGAAATCAGGTGGTTGCAGGTAACCGTTGCTGGGGAGGCAGGCAAGTCCCGATCAACGGTTCTTCCTTGAACCTGGCGCCCGCCTGCGAGAGAACGCGCCGCCTGTTGCAGAGGCAACGATTTCGCGCCCGGGTGGTTTCTTGCGCCCGGGGTGCTGCAACTCGAGGGAGTCGGAGAACGTGGCGAACCTGAAGTTCCTGCTGGGGGTGCTCCTGCTCTGCTCGAGCTGCGCGCTCGGCCCCGGCATGCGCATGGACGAGACGGCCTTGCGGGAGCGCACGCAGGACGAGCGCGAGGGGGCGGAGCCCAACGTCACGCTGGTGCCCATCACCCCTGCGGTGCTGGCCCAGCAGCTGCGCGAGCGCCAGCAGCAGCTCGTGCCCAACCCGGATCCGCTGGGCAACCTCGCAGCGACCTACGAGTACCACGTCGCCCCCCGCGACGTGCTCAGCGTCACCGTGTGGGACCATCCCGAGCTGACCATCCCGGCGGGCGAGTTCCGCCCTGCCGAGGCCACCGGGCACCCGGTGAATGCGGACGGCTCGCTCTTCTATCCCTACGTCGGCGTGGTGCAGGTGGCCGGCAAGACGCTGCCGGAGCTGCGCACGCTGCTCACCGAGCGGCTCGGAAAGGTGCTGCAGAAGCCGCAGCTGGACGTGAGGGTGGCCGCGTTCCGGGGCTACAAGGTCCAGGTCACCGGCGACGTGGTGGCTCCGAGCACCCTGCCCATCACGGACGTGCCGATGCGCGCCCTGGATGCGCTGGCGCAGGCGCGCGGGCCCACTCCCGAGGCGGACCTCTCCAACGTGGTGCTCTCGCGCGACGGGAAGACCTACACGCTCAACCTGCAGGCCACCAACGAGCAGGGCGCGACGTCGCAGAACTGGCTGCTCAAGGACGGGGACATCCTGTTCGTGCCGGACCGCAGCCGGAACAAGATCTTCGTGCTGGGCGAGGTGCGCCGTCCCTCCTCGCGCCTGATGGTGAAGGGGCGGATGTCACTGGCGGAGGCCATCGGGGACACCGAGGGCTTCGACCCCGTCACCTCCAACCCGGGCAAGGTCTACGTCATCCGCGGCGACTTCCAGCGTCCCACCGTCTACAAGCTCGACGCCTCCTCGGCGGACGCCATGCTGCTCGCGGTGCAGTTCCAGCTGAAGCCGCACGACGTGGTGTACGTGTCGGCGCACAACCTCACACGTTGGAACCGCATCATCAGTCAGCTGCTGCCCACGGTGCAGCTGCTCTGGCAGTCGTTCGACCTGACCAATCGGGCAGGGATCATCCCTACCCCCTGACCCTTCGCCGAATAGTTCCGCGCGCTGAAGCGTTCAGCGCGCGGTCTTGGCGCGCTGCGCCCGGCTGCCCCCTCTCCGCACGAGCCCATGAGCCCATCCCCCGCGAAGTCGCCCAGAGTGTCTCAGCCCGGAGCCGACGCGCCGCTGCACGCGGTGCCGCGCGGGCGCGCGCCCGAGCCCGACGACGACGATCTCGATCTCGGGCAGCTCATCGGGACGCTCTACGACGGCCGCTGGCTCATCGCCGCCGCTGCGCTCGTGCTCAGCGCGCTTGGGCTCTTCTACGCGTTCACCGCGACGCCCGTGTACCGCGCGGACGCGCTCGTGCAGGTGGAGGAGAAGGGCGCAGGGCTGGACGACCTCAAAGACCTCACCGCGATGTTCACCGGTGAGGCGCCCGCAGAGACCGAGGTGGAGATCCTCCGCTCGCGCTCCATCGTCGCCACCGTGGTGGACGAGCTGCGACTCGACGTGATCGCGGAGCCCCGCTACTTCCCGCTCGTGGGCCGGGCGATTGCGCGGCACCACAAGCAGCTGCAACTGGCCTCGCCGGTGCTCGGCCTCTCCCGCTTCGCGTGGGGCGGTGAGCGCATCCAGGTGAAGCGCCTGAAGCTGCCGAAGCTCCTGGAGGACGAGAAGCTCAAGCTCGTGGCCGGCGAGGGCGGCGCGTACGAGCTGTTCGGTCCAGACGGGGAGCTCTTGCTCAAGGGCCAGGTGGGGAAGCTCGCTGCTTCGTCGGTGGAGCAGGTCGCGGGTGACGGCAGCGCAGAGGTGGAGGCCTTCATCTCCGAGCTGGTGGCGCGCCCCGGTACCGAGTTCCGTCTGGTGAAGAAGCCCTGGGCCGAAGCCGTGGAGGACTTCCAGGAGGACCTGCGCGTCAGCGAGAAGACCAAGAACACGGGCATCATCGAGCTCGCGCTCGAGGGCAAGAGCGAGGAGCAGATCACGACCGCGCTGGACCACGTGATGGCGGTCTACGTGAAGCAGAACGTGGACCGGAAGTCCGAGACGGCCGAGAAGACGCTGGAGTTCATCAACTCGCAGCTCCCCTTGCTCAAGAGCAACCTCGACACGGCAGAGGCCAACCTCAACGCCTACCGCTCCAAGCGCGGCACCGTGGACCTCAACCTCGAGGCCCAGGCCATCGTCGATCAGACCGTGGAGTCCGAGAAGCAGCTCACGGCGCTGGAGCTCCAACGTGCGGAGCTTCGGCAGCGCTTTACGGACAGCCACCCCGCGCTGGTCGCGCTCAAGAAGCAGATCGAGCAGCTGCGCGGCCAGCAAGCAAAGGTCAACGATCGCATCAAGGGCATGCCGGAGGCGGAGCTGCAGTCCGTGCGGCTCCTGCGAGACGTGAAGGTGGCCAACGAGCTGTACCTGCTCCTGCAGAACAAGGCCCAGGAGCTGAACGTCGTGAAGTCCGGCACCATCGGCAACGTACGGGTGCTCGACCACGCCAGCATCCAGTCGAAGCCGGTGAGCCCGAAGAAGGTGCTGATCCTCGCAGGCAGTCTCTTTGTGGGCCTCGCCTTCGGCGTCGCGCTCACCTTCCTGCGCAAGGCGCTGCGCCAGGGCGTCGAAGACCCCGAGCTTCTCGAGCAGACGCTCGGCATCTCGGTGTACGCGAGCCTGCCGCATAGCCCGCGGCAGGAGGAGCTGGTGCGCGCCCAGCAGCGGGGGGCCACGGACGTAAAGCCGCTGGCGGTGGTGGAGCCCTCGGACCTTGCGATCGAAAGCCTGCGCAGCCTGCGCACGAGCCTTCAGTTCGCGCTCGCCGAGGGCGACAACAACACGATCGTGATCGGTGGCCCCCGGCCGGGCGTCGGCAAGTCCTTCGTGTCGGTGAACCTCGCGCACGTGCTGGCCGACGCGGGCCGGCGGGTGCTCCTCGTCGATGCCGACATGCGCAAGGGACTGCTCCACCGCTACTTCGGCGGCAGCCGCGACTCGGGGCTCTCAGAGCTCATCCGAGGGGCTGTGAACATGGCGACCGCGGTGCGCAGCACTCCTACGCCCAACGTGTCGTTCCTACCGACCGGCACCCTCCCACCGAACCCCTCGGAGCTTCTCGCGAGCGAGCGTTTCAAGGATCTGCTCGGGAGGCTCCAGGCCGACTTCGATGTCGTGCTCATCGACGCGCCCCCCATCCTCGCCGTCACGGATGCCGCCATCCTCGCCCGCTTCGCAGGCGTGAACCTGATGGTCATCCGATCGGGCCTGCATCCGATGCGCGAACTGACGGCAGCGGTGAGCCGCATGGAGCAGAACGGAACCCGGCCTCAGGGCTTCGTCTTCAACGACGTGCCAGTCCGCCCCGAGGGGTACGGGTTGGGCCGGTACGGGTATCACTACCAGTACGAGTACCGCTAAGTCCGCCAGTGCGGCGCGCGGGCCGCCTGCATACTTTCCACCACTTGTCGGCGACTTGAGCGCGCGCGCCTGGATTCCAGCAATCCAGGCGCATACTGTAAGTCAACCTGCGATTAGTCAATCTAAGCTGCCGACATTTAAGGGTTTGCACTCACACCGCAAAATGCTTGCCTGCTTGACGATCTCCCGCAGCGCTGCCTATACACGCCGGTCGCCATTCGTTGCAGCACGGACGATCTGCCAGTCCGGGGCATTCCACTCTGGGTGCCGCCGCAGCTGGCTCCGCCGTCGCTCGGGGGTCATGTCGTGAGCCGTATCAGCCGTTCCTTTGGTCTCCTCGCCGCGTTGATTGACGCGTTCCTGCTCGTGAGCGCCTTCGCGCTGGCGTTCCAGCTGCGCGAGCAGCTCAGTGGCTTCCCTCTCCTGGGTAACCTGCAGCCCCACGTGCTGATGGTCCCGGTGGCGGTGTCCGTGTGGGGATTCGCCGGATACTGGTCGGGGCTCTACTCCGGGCGCCGGCTGTCGCTCTGGCGTGAGGCGAAGCACCTCGTCCGCCTGACCCTCTACACGGGCCTGGTCCTCGCATCGCTCGCGTTCCTCCTCAAGCTGGAGCAGAGCCGTCCCCTCATCGTCCTCTACGTGCTGAGCGCGCTCTGCCAGACGCTCGCCTTCCGCCTCCTCCAACGCATCTTCGGCTGGGGTCAGCCGAAGGAAGCGCACCGGGTGATCGTGGTGGGCAGCGGCGCCCAGGCGGAAGCGATCTGCCGCATGCTGCGCACCCGCTCCGAGCACGGCGCGGAGCTGGTCGGGCTGGTCACGGAGGAGCACGACACTCCGGTGCCGCCGGGCGTTCGCCGCCTCGGCATCCTCGCCGACAGCGAGGCCATCTTCCGTCGCGAGATCGTGGACGAGGTCATCTTCGCGGTCCCCCGCACGGCGCTGTTCGAGGTGCAGAGCGCCTTCCAGGCCGCCGAGGACCTGGGGCTCGACACGCGCCTGTGCCTCACCTTCCTCCCGAATCGCTTCGCGCGGGTGGGATTCTCGGAGCTCGACGGGGTGCCGTCGCTCTCCTTCACGTCTGCGCCGGGCAAGCCGCTCGAGCTCGTGCTCAAGCGCGCCTTCGACATCATCGTGAGCCTCACGGCGCTCGTGCTGCTAGCGCCCGTCTTCGGGGCGATCGCGGTGGCCATCAAGCTCACCTCGAAGGGCCCCGTCTTCTTCAGCCAGAGCCGCACGGGCCTCAACGGGCGCGAGTTCCGCCTGTGGAAGTTCCGCTCGATGGTGGTCGATGCAGAGGCGCGCCTGAAGGAGCTGGCGAGCCAGAACGAGATGAGCGGGCCCGTCTTCAAGATCGACCGCGACCCGCGCATCACGGGCATCGGTCACTTCATCCGCAGGACCTCCCTGGACGAGCTGCCTCAGTTCTGGAACGTCCTCATCGGAGACATGAGCGTGGTCGGCCCCCGCCCGCTCTTCGACGTAAAGCAGTACGACGAGCGCTGGCAGTGCCGACGCCTGTCCGTGAAGCCGGGCATCACCTGCACCTGGCAGATCAGCGGCCGCAACCAGATCGACTTCGCGACTTGGATGAAGCTGGACCTCGCCTACATCGATCAGTGGTCGCTGGGGCTCGATCTCAAAATCTTCCTCAAGACGATCCCCGCGGTCCTGCTGGGCAAGGGAGCGCGCTGAGCGGTCCAGGGAATCGTACCTCGGGCCCGAGGTGTTAGCGGCGTCTCGAACACCCGGCCTGCGGACTTGCTCGAGAAGAATGTGCTTCGCGGGCACGAACAGCGCCGCTGAGCAGTCACGAGGCACCGCTGCTCGGCGATGTCCCTGATAAACCCGGTCAGAGCGTAAACATGTTTCGTTGGGGTTCAGACGGCCTGGCGCGCAATACCCTCTGGGCCCTCGCCGGCCAGGGCAGTCGTGTGCTTGTCCAGGGCGCCTACTTCGTGCTCGTTGCCCGGCTCCTCGGAGCCGACGGCTACGGCGCCTTCGCAGCAGCCACCGCCCTCTTTTCCATCTTCGCGCCCTTCGCCAATTTCGGGGCGGGCAACCTGCTGATCAAGCGGGTTGCGACCGCTCCGGATGACTTCTCTGCTGCCTGGGGCAGCGCGCTCTCGACCACCGCCACCTACGGGACTGCGCTGACGGTCGCGGTGGCGATCGTGGCTCGCCTCGTCCTTCCGGTCACCGTCCCCACGTCGCTCATCTTGGCAGTCGCCATCTCCGACCTCCTGTTCGCGCGGATCGCGGAACTCACCAGCCAGGCCTTCCAGGGCGTGGAGCGCATGGGGCGCACGGTCTACCTGCAGGTGCTGCTGAACGTGGCGCGACTGATCGGGATCGGCACTCTCGGGATGGTGGTCCGAAGCCCCACCCCGAGCCTCTGGGGTTGGTTCTACCTCGCTGGTGCCGTGGCCACGGCGGCCTACGGACTGCTCGTCGTGAAACGAGAGCTGGGGCGAGCCCGGTTCGCGGGTCTGGCAGGTTGGAGCGAGCTGCGGGAGGGCCTCTACTTCTCGACCATCATCTCCGCGCACACGATCAACAACGACATCGACAAGACGCTGCTTGCGCGCTTCTCCACGCTCGACGCAACGGGCATCTACGCTTCGGCATACCGCATCATGGACGTCGCGTTCACCCCGATTAGGTCGTTGCTGTACTCGTCGTATGCGCGCTTCTTCAAGCACGGTGCGGATGGGCTGGCCGGGACGCTCGCGTTCGTGAAGCGACTGCTCCCGGTGGCTTTGGCCGTGAGCGTCGGAATCTTCTGTGCCCTCCTGGTTGGAAGCCCGCTCATCCCGCACATCCTCGGCCCGCAGTTCGCCACCACGGCGATCACCGTGCGCTGGCTCGCCATCATCCCGGTGTTCAAGACCCTCCATCACCTCGCCGGTGATGCGCTGTCGGGTGCTGGCTACCAGGGACGCCGAAGCTTCGTTCAGGTCTTGGTTGCCGGGGCAAACGTGGCCTTGAACCTGGTCCTCATCCCGCGCTTCTCGTGGAAGGGTGCGCTGGTGACGAGCATCATCTGCGATGGGCTGCTGGCCTGTGCGCTGTGGGCCGTCGTCTGGGCGACCCGCCGTCAGACCAAGGAAGAGCTCCGTCCATGCCCGGCCTAGTGGGTTTTGCACAGCGGGATCCTGCGCCGAATGACGAGCTCGTCCTCGGACGCATGCAGGATCTGGTTGCCCACCTTCCGCACCACGTTAAGGAAGCCGGCTTCCTCACACCGGCGCTCGCTGTGGCGCGGGTCCACACCGGAGCGATCCAGCTCGAACGCCAGCCGCGGACGGTGAGCCACGTCAGGGTCTGGCTGGATGGTGAGCTCTACAACCAGGTGGAGCTGCGCCGCTCGCTCAAGAAGCCTCTGGCTGAGTCAGAGCAAAGCGATGCCGATCTTCTCGGCGCCCTGTATCTCGCGGACCCCACCTTCGCCTTCTTGAAGCGGATCGATGGGATCTACGCGGCGGTCCTGCACAATCTCCGCAGTGGCGCGACCCACCTCGTCACAGATCGCTACGGCCTGCGCCAGCTCTACTGGACGCGGCAGGGGGAGCGGCTCGCCTTCGCGTCCGAGCCCAAAGCCCTCCTCGCGATTCCCGAGTTCACGCCCCGCATCGACCCGGAGTCGGTCGAGCAGTTCCTGAGAGAGGGGTTCCTGCTGGGAGAGCGCACCTGGTTCTCCGGCGTCACGCTGCTCAGGGCAGGCTCGTTCCTGTCATGGGGCCCGGGCATGCAGGAGCCGAGCATCTCCCGGTACTGGGGCTGGGACGACATCCGCCCACTCGGCGAGGTGCAGACCGAGGATGAGGTCGCCGAAGAGTTGGGAAGTCGCTTCCGTGCTGCCGTTGCCCGGCACTCCCTCCACGAGGGGGGAGTGGGGGTGAGCCTGAGTGGAGGGCTGGACTCGCGCGCACTCCTGGCTGCGGTCCCCGCAGGTCGCAGCGTGCACACCGTCACCTTCGGTACGCGAGGTTGTGCCGACGACCTCATCGCCCGACGAGTCGCGCAGGCCAGGGGCAGCACCCACCACTTCGTCGAGCTGACATCGAAGAACTGGCTCGAGCACCGCCTGGAAGGCGTCTGGTGGACCGACGGACAGGCGGATCTGCTCCACATGCATGCGCTGGTCTCCGCGCAGGAGCAGCGCAGCCATTACGCGGTCAACCTCAACGGGTTCCTCGGGGACGCCGTCCTCGGGGGCTCATACCTCGGTGACAAGCGCTGGACGCTGCCCGAGAAGATCGACCAGCGCGGACGCCGCCTGATCAACGAGGGCACGCGGCTCACGAACAACTACTTCCACAACCGCCTTCCGTTCTTCGACAACCGGTTGATGGAGCTAGCGTATGCCCTCCCTCGGCCGCTGCTCTCGAACTCCCGGGTCTATCGGCGGATGCTTCTACGCCACTTCCCCGAGTATTTTCGCTCCATCCCCTGGCAGAACACCGGACTGCCCATTGGCTGGCCCGGGGTCGTCACCCGTCCCTTGCGCTTCGTCGGGCGCGTTCGGGGCCGCCTCCGTCGGGAACTGGGCCGCATCACGGGGCAGCAGGTGAGTCTGCAGGCCTACACGGACTATCCCACGTGGATCCGGCAGGCCCCTGCGCGCGAGCTCTTCGAGCGCCTCTTGGCCCACCCCGAGGCGCTCCACGCGCAGTACGTCTCGGCGGACACGGTTCGCGCTCGCCTTGCAGCACACTTTGGCGGGGAGGACCACTCCGAGTACCTGTGTCGCGTCGCCACGCTCGAAGTCTGGCTGCAGCAGGTCTATGCCGGCCGATACCGTAACGGAAGGCTCGACGCATGAGGCAGTCTTGGTCCCCACCACACGCCCTGGCCTACGCGCGCGCGCCGCGCTCGACAGCCAGAAGCCTGCTGCGGCGGGCCGAGCATCTCTTCGTCGTGCTCGTGCTCGTGCTGCTGGGAGAGGCGCTCATCCCGCTCCTCAAGCAGGGTGGATCCTCGCAGGGCAGCGAGGGAGATCCGGTCCAGATGATGCTCTGGCTCGGCATCTACGGCGTGACCGCCACGTTCGTGGTCCTGCGTTGGCGCACCGTTCGCCGGGGCTTCAGGCGGGGGAAGGCGGTGCTGGGGCTGACGCTGCTGTCCATTGGCTCGGCGGCCTGGTCTCTCGATGGCTCCTTCACGTTCCGCAAGGCGCTGATCCTCGCGGGGACCACCTTCTTCGGTGCCTACCTCGCGGGACGCTTCAACGGGAGGGAGCTGCTGCAGCGGCTCTCAGAGGCCCTCGTGCTGAGCCTGCTGCTCAGCGTGGTGTTCGCGCTGTTCTTGCCCAGCTATGGCATCGACAGGGAGCTGCATGAAGGCGCCTGGCAGGGCGTTTATGCGCAGAAGAACATCCTGGGGCGCATCAGCGTGCTTGCCGCATTCACGCTGGCCATCCAGGGGGCCGCGGGCCGCGCGCGTTGGCGCTGGCGAGCCTGCGCGGCGCTCGCGCTGGTGGTGCTCGTGCTCTCGCGGTCGATGACCTCGCTGTCGATGGCCGTGTTCCTCGTCCTTCTCACGCCTCTGTACAAGTGCCTCCGCTGGAGGCTGAGCGTACTCGTCCCGGTCCTCGTCCTGAGTGTCGTCCTCTTGGCCTCTGCCCTGTTGGCACTCGCCATCAACTTCGAGCTGGTGCTCGGAGGAATGGGGCGCGACCTCTCGCTCACCGGCCGTACGGCCATCTGGCCCTCTGTCTGGGAAGCCATTCAGTTGAGGCCCTGGCTGGGATACGGCTACGGCGCGTTCTGGGCGGGGTTCGGAGGGGCGGTCGATGCCGTCCGCGAGGCCTCGGGCTGGGAGGTGCGGCACTCACACAACGGGTTCCTCGAGCTCTGGCTCGACGTGGGAGCCGTGGGCCTCGCGCTCTTCGTAGCGGGCCTCCTGTCGACATTCGTCGACGCGGCGCGGGTAGCGCGCCACGAGCGCTCCGCACAAGGACTGTGGCCCCTGCTGTTCCTGTCTTTCCTGGTCGCGTACAACCTGACCGAGACACTGTTTCTGCGACAGAACAACCTGTTCTGGGTTCTCTATGTCGCCGTCTCCTTGGGGGTCGCCGGGCGGAGGAATCGCTGGGTGGAGGCCCCGCGATTCAACCCGATGCCGCAGCCAGGAGCAGAGCCGCTGTGACCACCCGAGGCAGCACCAGCACGCTGGCGCCGAGGGTGCTGATCTACCGCGACCGCCTGCTGCCCCCGTCGGAGACGTTCATTCTCCAGCAGGCCGAGGCGCTGCGGCGCTTCACCCCCGTCTATCTCGGGGCCCAGGCCGTGCGGGGGCTCCCGACTCCGGCAGAGCGCACCTTCGTGGTCCACCCGCGAGACGAGCGCAGCCTGGCCGGCGTTGCCTTCAGGCTTGTGGGAACCGCCCCCAGGCTATTCCGCGCGCTCGAGCGCCTTCAGCCCCAGCTCGTGCACGCCCACTTCGGCCCCGACGGGGTTCAAGCGCTGGGCGTAGCCCGTCGGCTCCGTTGCCCCCTCGTCGTCACCTTCCACGGCTACGACGTCACGGTTCGCGATGAGTACCTCCAGCAGAGCTACACCCAGCGCAGGTTCCTCCGGTGCAAGTTCCAGCTCGGCGAGCGGGCAGGACTGCTCGTCGCGATCTCCCGATTCATCCGTTCGGCCATGATCGAGCGCGGCTTTCCGGAGAACAAAATCCGGGTGCACTACATCGGTGTGGACACCGAGCGGTTCAAGGCTCGCTCTGGGCAGGAGCGAGAGCCGATCGTCCTGTTCGTCGGTCGATTGGTCGAGAAGAAGGGCTGTGGTCACCTGATTCGCGCGATGGCGAGGGTCCAGGCCCGACTCCCGGCTGTAGAGCTCGTGGTCATTGGAGACGGACCCTTGCGGCAGGAGTTGGAGGCCCAGGCCCGTACGCTCGGCCTGCGGCATCGCTTTCTGGGCGTCCAGGCTCCTGAGAATGTCCAGGCATGGTTGGAGCGCGCGCGCGTATTCAGCGTGCCGAGCATCGTCGGCAGCTCGGGGGATGCCGAGGGGCTCGGCATCGTCTTCCTCGAGGCCCAGGCGATGGGTGTGCCCGTCGTAAGCTTCGATACAGGAGGGATCTCGGAGGCGGTCAAGCACGAGCGGACTGGACTGCTGGCCCCTGCCCACGACGACGAGCTCCTTGCGGAGTACCTCTGCCGGCTGCTCCAGGACGACGCGATGTGGCGTGCGTTCTCGGTTGCAGGCAGGCAGCACGTCACCGGGAATTTCGACCTCGCGACGCAGACGCGCCAGCTCGAAGAGCTCTACCTTGAAGTGCTCGACAGGGCATGAGTTACGAGGCAACAGCGTGAAGAGGAACCTCTTCCTCGCCCGCACCTGACGTTCCCCACTGCTCACGCGCCCTGAAGCAACCACGGAATCTCATGCGCTCTCCCTCTCTGGTCTCGGTCGTGATTCCGACCCGCAACCGCCACAGCCTCGTCGTGAGGGCCGTGCAGAGTGTGCTGGCCCAGAGCCACCCGGCGGTGGAGGCCATCGTCGTCGTGGACGGCCCCGATTCGGCAACGCAGCAGGCCCTGGGGCAAATCGAGGATCCCCGGCTGCGTACGAAGGTGCTCGACCAGTCCGTAGGCGGGGCTCAGGCGCGCAACGCGGGCGTGGACATGGCACAGGGTGAGTGGATCGCGTTCCTGGACGACGACGACGAGTGGATGCCGACGAAGCTGGAGCGGCAGCTGCTGCTCGCGTCCCAGATGGATTGCAGAAGGCCGGTCGTTTCCTGCCAGGTGATTGCCCGCAGCCCCACCGGCGACCAAGTCTGGCCTCGTCGCAAGCCGGAGCCGGGAGAGCCCATCAGCGAGTACCTGCTCGCGCGCCGCAGCTTCACGCAAGGCGAGGGACTGCTTCAGACATCCACCCTGCTGATTCCCCGCGTGCTGCTTCAGAAGGTGCCGTTCCGCGTGGGTCTGCGCAGGCATCAAGATTGGGACTGGATGTTGCGCGCGGCACGAGAGCCAGGCGTCGGGATCGACCTGGTCATGGAGCCGCTCGCGATCTGGCACATCGAGGAGCGACGGGCGACCGTCAGCCAGGGCAGCAACTGGAAGTACTCGCTCGAGTGGATCTCGAACAACCGCGAGCTCGTCACGCCGTGGGCATTTGCCGCGTTCGTCCTCACCCAGGTCGGATCCTTTGCCGCTCGTGAGCGGGCTTGGTCGTCGTTCTGGTCGCTCCTGCGGACAGCCTCCAAGCACGGATCCCCGCGGCCCATCGACCTCGCGCTCTACCTCACCTGGTGGGTGGCGCCACAGCCACTCCGTCGGTCGCTGCGGGATGCCGCGCTCCGCCTCAAGGAACGCGCCCTTCCCTCCCGCCCTCGTCGGTCGTGACACACGCCCATGCCACAGCTCACCATCGGTCTGCCTGTCTTCAACGCGATGCCGTACCTGGCCGAGACGGTTCGGAGCCTGCTCGGCCAGTCGTTCCGGGATTTCGAACTGCTTGCCATCGACGATGGATCCACCGACGGCAGTGGTGAGTTCCTGTCCAAGATCGAAGACCCGAGGATTCGGCTCATCCGCCAACCGAACCGTGGCCTCACGGGCACGCTGAATCGGATGCTCGAGGAGGCACGCACTCCCTGGCTCGTTCGCCACGACGCAGACGACGTGGCCTACCCGCAGCGGCTTCAGCGCATCATGGAAGCGATCACGTCCCGGCCGGACTCCGGGATGTTCTATTCGCCGGCGGACTACACCGGCGCGGGGAGGAGCCTCGGAACCTTCCGCACTTCGCGCGGCAGCCCCGCGCAGCTCACGCTGGCAACCCGGGCGGGCTACCTGCTTGCGATCTGCCACCCCACGGTAACCCTGAATGTGAAGAAGACGGTGGCGCTGGGCGGGTATCGGTTCGACCTGCACATCGAGGACATCGATCTGTGGTGGCGGATGGCGCTCCGTCACGAGATCACGCTGATTCCCGAGCCCACAGTCGGCTTCCGCCTCAACACCGGAAGCGTGAGCAGCAGCAACCTGGAGAGGCAGGAACGGAACATGCTCTTCGTGCAGCACCTGCTGCTCTCCCACCTGTGGCAGCTGTCACCGTCGACGCTCGAGCAGGCGGCGCCGGCGCTCGACCGCCTGATGGATCCGAAGAAGCTTCTTTTCCGTCGCCATCTGCGGGCGGCGGGAATGGCGATGGGCGAGCGCGCCTATGGGAAGGCGCTCCTGAACGGCGGGCTCGCGGCCGTGAAGACGCCCACCTATCTGCTCAAGCGGCTCGCCTACGGACGAGGTGAGGACGCGTCAATGGCCGTCAATGGCGTGTCTCCCCTCGAGTTCGCGGCCATCTCGGAGAAGCTCTGGCCGAGCCGGGGAGCGTCGGCCATGCCGGAGGCACGGCGATGAGCAACGTGACCATCGATGTCGCCGGCGTGCGGGTTCAGGCGCTCGAGCGAGGGCACCTCCTGGCGTTGCCCGCGCTGCTGTCAGATGTGCGGGGACAAATCGTGGTGGGTCATCACAACCTGCACAGCATCTACCTCTTCCACCGGGATCCCGCGATGCGCGCCTTCTACGAGACAGCGCGCCTCGTTCACATCGACGGAATGCCCCTCGTCTGGATGGGGAAGGTGGCGGGCTATCCCGTCGGGCGCCAACACCGACACACGAGCCTCGACTGGATTGTGCCGTTCTTGCGGCAATGCGCGGAGCACCGACGCAGCGTGTTCTTCGTAGGCTCTAAGCCTGGGGTCGCCGAGCGCGCCGTTGAAGCGTTCCGCGCGGACGTGCCAGACCTTGTCGCGCACACCCATCACGGCTACTTCGATGACAGCGTGGACTCGGCCGAGAGCGCCGAGCTGATCCGCCTGATCAACGCCTCGGGAGCCGACGTGCTGCTGGTCGGAATGGGGATGCCACGCCAGGAGCGATGGGTCGCCCAGAATGCCCACCGGATCAACACCAAGTTGATCTGGACCCTCGGCGCCTTCATGGACTACTTCGCCGGCGAGATTTCCACGCCGCCTCGTTGGATGGGGGCCCTCGGGCTGGAGTGGCTCGGAAGGCTTCTCGCCGAGCCCAAGCGCCTCGGCAGCCGCTACCTGGTCGAGCCTTGGTCCGTGCTCGCCCACTTCGCTGCGGGGATGGTGCGCACGGAGCGGTCAGCCGCGGCCGCGCGCAGCGCGACCGACGAGGCGCTGGTGGCGCAGCTCGCGCAATACACGCGGACGCCGTAGCGGACGCCCGTGTGGCGGGTCGCTCAGAGGCGGAACTCGAAGGTTCCGTCCTTGCCCGGCTCGAGGGTTACGACCC
This sequence comes from Aggregicoccus sp. 17bor-14, assembly GCF_009659535.1. Lineage (NCBI taxonomy): Bacteria > Pseudomonadati > Myxococcota > Myxococcia > Myxococcales > Myxococcaceae > Aggregicoccus > Aggregicoccus sp. 17bor-14. The sequence goes on from NZ_VJZZ01000004.1 coordinate 347,177, forward strand.
TTCGCTCTCGCGCACGTCCGTGGACGACGACGAGCTCGTGCGTGCCGTAGAAGACGCGCATTCGAGCGACCCCGTCCGCCGCAGTGCTTCGGTGTTCGCGGCTCCACCATGCGCCCAGCACGAGCTGCTCGTAGGCATCCTGGGCTGGCCGCTTCGACCAGTCCCTCCGGAACATCGCGCCCCCCTTCGTGGCCAGCCAATGCTGACCTTCCCAGAACCCCCAGAGCGTGAAGCCCTGGAGCGCGGGGTGGCTGAAGGCAGCCGTCAGGAAGTCGCGCACGTAGGACGCGTGCAGCAGATCATCCTCGACAGCCACGTCGAACTCGGTGACTTCGAGCGGGCGTTGGAAGGAGGCGAGCCCGTCCCATATGGACAGCACGCTTCGAATGGGCGTCAACGGCAGGGACATGTGTGCCTGGTCGCCAATCACGTCCAGCGGCGCGCCTGAAGCGATGAGCGCGCGAACCCGCTCGGTAGCCACCGCAAGCGGCCGCTCCCCAAGGCTCTGGTTCGCGAGGTTGGCCTCGTTGTAACAGAGCTGTGCTGCCGGGTCGGCGCGGCGTGCGATTCGAAAGGTCTCCGGGAACAGGGACCACCCCAGGTCCTCCCAGAGCTCCGTGCTTCCCACCGCCTCGTTCACGACATCCCAGATGTAGACCTGGCCCTTCATGGCGGCGACGGCCCCCTGGACTCGCTGCTCCACGCGCTGCCGGCCCTGCTCCTTGCTCAGGCCCCTGACGCCTGGACTGTGCGCGTAGTCCCCCCACACGAGGGTATGTCCCCTGATGTCGAACCCCCGTTTTCTGGCCCAGGCTACGGCCTGCTGCACCTCTGCGAGCTGGGCGGGGCTCGCACGCTCCCATTTCATCTCGTTCTCGAACACGATCGTGTTGAAGAGCCGCTCGATCTCGGCGCGATAGCGCACGCTGTCCGGGTCGGAGCCGAGGAGCCTGCGGGCGACAACGGCCGTGCCGAAGTGGAAGCGGTGCCGCAGCTGCTTCAGTTCGACGGAAGCGCCTGGAACCGGCTTCCCACGACGGTCCAGAACACGCACGTTCAGCTCGCCCTTGCGAATCCTCTCGATCCGGGAGAGCGCCGCGGGCCGCCAGTCCCCCGGGTTCGCCTCGCCTCCGAAGGGGTCCACGTTCTCGCGCGGGACGGGGTGGGGATCTCGGGAGTAGTTCTCCAGCCGCACAGTGGCGATCTCGGCCGTGCCACGATCGAGACCGAGCTGAATGTTGAGCTGAGCGTCTCCTTTGGCAAATGCCCGGGAGGCTTTCAGGACGAGCGTGTACTCCTTCCACTCGGGAGACAGCCTCAGCAGGCGCCGTAGCTCCTTCCGGTAGGGTTCCTTCGAGTCCTCCATGACCACTAAGACCCGAACGCGATCCTGACTCCGCATCCAGGCGCGGAAGACGATGACGTCTTTCTCCTCGATCGAGCCTTGTAGGAGCTGGCGGATGCCCCACGCCCAGGTGGGATCATCCGGCGCTGGGGCGCTTCGGAGAAGCAGCGAAGAGCCGGTGGGGCTGTCGCTGCGGTCTCCGAAGTTCGAGGAGACGCGGCGGTAGCGCCACGGGGACAGGAGCGTGGCGTGGAAATCACCATCGGCGATGAGCTCGACAGGCTGCTGTCGCTCCGCCGCGTGGGAGTCGAGTGCAACGAGCAGTGCGAGCACTCTTCCCAGCGCGACTACAGCGCGCGGTAGCTTCATCACCGGGCGAGGCCCATCCGCTTCTCGACGTCGACGAGCCCTCGCTCGATCAACTCGAGTGCCTCCACGAAGGCCTCCCGTGGCCTCCGATAGGGGTCAGGCACATCGAAGCGCCCCCACTTCCCGAGCGGAAAGACCCTGCCGCGAGCGCTGGGCGCAAGGCTCTCGACCGCACGCTGGTGCCCGCCTTCCATGACGAGGATCAGCTCGAAGTCGTGGGCCATCTGGGCCGTCAATTGACGGGCGCGGTGGTCGGAGATGTCGATCCCGCGCTCGAGCATCAGCTCCTGCGCAAGCGGATCAGCGGGGCTCCCGACGAGCGCCGAGACTCCCGCCGATTCGACGACGAGCGACGGCTGGAGAGAAGACCACCGGCTCGCGGCAAGCGCGGCAGCCATCGGGCTCCTACAGATGTTGCCAACGCATACCAGCAGGATCCGATTGAACATATCCGTCGAGCAGGCCTCCATGGCCATCTTGCCAAACCTCAGCAGGTCCAGGCTGATCGTGTTGTGCTCATCCGGCGACGACTCGACGGAGCATGCCTACCTGCTCGTCAGGCAGGTGATGGGAGACGAACGCCGATGGGCTCCGACTTCGACTTTTTCGTGCGACTGCCGTCCGCGTCTTAATTTCCGACAGTGCGAGCAACTAAATGACACGCATGGGCATGGGCTCGATGGCCTCCCAGAGGGAGCGCGAGATGCGGTGGACGGCGCGGGACGTGGTGCGGGTCCGCAGCGGAGTTACCGGGGCAGCGGTCTCTGACGAGGTCGCCGTCGAGGAACCGCTCGAGATCCGCGTGAACGGCGACAGCGTGGCCGTCACCATGCGCACTCCGGGCGACGACGCGCGGCTCGCCGTGGGCTTCCTCTTCGCGGAAGGCCTGCTGCGCTCCATCGACGACGTGGGCAGCGTGAGCCACTGCGGGCGCCCCGGTGAGGAGGGCTACGGCAACGTGCTCGATGTCATCCCTGCGGCCGGCCTCTCGCTGGACATCGAGCGCGTGCAGGCGACCCGGCGCGGCACACTCACCACCTCGGCCTGCGGCGTGTGCGGGCGGCGCAGCGTGGACGACCTGCTCTCGCTCTGCGGCGTGGTCCCCGAGGGCCCCACGCTCCCCGCCTCTCTGCTCGCCGAGGCCCCCGAGCGGCTGCGCGGCGTGCAGCGCGTGTTCGAGCACACGGGCGGCGTGCATGCGGCCGCGGCCTTCGACGCCGCAGGCAATCTGCTCGCGGGCTACGAGGACGTGGGGCGCCACAACGCGGTGGACAAGGTGGTGGGCGCGCTCGTGCACGCGGGCCGCGTGCGCTCGCCCCGTGCCCCCGGCTACCGGCCCGTCCCCGAGCCCGAGCGCCCCGTGCTCCTGGCCATCAGCGGGCGCGCGAGCTTCGAGATCCTCCAGAAGGCCGCGGTCGCGCGCATCCCCGTGGTGGTGAGCGTCTCGGCGGCCAGCAGCCTCGCCATCGACGTGGCCGAGCAGGCCGGAATCACGCTCGCCACCTTCAGCCGCAGGGGCGACTTCAACCTACATACACACCCCTCCCGGGTTCGCGAGATTTAGACAGCTGGACAAAGGGACATATGCTGCCGTGCCGTGAGCTCCCCCGGCCTCTTCGGTCCCCTCCCTCCACCCCGGCATCCCGGCCTCGACGGCGCGCGTGGCTTTGCCGTGGTGGCGATGGTGCTCGGGCACACGCTGGACGCGGTGCTCTCCACCTCCGCCCGCTCCGGCTACTGGGTGCAGCGCTACTGGGAGCTGCGCGGCATCACCGCGCCGCTCTTCCTGCTCGTCGCCGGCTGGGCGGTGGTGGCGGCGCTCGGCAGCCACCCGGACGCGGCGCGCACCAGCTTCGGCAAGCGCGTGCGCCGCGGCCTGCTGCTGCTCGCGCTCGGCTACGGGCTCGCCTGGCCCGGCTGGGGCGCGGTGCTGCAGATGGGCTGGGGTGAGCCGCTGCTCGCCCGCCTCTTCGCCTTCGATGCCCTGCCCTGCATCGGCATCAGCCTCATGGTGGGCGCCGCGGCGCTCATGTTCGCGAACGGACCGCTCAGCCGCACCCTGGTGCTCGCGGCGCTCGCGGTGGGCATCCCGCTGGTGAGCAGCGGTGTCTGGGGCCTCGCGGAGCACGCGCCGGTGGTGCTGCGCAACGCGCTCGGCTCGCCCGAGACCAAGTTCCCCCTCTTCCCCTGGGCGGGCTTCTTCTTCGCTGGCGCGCTCGCGGCGCACCTGATGCGCCAGCTGCTGCCCGGCTGGCCGCAGTCGCTCGCCATCAGCGCGGTGGGCCTCGCGCTGCTGCTCTTCACCCACCTCGTCACGCCCAACTGGGCCCCCACCAGCGCCTGGCTCGTGGCGTACCGCGTGGGCCAGGGCCTGGTGGTGCTCGGCATCCTCTGCCTCATGCCGCGGCTCGTGAGCCGCCGGCTCTCGCCCCTGGGGCGCAGCTCGCTCTGGGTCTACGTGCTGCACATCCCGGTGGTGTACGGCTGGGCGGGCATCGCCGGCATGGCCGAGCGCGCGGGCCCCACGCTGGGCCTGCCCGCGGCGCTCGCGGTGGGCTTCGCGCTGCTGATGGGCAGCTACGGCATCGTCGCCTTCGTGCGCGGCGTGAAGCGGCGCGTGTTCAGCTTCCGCGGCGCGCCCTCGCTGCCTCCTGCGGGCGTCACTGCCGCGGCGCGCATGTCCCGCGCGGGGTAGCGGCCAAGGAGGGACTTCACGCAGCGGGGGCCTGGGTCTCCTGCTGTGAGCCCAGCAGCGTCTGCGCCACGGTCTCCGTCGCCACGATGCGCCTTCCTGCGCGCCCCCCGGTCCACGGGGCCTCGGGCACGGGCGCACTGCGGCGCGCGGCATCCTCCACGCCTCCGGCGCGCTGCTTGTGCACCAGCGTGTAGAGGCGGCGCAGGTCGATCAGCTCACGGGGACCGGCGCCCTCGCGCAGCAGCAGCTGCAGCGAGAAGGGCCCCCAGGCGGCGAGGACGTCGTCGGGGCGCAGGAAGTGGCTCCAGCGCTCGAGCGCGGGCTGCAGCGCCTCGCCTGCGCGCAGGCGCGCCTCGGCCAGGTCCAGGTGCAGGGGCGTGGAGGGCGCGAGCGGCAGGCGCGGCGCGAGCACCGCCTCGAAAGTCTCGCCGCTCGAGAGCCGCCGCGCAGTGAGGTGCATCAGCTCGGGCTCGAGGCCGGCGCCCTCCGGGTGGGCGTTCGCCTCGGCGTAGAGCAGCACGAGCCGCTCGCGGGCGTCGCGCAGCGCCTGCAGCTGGGGCAGCACCCGCGGCGGCGCGCGGCGCAGGCGGCGGCGCGGGGGCGCGTCGCTGTCCTCGGTGTAGCGCAGCTGCGTGTCCACCATGTGCTCGAAGGCCTTGAGCATGGTGTCGAAGCGCGGGAAGTCCCCCTCCATCGCGCCCAGCGTCTCCACCACCGCCTCGATGGTGGAGACGCAGTGCTCCGCGGGCTCGCTGCGGATGCGGTAGTTGCTCGGCCGGCGCGGGGTGAAGCCCACGCGCGGCAGCTGGGAGAGCAGCGGGTTGCGCGCCACCACCTTCTTCGCCTGGTTCCACGTCCCGTCGATGACGATGAGGACCTCGGGCGGCGCGCCGCGCAGCGACTCGGGCGCGACCGCTCCTTCGCCGGGGAAGAGCACCGCCACCTTCGAGGGCTCCTTCGCCAGCTGCTGCAGCCGCTCGAGGTCGCTGAAGTCCACGCCCTGGTACAGCTCCGAGTTGGGCAGGGACAGGTGCGCCATGCGCGCCGTGCCGATGGCCACCCGGGCCTCGCGCGGGTGCTGCAGGAACACCACGCGGGTGCGCGTCTCCAGCTGCGGCAGGTGGGCGCAGTAGCAGGTGGACTGGGGGCGGCGGCAGCGAAGACAGAGGGGGCGCACGGGGCGTGCTTTATGGCAGGGTCGCCAGGGCCGGCAAGCGGCGGTCGCTCGGCCGGCCGGCGTCCCCTGCCCCTCGCCCATGAACCTGCTCCTCCTGCACGACGACGACTTCCTCGCGGACGGCACCGTGTCCCTCACCGGGCGAAGGGCCACCCACGCGCTCGAGGTGCTCAAGGCGCAGGTGGGCGAGGCGCTGCGGGTGGGGCGCCTGGGCGGCCTCGTGGGCACGGGCGAGGTGCTGGAGAACCGGCCGGGCCTCCTGCGCCTGCGCGTGGACCTCACCGAGCCGCCCCCGCCGCGCGCAGGCATCGACCTGCTGCTCGCCATCCCGCGGCCCAAGGCGCTCAAGAAGGTGCTGCCCGCGGTGGCCTCGCTCGGCGTGGACCGCGTGGTGCTGGTGAACGCGGCGCGCGTGGAGAAGAGCTACTTCGACTCGAAGGTGCTCGCGCCGGACTTCGTCGCGGACCTCCTCCAGCAGGGGCTCGAGCAGGCGCGCGACACGGTGGCCCCCGAGGTGCTCGTGCGCGAGCGCTTCCGGCCCTTCGTGGAGGACGAGCTGGAGGGGGTGTTCGGCCCCCGCGAGCGCGCGGCGCGGCTGCTGCCCCACCCTCCCGCCACGCAGGGCCTGCACGCGCTCGGTCCCCTGCCCCCTCGCCGGGTGCTGGCGGTGGGGCCTGACGGGGGCTGGGTCCCCTTCGAGGTGGAGCTGCTGCAGGCCCGTGGCTTCGTCCCCTTCAGCCTGGGGCCCCGCATCCTGCGGGTGGAGACGGCCGTGCCGGTGCTCCTCGGACAGATGGCCCTCCTGCGGCCTTGAAGGACTTGAAGCCCACGGGGGGCTGTTCGAGAGTCATCCCCATGACGACCCCGACCGAACAGCCCGTCACGTCCGAGCCGCAGCAGCCCAAGACGAACAGCTACGACTCCACGCCGCCCCCCGCCCTGCTCGACTTCATGATGAAGAGCTGGAAGCCGGCGAGCGGCAAGCTGCCCCCGAAGCTCAAGGGACACGAGGCCTTCGCCGCGCGCCGCCGCGCCCTCTCCAAGCTCTTCCCCGGCGAGACGCTCGTCATCCCCACCGGCCACGAGAAGGTGCGCAGCAACGACACCTACTACCGCTTCCGCCCGGGCACGGACTTCTACTACCTCACCGGCAACGTGGAGCCGGACTGCGTGCTGGTGCTGCAGCCCAAGGAGGGCGGCGGGCACCGGGACCTGCTCTTCGTGGAGCCCAACCCGGGCCGCTCGGACGCGACCTTCTACACCGACCGCAACAAGGGCGAGCTCTGGGTCGGCCCGCGCCTCGGCGTGAAGGAGAGCGAGGCGCGTTACGCCGTCGACGAGGCCCGCGGCCTTCCCGAGCTGCCCGCGTTCCTGCGCTCGCTGAGCGAGGGCGCCACCCGCCCCACCCGCGTGCTGCGCAGCTTCTCCGAGCGCGTGGACGGCCTGGTGCCGGCGGCCAGCGAGCGCGACAAGGCGCTCGCGGTGGCGCTGAGCGAGATGCGCCTGCTCAAGGACGCGCAGGAGGTGAAGGAGCTCTCGGCCGCCATCGCCTCCACCTTCCGCGGCTTCGAGGACGTCATCGCGGGGCTGCGCGAGGCGAAGACCGAGCGCACCGTGGAGGGCGTGTTCGGCCTGCGCGCGCGCGTGGAGGGCAACGACGTGGGCTACGGCACCATCGCCGCCTCGGGCGCCCACGCCTGCGTGCTGCACTGGACCAAGAACGACGGGCCCCTCAAGAAGGGCGACCTGCTGCTGCTGGACGCCGGCGTGGAGGGCAACAGCCTCTACACCGCGGACATCACCCGCACGCTGCCCATCTCCGGCACCTTCACCAAGGAGCAGCGCGAGATCTACGAGCTCGTCTTCGAGGCGCAGGAGCAGGCGATCGCCGCGGTGAAGCCCGGCAACGACTTCATGGAGCCCAACCGCGTCGCCATGCGCGTGCTCGCCGAGGGCCTGCACCGCCTGGGCATCCTCAAGGTCACGGCCGAGGAGGCGCTCAAGGACGAGCACCAGTTCTACAAGCGCTACAGCCTCCACAACGTGAGCCACATGCTGGGCCTCGACGTGCACGACTGCGCCCAGGCCCGCCAAGAGGCCTACAAGTACGGCAAGCTGCAGCCGGGCATGGTGCTCACCGTGGAGCCCGGCCTCTACTTCCAGCTCGACGATCTCACCGTCCCCTCGCGCTACCGCGGCATCGGCGTGCGCATCGAGGACGACGTGGTCGTCACCGCGCGCGGCTGCAAGAACCTCTCGGCCGACATCCCGCGCAAGGTGAAGGACGTGGAGGCGTGGATGAAGCGGGTGTGGAAGGCGAAGAAGTAGCGCCGCCTACACCTAGCCGCGGTTCACGCCGTACTCGCGCGGCTCGACGCTCTCGTCGGGCCGCACGGTGAAGTCGATGCGGCCGAGCTCGCGCCCGTCCGCCGTCTCCACGCCCACGCGCCAGTGGCCCGGCTGGTAGTTCTGCTTGAAGGCGAAGCCGCGGAAGCCCTCGTCGCGGCCGCCCGAGATGGTGAGGGGAATCGCGTCGTGGCTCACCCAGCCACGGCGCGGGTCCTCGAAGGTCCAGCGCAGGTACACCTGGTCGCGAAAGCGCGTGGGCGCGAAGATGCGCACGAAGCAGTAGACGCGGTCCCCCGCGCGCGCCGCGAAGTCCTGGTCCCCGCGGTGCCACAGCTTCCAGCTCGGCTGCAGGTGCAGCAGCCGGTACTCCGCGCCCAGCTTCTCCACCCCGTGGTAGATGCCGATGTCCTGCACCGCGAGCGGCACCGGCGGAATGGCGCGCGCGAAGTAGAGCCCGAGCAGCAGCGCCTGCACGCCGAGCCCCGGCACCAGCACCCGCCGCAGCGCCGCGGGGCGCCCCCGCCAGCGCGCGACGAAGCGCGAGAGCCCCCAGACCGCGAGCGCCCCCACCCCCACCGCCGCGGCGAAGAGCCAGCTGCTCAGGAAGCCCACCAGCACCGGCAGCAGGTACGCGAGGTAGAAGGTCACGCACAGGCTGTAGAGCCCGACGCGCACCACCGGGCCCAGGCGCCGAAAGCGCGGCAGCTCGTTCGCCAGCAGCAGCAGGAAGAGCACCGCGAGGAACGCGAACGCGGTGAGCCCCGAGGCGCTCTTGAAGAAGAAGAGCGTGTACGAGCTGAGCAGGCTGCCGAAGAGGAAGTGCAGCGCGTCCTCGCTGAAGCGGTGCACGCGCGCGATGAGCCTCGGCGGCGTCTCGCCGTTGCCCCAGCGCTGCTCGAGCAGCAGGAGCCCGCCGAGCAGCAGCAGGTAGCCGCCCTGCTGCAGCAGCGTGGCCGCGCTGTCGATGCGCCCCAGCGTGAGCACGTCCCACGCGAAGCCTGCGAAGAAGAAGAGCGCGATCTCCGCGCGCGCGTGCGCCGCGCGAAACGCCTGCACCCGGTCCACCAGCGTGGGCGTCTTCGCGGTGGGGGTGAGGTCCTCGAGGTCTATTTCGACGGCCGGGGCGGGCACGACCGGAGCGACCGCGTTCGCCGTCGGGGCGGAGACGGGCTGCGCGAGGGGCGCGTCTGAATCGAGGAGCTCGTTCTTCATGGGCGCGGGGTGGGGAATCCGCTTCCCCCACCCCGACCCTCTCCCAGAGGGAGAGGGAGGGCTACTTCGCGGCCACCATCTGCTGCAGCTCGCCGCGCTCGGCCAGCTCGCGCACGATGTCGCAGCCGCCCACGAACTGCCCGTTGATGAAGACCTGCGGGATGGTGGGCCAGTTCGTGTACTGCTTGATGCCGTCGCGCACCTCGGGATCGGCGAGCACGTCCACCGTGTGCACGTCGCCCAGCGGCGCCAGGACCTGCAGCGTGGCGGCGGAGAAGCCGCACTGGGGGAACAGCTTGTTGCCCTTCATGTAGAGGACGATCTTGTGGTTGCGCGTTTCGTCGTCGAAGCGCTTCTTGAGCTCGGGGGTCATGCGTCTCTCCGTAACGGGGAATGCGCCGCTTTTCAGCGGGCGCCGCCGAGCTTCTGCCACTGCTCGGGCGAATAGGTCTTGAGCGCGAGCGCGTGCAGCTCGCCGGTCTCCAGCAGGTCCTTCAAGGGCGCGTAGACCATCTGGTGCTGCTGCACCATGCCCTTGCCCACGAAGGCACTGCTCACCACGCGCGCCTCGAAGTGGTCTCCGGTGCCGGTGGTGTCCACCACCTGCACCTCGGAGCCCTCGGGCAGCGCCGCGCCGATGCGACGGCGGATCATCTCGGGGTCCAGCATCAGTTGAGTCCCTTTCCCATCACCAGCATCGCGGGGTCTACCCCCATCTGGCGCACGAGGGAATCCCAGACCTCGTCCGGCGACAGCTCGAGCACGGGCGCGCGCGCGGCCTCGGTGAACAGCCACGAGCCCTGCGCCATCTCCTGCTCCAGCTGGTGCGGCCCCCACCCCGCGTAGCCGAGGCAGAAGCGCACCCGGGCCTCCGGCGCGCTGAGCAGCGGGGTGAGCGCGTCCATGGTGACGCTGAGGTAGAGGCCCGGCAGCAGCGTGTGCTTCTCGGCCACCTCGGCGTCGTCGTGCAGCACGAAGCCGCGCTGCGGCTCCACCGGGCCGCCGAGGAACACCGGCTCCTTCGCGCGGGCCGGGGCGCAGGGCAGCCCCTGGCCCGTCGCGAGGTCACCGAGCGCGAGCGGGGTGGCGCGGTTGATGACGATGCCCATCGACCCCGCCTCCGAGTGCTCGAGCATGAGCACCACGGCGCGGTGGAAGTTGGGGTCGCCGAGCTGGGGCATGGCCAGCAGGAAGCCGGGCGCGAGCGTCTTCACAGAGGGAGCATCGGCCGTCCGGCGCCCCGCCGCAATCGGCGGCGCGGCCGGGCGGCGCTCCGCAGGCCGCCCCCTGGGCAAGGGCGGCCGCACCGAGCAGAAAGCTACGGGCGCATCAGTGCCAGCTGGTGTGCTTCGACTGCAGCGCCTCGGCGAGCCGCTCCGGCATCACCGGCTTGCCGATGAAGAGGTCCGCGCCCAGGCCCTTGCACTTGCGCGCCATCGCCGCGTCCGACATGGCGCTCACGCCGATGAGGACCGCGTTGGGGAACTTCTCGCGCAGGCGCGACATGAGGGTGGCGCCGCTGCGGCCCGGCAGGAACACGTCCACCACGGCCGCGTCCATGCGCTTGTTGCGCACGGCGAACTCCGCCTCCTCGGCGCTGCCCACCGGCATCGGCTCGTAGCCCCAGCCGGAGAGCATCTCCACGAGGATCTCGCGGCTGGTGGGGTCGTCCTCCACCACCAGCACCGAGCCGCGCACCTGCTCGAGCTTCAGGCCGTCGTCGCGCTCGAGAGGGGTCTCGGTGGTCATCACGGGGGTCTCGTCGGTGGTCAGCGACATGGTGGTGTCTCTCGGGCGTGAAGAGTGTGCAGTGAAGGTCAAATCCCCGCCGCAGCAGGGGAATTCCCCCTCATCGCCCCACATTCGCGCACCCCCTCCCCTGCCTCAGGAGCGGCCGTGCGAGGCCCGCTGCAGCCCTTGCGCGGCGAGCGAGGCCCCCAGGACCAGGAGGACGAGCAGGCCCCAGGCCGGCAGCACGACCCGCGTGCCGCCCTCGTACATGAGCGCGGCGTAGCTGGTGCCCAGGTAGCGCCCCAGGGACATGGGCTCCATCTGCGCGATGCCGAGGAAGCTCACCGTGCTCTCGGCGAGGATGGCCGCGGGCAGGCGGCTGAGGAACACCGCGAGCGCGAAGGGCCGCAGCGCGGGCCACAGGTGGACGCGCAGCAGGTGCGGCCCCCGGGCGCCCAGCGCGCGCGAGGCGGCGACGAACTCCTGCCCCTCGAGCGTGGCGAGGCGGTTGCGCAGCATGCGCGCGGGACCCGCCCAGCCGATGAGCGCGAGCGAGCCCACCATGAGTCCGAAGGGGCCGGGCGTTGCGCGCGGGTACGCATCCGCGAGCGACTGGCCGGCCAGCTGCAGCACCATCACCACCAGCACGTCCGGCAGCGCGAAGAAGGCGTCCACGAGCCGCAGCACCCAGCGCTCCGCCGCCCCGCCCACCGCGCGCGCGAGCGCCGCCACGAGCAGCCCCAGCCCCGTGGACACCAGCGCCGCGCACAGCCCCACCGCGAGCGAGACCCAGAGTCCACCGAAGGCGAGCTCGCACACGCTGCGGTCCGGGCGCACGAGATCCATCCCCAGCGGGCAGTGCTGCACGAGCGCGCCCGGCGCGAAGTGGGCGAGCACGAAGCTCCCCACCCCGAGCACGAGCAACAGCGCGAGTCCCACGCGCGCGCGCGTCATGGTCCTCCCTCTCCCCCTGGGAGAGGGTCGGGGTGAGGGATGTGCGTCATCCCTGCGCCTCCCCGTCCCTCGCCCGAGGGTCCACGTTCAGCCGCACCAGCTCGACGCCAAACCCCACGGCCGCCACCATCCCCGCGAACGCCGTCGTCGTCACCACCACCACCGCCACCTGCTTCTGCAGCACGGCGAGGACGTAGAGCTGCCCGAAGTACGGCAGGCCGAACACCCGCTCTGCCGCAAAGGAGCCCGCGAGCAGCGCGACGGCGAGCGGCCCCAGCGCATCGAGCAGCGCGGGCAGCAGGTTGGGCAGCACGTGGCGCCGCAGCACCTGCCCCTCGCTCAAGCCCTTGCCCCGCGCGGTGCGCACGTAGTCGCGCGCGAGCTCTCCCTGCAGCGTGTCCGCGAGCAGGCTGCCCAGCAGCACGCCGGGCCACACGGAGATGACCAGGGCTGCGCACAGCTCGGGCAGGTAGTGCCCGCGCTCCACCACCGCGGGGGCGAGCAGCAGCGCGGGGATGAACACGGGCGTGCCGAAGGCGAGCGCGGGCACGGCCTCCACGAGCGCTCCCCAGCGGCCCCGGCGCAGCCGCGCGCGCACGAGCGCGTAGGGCAGCGCCCACGCGAGCGCGAGCGCGAGCGCAATCGCCCCCACACCCACGCTGCCCGCGAGCTTCTCCAGGAGCTCCCCTCCCGTGACGCCCTGCGCGCTCGTCCCCAGGCGCTCGCCGCGCACGAGCTTCTGCCAGGGGCGCAGGAAGCCCAGCGGCTCGCCCAGGCCCAGGTCTCGCCGGTAGCTCGCCGCGAGCTCCGCGGACACCTGCCGCTTCGCATCGTCCTCGAGCGTGAGGGGCAGCGCCGCCATCAGGAAGTACGAGGCGAGCGCGACGAGCGGCACCAGCGCGAGCTGGCGGCCGAGGCGCTGGAAGACGCGGGCCGCGCTCACGGAGCCCTCTCGCGCAGGGCGCGCAGGCTGAGGAAGTTGAAGGGGTCCACCGTCAGCCCGTGCAGCGACTCGCGCGCGCGGTAGTAGCGGTCCGGGTGGTAGAGCGGCGCCACCACGGCCTGCTCTCCCAGCAGCAGCGCCTGCGCCTCGGCGTAGAGGGCGCGCGCGCGGCCCGCGTCGGCCTCCGCGTCCGCGCGGGCGAGCAGCGCCTCGAAGCGGGCCATGGGCTCTCCGCCCCCGGCCGTCTCCCAGCCCGTCTGGCTGTTGCCCTCGCGCTCGAAGAGGGTGAAGAAGGTGTTGGGGTGCGCGTAGTCCGCGCCCAGCCTGCGCAGGTACAGGTCCCACGTGCGCCGCCCGTCGGGCCCGCGGCGCGCCACTTCGGACGAGAAGTCCGAGCGCGCCTCGAGCCGCACCTGCACGCCGTAGCGCGCGAGCTGCGCGGCGATGCGCTCCGCGATGGCCACCTCCGGCACGAAGGACTCCCCCGAGCGGTACACGAGCCGCAGGGGGCGCTTCAGGCTCGCGAGCGCAGGCAGCGCCTGGCCCCGCGTGAAGTGCGGGAGCTGCTCCGCCTCCTCGGCCGTGGCCGCGCCGGGCAGCTCCGGGGGCAGGAGCGTGTGCGAGGCACGCGCCACCGGCAACAGCCCGCGCAAGAGCGCCTCGCGGTCCAGCGCCGCGGAGAGCGCGCGGCGCACCGCCGGATCCTCGAGCCCGGGGGCCTGCGTATTGAAGGCGAGGAAGTAGGTGGAGAGCAGCGGCTCGCGGCGCAGGTCCGGCGGAGGCACGCCGCGCAGCGCGAGCGCGCTGTCCACGAAGACGAAGCCCACCCGGCCCCGCTCGTAGAGCGCGGGGCCGATCTCGCTCTTGAGCAGGGTCACCACCGCGGGCTGCTGCTCTCCGGGCCCGAGCGGCGGCGGGAAGGCGGTGTGCGGATTCTTCACCAGGCGCACGCGCTCGCCCGCGCGGTCCCAGCGCTCCACCCGCCACGGGCCCAGCGCGAGCGGGTGCCCGTCGCGCGGGCGGTCGTAGTAGTCGCGCACGCTCTCGGGGTCCTTGCCCGCGAGCAGGGCCGAGGGCGCCGGGAAGAAGAGGTACACGTTGGCGAGGCGCGCGAGGAAGTAGCTGCGCGGCTGCGCGAGCGTCACCTGCAGCGTGCGCGCATCGAGCGCCCTCACCCCCACCTGCGCGAGCGCCCGCTGCACCTCCTGCGCGCCGGCGCCCTGCTCCTGCAGCGCGAGCACGCGCTCGGCGCCCAGCAGGTCCGCCATCTCGCCGCGCTCTCGCCCCTGCAGCGCGCGCCGCCACGCGAAGGCGAAGTCCTCCGCCGTGAGCGGCGTCACCCCGTCCGACCAGCGCACGTCCCCGCGCAGGTGGAAGGTGTAGCGCTCGTGGCCTGCCGCGTCCTCCTCGCGCTCCCAGCGCTCCGCGAGCCCGGGCGCCACCGTGTGGTCCGCGCGCAGCGTGGTCAGCCCGTACAGGGTCGCGAGCATCACCGGGTAGTTCACCCAGCTGGTGGGGTCCGAGTAGCTCGGGTCCAGCGTGGTGGGCATCGCCGGCACCACCACCTTCACGCCCGCGTCCGGCTGGAAGCGGCACGCGCAGAGCGCGACGAGGAGGAGGAGCGGGAGGCGCACGGGCGGGAGCGTTGTACCGCGGCCCGCATGGAAAATGCGAAGGCCGCCTCGTGCGCGGTGGCACGGGCGGCCTCTTCAATCCCTCTCCCCGGGGGAGAGGGAGGACGCATTACGCCGGGGCGCCGGCGGGGGCCTCGGGCGAGGCCTTCAGGCTGTCGCCGCGGGCGCCGTCCTTGCGGCCGAACTCCTCGGGCTTCTCGAGCACCAGCGCCTCGCGCAGCACGTCGTCCACGAACTCCACCGGCACGATGCGCAGCGCCTGGCGGATGCGCTTGGGGATGTCCTTGAGGTCCTTGCGGTTGTCCTTGGGGATGAGGACGGTCTTGATGCCGGCGCGGTGCGCCGCGAGCGTCTTCTCCTTCAGGCCGCCGATGGGCAGCACGCGCCCGCGCAGGGTGATCTCGCCCGTCATCGCCACGTCCTTGCGCACCGGGATGCGGGTGAGCGCGGAGACGAGCGCGGTGCACATGGTGACGCCCGCGGAGGGCCCGTCCTTGGGGATGGCGCCCTCGGGCAGGTGGACGTGGATGTCCATGTTCTCGAACACCTTGCGGTCGATGCCGAAGCGCTCCGCGCGGCTGCGCACGTAGCTCATGGCGGCCTGGGCGCTCTCCTGCATCACCTCACCGAGCTTGCCGGTGATGATCATCTTGCCCTTGCCGGGCATCGCGGTGGCTTCCGTCGTGAGGATCTCGCCGCCCATCTCGGTCCAGGCGAGGCCGGTCACGATGCCCACCTGGTCCTCGCGCTCGGCCATGCCGAAGCGGTAGCGCGGGGTGCCCAGCAGCTTCATCACCGCCTTGCGGTCCAGCCTCACGTCGCGCTTGCCGTTCTTGAGCAGGTCGCGCGCGAGCTTGCGGTACACCGCGCCCACCTCGCGCTCGAGCGAGCGCACGCCGCTCTCGCGGGTGTAGCGGTTGATGACCGTCTTGAGCGCCGGGTCCGTGATCTCGATCTTCGCGTCCGCGAGCCCGTTGGCCTCCTGCTCCTTCGGGATGAGGTAGCGCCGCGCGATGGAGAGCTTCTCCGGCTCGGTGTACCCCGCGATGCGAATCACCTCCATGCGGTCCTGCAGCGGACCGGGGATGTTGTGCATCGTGTTCGCGGTGCAGATGAACATGACCTTGGACAGGTCGTAGTCCATGTCCAGATAGTGGTCGTTGAAGTTGTGGTTCTGCTCCGGGTCCAGCACCTCCAGCAGCGCGCTCGAGGGGTCGCCGCGGAAGTCGGTGGACATCTTGTCGATCTCGTCCAGGAGGAAGACGGGGTTGTTGCTGCCCGCCTTCTTCAGGCTCTGGATGAGCTTGCCCGGCATCGCGCCGATGTACGTGCGGCGGTGGCCGCGGATCTCCGCCTCGTCGCGCACGCCGCCCAGGGACAGGCGCACGAACTTGCGGCCCGTGGCGCGCGCGATGCTGCGCGCGAGCGAGGTCTTGCCCACGCCGGGAGGGCCCACGAAGCAGAGCACGGGGCCCTTGAGCTTCTTCACCAGCTGCTGCACCGCGAGGTACTCGAGGATGCGCTCCTTGGGCTTCTTGAGCCCGTAGTGGTCCTCGTCCAGCACCTTCTCGGCCTCGACCACGTCGAGGCGATCCTGCGTCTCCTCGTACCAGGGCAGCGTGATGATCCAGTCGATGTAGTTGCGCACGACGGTGGCCTCGGCGCTCATCGGGCTCATCATCCGGAGCTTCTTGAGCTCCTTCTTGACCTTGAGCGTGGCCTCCTTGCTCATGCGCTTGTTCTTGAGCTTCTCCTCGATCTCCTGGATCTCGTTCTTGAACTCGTCGCGCTCGCCCAGCTCCTTCTGAATGGCCTGCATCTGCTCATTCAGGTAGTACTCCTTCTGGGTCTTCTCCATCTGCTTCTTGACGCGGGTGCGGATCTTCTTCTCCACCTGGAGGATCTCGATCTCGCCCTGCATCAGCTCGTAGAGCTTCTCGAGCCGCTTCGCAGGAGACTCCGTCTCGAGCAGCGCCTGCTTGTCGTTCAGCTTGAGGCTGAGGTGCGCGACGATGGTGTCCGCGAGGCGCGCCGGGTCGTCGATGCTCGCCACCTGCATGAGCATCTCGGGCGGGATGCGCTTGTTGAGCTTCACGAAGGCCTCGAACACCGAGTGCACGCTGCGCACCAGGGCCTCGAGCTCCACGCTCTTCTCCACCTGCTCCTCGACCTCGTCCACCTCCACCATGAAGAAGGCGTCGTTGGGCTGGAAGCGCTTCACCTTCGCGCGGCGCACGCCCTCCACCAGCACCTTCACGGTGCCGTCCGGCAAGGGGAGCAGCTGGATGACGTGGCCCAGCGTGCCGAAGTGGAAGATGTCGTCCGGGGACGGGTCGTTCGTCTTCGCCTTCTTCTGCGCGGCGAGCAGGATGACGGCCTTGTCGTCCGGGCCCTTGTGGGCCATCGCGTCCTTCAGCGCGGCGATGGACTTCTCACGGCCGACGAAGAGCGGGACGACCATGTGCGGGAACACGATGATGTCCCGGAGGGGGAGCAACGGCACCGTGAGTCCCCGCTTCTGAGCATCCTTCTTGTCGTCTCGTCCGAAGAACATGCGCGCGCCACCTAGACGGCCGGCTGGTGCGAGCCAGCGGGCCCCTGGAAAGTCGCTCGGTGGGCAGAAGGCTCACCGAGCGGAACGGTTGCTATAACACGGCGATTTTTCGAAGCGTTCCCGGGTGAAGGTGGGGGAACGCGCTGCTGCCATCAAGGGAGGGCGTGTGGGCCCTACCCGTACGGCCGCTCCGTTAGCGACCCGAAGCGTCCGCTTGCGAACCCGCGGCCCCATCTCCCTGCTTCCCCGAGGCAGACCCGTCCATCCCGGGCACGGTCACGCCGAAGGTGTCGAAGAGGAAGGCGAACATGTCCGCGCTGGACGCAATCGCCTTGTTCACCTGGTCCGCCCCGCCGTGGCCCGCGTTGCGCTCGATGCGCAGCAGGGCCGGGGCGGTGTTCCCGGGGGAGCTCTGGATGGCGGCCACGAACTTGCGCGCGTGCAGGGGGTCCACGCGGTCGTCGTGGTCGGCCGAGAGCATGAGCAGCGCGGGGTACTGCGTGCCCTCCTTCACCTGCTGGTAGGGCGAGTAGGCACGCAGGAAGGCGAAGTCCTCCGCCCGCTCGGCCGTCCCGTACTCGGGGATCCACGTCCGCCCGCTGCCGAACAGGTGGTAGCGCAGCATGTCGATGAGCGGCACTGCGCACACCACCGCGCCGAAGAGGTCCGGGCGCTGCACCATGGCGGCCGCCACGAGCAGCCCGCCGTTGGAGCCGCCGTTGATGGCGAGGCGCTGCGGCCGCGTGTAGCCCTGTTTCACCAGGTACTCGCCCGCGGCGATGAAGTCGTCGAACACGTTCTGCTTGTGCTCGCGCCGCCCGGCCTCGTGCCACTCGGCGCCGAACTCGCCGCCGCCGCGCAGGTTCGCCACCGCGTAGAGCCCGCCCGCGTCCAGCCACGGGATGATGCTCGACTTGAAGCCCGGGGTGAGGCTCACGTCGAAGCCGCCGTAGCCGTAGAGCAGCGTGGGCGCGTTGCCGTCCTTGCGCAGGCCCTTCTTGTAGACGAGGAACATGGGCACCTGGGTGCCGTCCTTGGACTCGTAGAAGACCTGCTCCGCGGTGTACGCGTTCGCATCCAGCGGCAGCTCCACCTTCGCCCACAGCACGGGCGCCTCGGCGCGGTCCACGCGCGTGCGGTACACCTGGCGCGGGGTGGTGAAGGAGCTGTAGCCGTAGAACAGCTCCGGCTGGTCCTCCTGGCCGCTCACCCCCGCGGTCGCGCCCAGCCCGGGCAGCTGCAGCGCGCGCACGCCCGCGCCGTCCAGCCCCGCCACGCGCAGCTCGCTCGCCACGTTCTTCAGGTACTCGAGCACGAGGCGCCCGCCCACGATGCTGAAGGACTGCAGGCTCGCCTTCGGGTCCTCGGGGACGATCTCCTTCCACGCGGCGCGCGCGGGCGACTTCGCGCTCACGCGGAAGAGGCGCTGCTTCGGCGCGCCCTCGTCCGTGAGGATGTAGAGCTGCCCCTGCCAGGCCTGCACCTGGTACTTCGCCCCCTGCCCCTTCACGAGCAGCCGCCAGGCCTTGTCCTGGGGGCGCTTCATGTAGACGTCGTTCTCGCTCCAGCCGCGCAGGATGTTCACGAGGAGGTACTGGCCGTCGCGGCTCAGGTCCGCCTCGAGGAAGGTGCCCGGGTCACCGGTGCGCGGGTGGACGACGGCGTCCTGCTTCGGATCCTGCCCCAGCACGTGGCGGCGCAGCTCGGTGTAGCCGGGGCGCGCGTCCACCGGGATGGCGGGGTCCACCGGGAGCCACTCGTAGTAGAAGGCGCGCCCGTCCGGCGTCCAGCTGGGGCTCGCGTACTTCGCCCCCTCGATGACGTCCTGCTCGCTCCAGGTGCCGCTCGCGACGTCCAGCACGTGCAGCACGGCCTCGTCCGCGGCGTTGGGCTTCTGCGCGAAGGCGAGCTTGGTGCCGTCCTCGCTGGGCACCCACTCGCCGAGCGACACGGTGCCGTCCTTGCTCCAGGCGTTGGGGTCCAGCAGCACTCGCTCGGCGCCCGCCTCGCCCTCGCGCACGTAGAGCACCGCCTTCTCCCGGTCCTTGTGGGTGCGCAGGTAGAAGTAGCGGTTGCCGCGCTTCACCGGCGGGGTGACGGACTCCACGTAGAACAGCTGCGTGAAGCGGCGGGCGAGCGCGTCCCGCCCGGGCAGCTGCGAGAGCCGCTCGCGGGCGAAGGTGTCCTGGGCCTTCATCCAGGCCTGCACCTCGGGGCTCTTCTCGTCCTCGAGCCAGCGGTACGGGTCCGCCACCTGCTGCCCGTGCAGCGTGTCCACCTGCTCCACGCGGCGCGTGGGCGGGTAGTCCAGGTGGTCGCGCGGCGCGGGGGCCGGCACGTCCACCGGGGCGCGCGCCACGGTGTCCAGCTTCGAGGCGCCTCCCTCGGCGGTCTCGGGCGCGGGCTTGTTGCCTGCACACGCGGTGAGGCAGAGGAGTCCAGCGAGCAGCAGTCGGTTCGTGGGCTTCATGTGCCCCGAGGAGATACCCAACTCGAGGGCGCGCGCATGAAAAAAGCGCCGGGTCCCCGTGAGGAGAGCCCGGCGCTCGATCAGCAGCAGACGGATGGGACTAGGCCGATTCCTTCTTCGGCTCGGCCAGCTCCTTGTCGTTCGCGTGCAGCACCACGGGCTCGCTCTTCTTGAGGATGGTCTCCTCGCTGATGAGCACCTCGCGCGCGGTCTTGCGGCTGGGGATCTCGTACATCACGTCCAGCATGGCGCTCTCCAGGATGGAGCGCAGGCCGCGGGCGCCGGCCTTGCGGCGGATGGCCTCCTGGCTGATCGCCTTGAGCGCCCCGTCGGTGAACTTGAGGTTCACGCCGTCCAGCTCGAAGAGCTTCTTGTACTGCTTCGTCAGCGCGTTCTTCGGCTGGCTGAGGATGTTCACCAGCGCCGGCTCGTCCAGCTCCTCGAGCGCCGTGATGATCGGCAGGCGGCCGATGAACTCGGGGATCATCCCGAACTTCATCAGGTCGTCCGGCTCCACGTGCTTGAGCAGCTCGGTGAGGTTGCGCTGCTTCTTCGTCTGGATGTCCGCGCCGAAGCCCAGGCTCTTGCCACCCAGACGCCGCTCGATCACCTGCTCGAGGCCGCCGAAGGCGCCGCCGCAGATGAAGAGGATGTTGGTGGTGTCGATCTGCAGGAACTCCTGCTGCGGGTGCTTGCGGCCACCCTTGGGCGGCACGTTCGCCACCGTGCCCTCGATGATCTTGAGCAGGGCCTGCTGCACGCCCTCGCCCGAGACGTCGCGGGTGATGGACGGGTTCTCGCTCTTGCGGGCGATCTTGTCGATCTCGTCGATGTAGACGATGCCGCGCTGGGCGCGCTCGATGTCGTGATCTGCCGCCTGCAGCAGGTTCACGATGATGTTCTCCACGTCCTCGCCCACGTAGCCGGCCTCGGTGAGGCAGGTGGCGTCCGCGATGGTGAAGGGCACGTTGAGGATGCGCGCGAGCGTCTGGGCGAGCAGCGTCTTGCCGCTGCCGGTGGGGCCGAGCAGAAGGATGTTGCTCTTCTGCAGCTCCACGTCGTCCATGGCGACCTTGGACTCGATGCGCTTGTAGTGGTTGTGCACCGCGACGCTGAGCACCTTCTTGGCGCGGTCCTGGCCGATGACGTACTCGTCCAGGATGGCCTTGATCTCGCTCGGCCGCGGGATGCGCAGCTTGGTGTCCTTGGACTCCTCGCGGTCGATCTCCTCCGCGATGATGTCGTTGCACAGCCCGATGCACTCGTCACAGATGTAGACGGTGGGGCCGGCGATGAGCTTCTTCACTTCCTTCTGCGACTTGCCGCAGAAGGAGCAGCAGAGGGTCTGGTTGTCTCGCTTCTCCACGTTCTTTCCCGCCATCTGAGTGCCCTCTGACCCTGCGCCGACCCGCTGCCCCCATGGCCGCGAAGCAGCTGAAACGCCCCGGGCCCCACCCGAAAATCCAATCTAGTCAGCCCGGGTCCGGCGCGTCCATGAACCTGGGCTCTACTTAACAAGCCCCCCGTTCACGGCGCAGGACGCTAGAAAGCCGGAGGCGCGGGGGCACATTCCCGCGGCTCCGGCTCTCGAGGAGGCCGTGCGGGGGTGCGGCTACTCGCGCCGCTTGTCGGAGGCCGTCTGCCCGGCGACCCCGGGTCCGGAAACACCCGGGCCGGCCACGCCGGGAACTCCGGGCACGAGCGTGCGCCGCTCGACGACCTGGTCGATGAGGCCGTAGGCCTTGGACTCGGCCGCGCCCATGAAGTAGTCGCGGTCGGTGTCCTTCTCCACGCGCTCGATCGTCTGGCCGGTGTGCTTGACGAGGATCTCGTTGAGCTTGGCCTTCATGCGCAGGATCTCGCGCGCCTGGATCTCGATGTCCGTGGCCTGACCGCGCGCGCCGCCCAGCGGCTGGTGGATCATGATCCGGCTGGAGGGCAGGCTGTAGCGCTTGCCCTTCGCACCGGCCGCGAGCAGCACCGCGCCCATGCTCGCCGCCTGCCCGATGCAGATGGTGGACACGGGGGGCTTCACGTACTGCATGGTGTCGTAGATCGCGAGCCCCGCGGTCACGCTGCCGCCGGGGCTGTTGATGTAGAGGCTGATGTCCTTCTCCGGATCCTCGCTCTCGAGGAAGAGCAGCTGGGCGACGATGACGTTGGCCACGTCGTCGTCGATCTCCGTGCCCAGCATGACGATCCGGTCCTTCAGCAGCCGGCTGTAGATGTCATACGAGCGCTCCCCGCGGTGGGTCTGCTCGATGACGTAGGGAACGGGCATGAAGGGCATTGCGAGGACCTCAGCTGAAGGTGCGGGATGGACCGCTCAGAACGCCTGCGGCCTCAGGAATACTTCGCCCGGGCCTTGAGGAATTCAACGGTCTTTTCTTCCCGCAGTCGGAGGCTCAACCCGAAGCGCTCCTCCGGGTCCTTGAAGAACTTGCGGACGGCGCTCTCGGGCTGGCCGCTCTCGGTCGCCAGCTCGGAGATCTTCTTCTCGATCTCCTCGTCCGAGGCCGCGATGTTCTCCTTCAGCGCCACCGCCTCGAACAGCAGCGTGCCCTTGACCTCCTGCAGGGCCCGCTCGCGCATCTCCTCGCGGATCTGCATGAAGTTCAGGTTCAGACGGCGCGGGTCGAAGCCGGAGCGCGCCATCTGGCGCAGCGCCCCCTCGAGCATGGAGTCGAGCGCGCGCTCGACCATGGCCTGGGGGACCTCGAAGGGGTTGCGCTCGACCAGGGCCTTGATCAGCGCCTCGCGCTGCTCGGTCTGGGCCTTGTTCTCCTGCGCCCGCGTGAGGTCCGCCTTCAGCTTCTCCTTCAGCTCGGCGAGCGTGGTGGCGCCGAGGCCCGCGTCCTTCGCGAACTCGTCGTTGAGCTCGGGGACGATCTTCTTCTTGAGCCCCTTGAGGTCGAGGCGGAAGTGCGCCGTCTTGCCCTTCACCTCCTCCACCCGGTAGTCGGCCGGGAAGGTGTAGTCGATCTCCTTCGAGGTGCCGACCTTCACGCCCTCGAGCTGCGCGATGTTGCTCTCCACGAGCTCACCGGGGGCGATCTCCACGGTGATGCCCTCGGCCTTGGAGCCCGGGAAGGGCGCCCCGTCGATGGTGGCCTCGAAGTCGATGCTGGCGAAGTCGCCCGCGGCCGCCACGTCCCGGCCCTCGACCGGCTCGAGCCGGCTGGCGCTCTGGCGCATGTTCTCCAGCTGGGCGTCCACCTCGCCGTCGGTGACGGTGCTCTCCACCTTGGGCAGGGTGAGGCCGTCGTAGTCCTTGGCCTCCACCTTGGGCTTCACCTCCACGCGCGCCTCGAAGCTGAAGGGCTGGTCGGCCTTGAGCTCCTTCGGGGTCACCTGGGGCTGGCTCACCACGTCCACCTTGTGCTCGCGGATGGCCTCCATGTAGGCGCTCTGCACCACGCGCTGCACCACGTCGTTCTCGACCTGGGCGCGGAAGCGCTGCTCGAGGATGCGGCGGGGCACCTTGCCCTGGCGGAAGCCGGGCAGCTTCACCTGCGTGCCGAGCTGCGTGTACGCCCGGTTGAGCTCCTGGCTCACGCGCGCGGAGTCGACCTCGATGGAGAGCTTCTTCTCGATGGGAGAGAGCTCTTCGACCTGGACCTTCATGACGGGCCTCGCTCGCCTGACGCGTCCGCTCTCGAAGGGCGGCGCCGGCAGTGTGGAAACGGGGGGTGGAACGGGTGTGCGTTGGAGGGTGCGGCCTATAGGAGCTAGGCACCCTTCGGTCAACGCGAAACGGGAGGCGGCAGAGGCACTTCGTCCAGCAAGCTGGGATGGGCGAGGAGGGACTCGAACCCTCACACCTTGCGGTACCAGATCCTAAGTCTGGCGCGTCTACCAGTTTCGCCACCCGCCCCTGGGTGCTTGCGCGGTGCCTTCGCACAGCGGGCTCTATACCCCGAAAAGACACCGGGGCCCCCTCATCGCTGAGGGGGCCCCGGTCTTGAGAGCGGAGGGAATCGAACCCACAACCTATGGATTAAGAGTCCATTGCTCTGCCAATTGAGCTACGCTCCCGTTGCTGCTTGGCAAGTGCGGCGCGGCTTCTACATGCCGCGTGTTGGCCTGTCAAAGCCCTTTTTTGTTCCCCCGCATTTCTCCTCTGAACACCCGGTCCCGCTGCCCTCGCGCGCGGGCCCGGCGGGCGGCGTGCTCTCCCGCCTGCTCCCCGGCCGGGACTGATCCGCGTGCCTGCCGGCGCGAAGTGGAGGTCAGGGTCGCGCGTTACAACTGCCCCACCTGAAATCGTGTTCAGGTGAAGCAGTCCCCGTGGGCGGGCGGCAACCGTTCGCCCTTATCGAAGCAGGCCGAGGAGAAGCACCGTGAGCGACCAGACCAAGACGACCGAGAGCAGCGCCGCGAACAACCCGTGGAGCCGCGAGCGGGTGGAGCTGATCAAGCGCACCATCTGCCCCAAGGGCATCGGGGACGACGAGTTCGCCCTCTTCATCGAGCAGTGCAAGCGCTCGGGGCTGGACCCCCTGCTCAAGGAGGCCTTCTGCGTCGCGCGCCGCGCGAACACGGGCACCCGCGAGCGCCCCAACTGGACCACCAAGTACGAGTTCCAGCCCTCCGAGGCCGGCATGCTCGCGCGCGCCGAGCGCTTCCCGGACTTCAAGGGCATCCAGGCGTCCGCGGTCTACGCCGAGGACGAGATCATCGTGGACCAGGGCCAGGGCGAGGTCACCCACCGCTTCAACCCCGCCAAGCGCAAGGGCAGCCTCGCCGGCGCGTGGAGCCGCGTGGTGCGCGAGGGCAAGCTCCCGGTCGTGGTGTGGCTGGACTTCGCGGGCTACGTGCAGCAGTCGCCCCTGTGGTCGAAGATCCCCACCACCATGATCGAGAAGTGCGCCCGCGTCGCGGCGCTGCGCAAGGCCTACCCCGAGGCCTTCGGCGGGCTCTACGTGCGCGAGGAGATGCCGGCGGAGGAGTTCGTGGACGCGGCCCCCGCGCCCGCGGCCCACGCCGAGCGCAGCGCTCCGGCGGCGGCTCCGGCCCCTGCCGCGGCGTCTGCCTCCGCTTCCAACGACGACGCCGCGGACAGCGCCCCCTACGAGGTGCTGGGCGGCAAGGGCAGCGGCTCGCGCAAGGCCTCCTTCTCCTCGGCTCCGGCCGCGGCGGCCCCTGCCCCTGCCCCTGCGGCGAAGGCCGAGAAGGTGCAGCCCACGCAGCAGCTGGTCATCGAGGTGCAGGCCGCCGACGGCGAGGGCAGCGCCCAGGCGGCGAACGCCACCAGCAGCACGATCGTGGCCTTCGGCCCGCACAAGGGCCGTACCGCGGGTGAGCTGAGCGACGAGGAGCTGAGCGAGACCATCGAGCTCGCGCACGAGAAGCTGATGGAGCAGCCCAAGGCGAAGTGGGCCAAGGCCATCCGCGACAACCTCACCGCGCTCGAGGCGGAGACGCACCTGCGCTTCCGCGTCGTCAGCCCCTCCGCGCGCAACGGCACGGGCCAGAAGGCGGACGCCTAGTCCCAGGGCGTAGCCAGGCTGCGCAAAGACGAAAGGCCGTGCGGGGAAGTCCCTCGCACGGCCTTTTTTGCGCGCCCAGAGGGACTTGAACCCCCAACCCTCGGCTTCGAAGGCCGATGCTCTATCCAGTTGAGCTATAGGCGCTTGAGAGTGGGCGAAGCAGAGGGGGCGAAGAAGGGCGGCCAACCGGGATCGAACCGGTAACCTCAGGAGTCACAGTCCTGCGCTCTAACCAGTTGAGCTATGGCCGCCGTCACGACTCGCACCCAGCTCCCGAGCAGCGGAGCGGGGCGCGCTTCCCTATCCTGGATGCCAGGGCGGTTCAAGCCCTTTTCGGGGTGAAACGGTGGCGCCCCGGGCGGGACTCGAACCCACGACCCTCGGCTTAGAAGGCCGATGCTCTATCCAGCTGAGCTACCGGAGCCCGACGTTTCACACCGTACGGCTACGACGAATCGGGACGAGAGGATTCGAACCTCCGACCCCCTGCGCCCAAGGCAGGTGCGCTACCAGGCTGCGCTACGTCCCGATGAAATTCCCTGAAGTCCCCCGAGCAGCGGGGCGGCGGCATTCTTCGCCCATCCGCCGCGGGGAGGCAAGGCAAGTTCAGGCCCCCCGCAGGGCGAGCAGGTGCGGGCGCATGAGGCGGAAGGCGGCGCCGCGGTGCGAGAGCCTCCCCTTCTCCTCCGACGTCAGCTCCGCGAGGTGGCGGCCGTCCGCGAGCAGGAACACCGGGTCGTAGCCGAACCCATGCGTCCCCCGGGGCGCGTGCGCGATGGCGCCGCGGCACTCGCCGACCTCCACCTGGATGGCCCCTCCGCCGGGCTGCGCGAGCGCGAGCGCACAGCGGAAGGAGGCCGTGCGCTGGGCCTCCGGCACGCCCGCGAGCTCGCGCAGGAGCTTCTCGTAGCGGGCGCGGTCGTCGCCCGGGGCGTAGCGCGCCGAGAGCACGCCGGGGCGCCCGCCGAGCGCGTCCACGCACAGCCCCGAGTCGTCCGCGAGCGCGGGCAGCCCGCTCGCGCTCGCGTAGGCGCGCGCCTTGAGCTGGGCGTTCTCCTCGAAGGTGTCCGCGTCCTCCGAGGGCTCGGGGATGGGAGCCACGTCCGCGAGCCCCAGCACCTCGAGCGCGTCACCCACCAGCCCGCGCAGCTCGCGCAGCTTGCCCGCGTTGGTGGTGGCGAAGAGCACGCGGGGGGCGCTCATCCGCCCTCTCCCAGCACCTTCGCCTGCGCGGCGCACA
This sequence comes from Aggregicoccus sp. 17bor-14, assembly GCF_009659535.1. Classification (NCBI taxonomy): domain Bacteria; kingdom Pseudomonadati; phylum Myxococcota; class Myxococcia; order Myxococcales; family Myxococcaceae; genus Aggregicoccus; species Aggregicoccus sp. 17bor-14. The sequence goes on from NZ_VJZZ01000004.1 coordinate 373,339, forward strand.
GCTGCGCGATGGCGGCGAGCCCGCCGTCGAGCATCGCGTCCAGGCCCTTGCGGTCGAAGAGCTTGTGCTCCGCCGTGCCCTGCACCTCCACGATGCGCCCGTCCGCCGTGGCCACCAGGTTCAGGTCCACCTCGGCGTTGGAGTCCTCGTCGTAGTCGAGGTCCACGCGCACCTCGCCCGAGACCACGCCCACGGACACCGCCGCGAGCGGCAGCAGCTTCACGTTCTTGGTGAGGGTGCCCTTCTGCTTCAGCGTGCGCAGCGCGAGCGCGAGGGCGACGTAGGCGCCCGTGATGGAGGCAGTGCGCGTGCCGCCGTCCGCCTGCAGCACGTCGCAGTCCAGCGTGAGGGTGCGCGGCCCCAGCTGCTGCAGGTCCACTGCGGCGCGCATGGAGCGGCCGATGAGGCGCTGGATCTCCTGCGTGCGGCCGGTCTGCTTGCCCTTGGCCGCCTCGCGCTGGCTGCGCGTGTGCGTGGCGCGCGGCAGCATCCCGTACTCCGCCGTCACCCAGCCCGTGCCCTTGCCCATCAGGTGCGGCGGTACGCGCTCCTCGGTAGAGCAGGTGACGAGCACGCGGGTGTGCCCGAACTCCACCTGCACGCTGCCCTCCGCGTGCCGCGAGACGCCAGGAGTGAGGGTGACCGGGCGCAGGTCGAGCGCGCCGCGCTGGAAGGACCGCATGGAGGGGACTCCTTGTCTCAGGTGGGTGGCGGGTGGCCTGCGCGTGTGTAGCACACGCGGGCCGCCCCTCAGGGCGCGCTCTCGCGCGCGACCGGCGGCGGCTGCCCGCCTGCGTCGCGACGGCGCGTCTCCTCGAGGAAGGCCTGCACCCCTTGCGCGATGGCCCCCGCCACGCGCTCCTGGTAGGCGGCCGTGGCCAGGCGCGCCCCCTCCTCGGGATGCGAGATGAAGCCCACCTCGACCAGGATGGCGGGCGCCTCCACTCCCATCAGCACGAAGAAGGGCGCCTGCTGCACGCCGCGGTCGTACGCGCGCGTGGCCGCGATGAGCCGCGGGTGCACGGCATAGGCGAGCCGGCTCGCGTCCGCGTGCGCCTCGGTGCGCACCAGGTCCTGCAGGATGCGCGAGAGCGTGTCCTGGCCCGCGCTGCTCGCGCGCGCCGGCGCCTCCGCGTTCTCGCGCGCCGCCGTGCGCCGCGCCGCCTCTCCGGAGGCCGAGGCGGAAAGGAAGTAGGTCTCGATGCCCTCGGTGCGCGCGCGCAGGGAGCGCGTGGGCATGGAGTTCGCGTGCAGGGAGACGAAGAGGTCCGGCGCCTCGCGGTTCGCCGCCGCCACGCGCTCCGGCAGCGGCACGTCCTTGTCCCCCGTGCGCGTGAGCGTCACCTGCACGCCCTGGCGCGTGAGCTGCGCCTCGAGGCGGCGCGAGAGCTGCAGCGCGAGCTGCTTCTCCGCGTAGCCCTTCGCGCCCTTTGCGCCGTCCTGCGCGCCGCCGTGCCCCGGGTCGATCACCACGCGCGCGCGGCGCTCGGCGGCGAGGGTGGGCACGGCGAGCAGCAGGAGCAGCAGCGGGGCGAGGCGCACGGGAGGCGGATGGTAGTGGTTCTTCGCCCCCTCTCCCAGGGGGAGAGGGGACGGCTGCGCTCTTCTACCCGGCAGGCGGGGGAGCTAGCCCAGCACGTCGATGCCGGGGCGGCCCTGGATGACCTCGCCGATGAGGGCGGCCTCCACGCCGGCCTTCTCGAGCGCGCGCAGCGCCTTGGGCACGTCGCGCGCGGGGACGCTCGCGAGCAGCCCGCCGTTGGTCTGCGCGTCGGCGAGCACCCACTGGATCTCCTCCGGCAGGCCCTCGGGGAAGCGCACCCGCTTCGCCACGTGCGCGAGGTTCGCCTTCGTGCCCCCGGGCACCACGCCCTGCGCCGCGAGCGCGGGCACCCCCGCCATGAGCGGGATGCGCTCCAGGTCCACGAGCGCCCGCGTGCGCGCCCCCTCCATCATCTCCAGCAGGTGCCCGAGCAGGCCGTAGCCCGTCACGTCGGTGAGCGCGTTCACCCGGAACTTCCCCGAGGCGAAGGCCTCGCCGGCCGCGCGGTTCAGCGTGCTCATCAGCGCCACCGCGCGCTTCGTCAGCTCGCGCGAGGCGAGCCCGCGCTTGATGGCGGTGGTGGCGATGCCCGAGCCCAGCGGCTTGGTCAGCAGCAGCGCATCGCCCACCTTCGCGCCCGCGTTGGTGAGCACCTTCTTCGGGTGCACCGTGCCGGTGACGGCGAGCCCGTACTTGGGCTCGGGGTCCTGGATGGAGTGGCCGCCGAGGATGGGGATGCCCGCCTCCTCCGCCTTGGACTGGCCGCCCTCGAGGATGCGCGAGAGCACCTTGAGCGGCTGCTCCTTGGGGAAGCCCACCAGGTTGAGCGCGAAGAGGGGCTTCGCGCCCATGGCGTAGATGTCCGAGAGCGCGTTGGCGGCCGCGATGGCGCCGAACTGGAACGGGTCGTCCACCACGGGGGGGAAGAAGTCCACCGTGTTGACCAGCGCCATGCCGGGGGCCACGCGGTACACCGCGGCGTCATCGCTGGTGCCGAAGCCCACCAGCGCGCGCTTGTCCTTCGTCGTCTTCATGTGGCGCAGCACGTGCGCCAGGTCCGAGGGCCGGAGCTTGGCCGCTCAACCCGCGCAGTGACTCAGCTCGGTGAGGCGCTTGGGAGGAAGGGGCTTGTCCATGCCCCTTCCCTACCCCAGGCGCTAGCCCACGCGCACGTATTCCTTCTTCATCAGGTGCACGAGTGCTTCCGCGGTGACGACGTCGTCGCTGGGCGAGTGGTCCAGCACGGGCTGCAGCGCGCCGTGGTTGTGCACGGCCTGCAGCACGTCCAGCTGCACCGGGGACAGCTCGCGCAGGGGCGCGCTGAGCGGCTGCGCGAGCGCGAGGCGCGCGGCGGGCGGCGGCAGGTCCTTCTGGATGCGCTTGAGCTCGTCGAGCTGGCGCAGCGCGTCCATCAGGAGCGCCTCGGTGGAGGAGTCCAGCTCCACCATGAACTCCTGCGCCTCGGCGGGGCGCAGCTCGAAGTCGCCCTGCTCCCAGGTGACGATGCGGTTGAAGCTCTTCTGGGGGCCGAGGTCGTGGTTGTCGTCGATGACGGCGTAGTAGACGCGGCCCTGGCGCAGGTAGACGCGGCCCTCGTGCGCGTCGTTGACCACGAGCACGCCGTTCTTCTTCGAGGTGTGGAAGAGCTGGAGGAGGTCCGGAAGTGGGATCTCCTCGATCTTGCCCGTCATGGACGAGGCCTTGGTGGAGGTGCGCGCGGCCTGGGCGGCGGCGGCCTCCTCCAGCTTGCGCTTCGCCATGGACTCGTCGACGTGGGCGCTGTCCGCGCCCTGCTGCACGAGCTTGAGGATGGAGGTGCCGATGAGGATGCGGTCCCCCTCCTTGAGCTGCGCCTGCTTCACCTTCTCGCCGTTGACGAAGGTCCCGTTGGTGGAGCCGAGGTCCTCGATGGTGATGCCGCTGGCCGCCACGGTGATCTTGGCGTGCTTGCGGCTGACCATGTCCTCCACGAGCACCATGTCCAGCTCGCTGGAGCGGCCGATCACGATCTGCTTCTCCGTCTTCAGGGGGAACTCGCCGCCCTGGTACTTGCCGGAGATGAACTTGAGCGCGAAGGCCTTCGCCGCCGAGCTGGAGAGAGTGTTCACGGTCCTGTGACCCCCAGAGGAGCTACGCCGAAACCATCAGCCTGCATCTTCCACCTTGGCCGGGTCCTTCACGTCCCGGACGAGGTTCAGGTACATCTCGGCGCTCTTGTTGCCAGGGCTGCGCAGGAGCACCTCTTCCCAGACGCGGACAGCGTCCGCCCGCCTGCCCGCAGAGTAAAGCGCAATGCCGTAGTGGATGCGACCCGGGAGAAAGCCCGGGTTCTGCTCGAGGATCTGCTCGAACTCGGCCACGGCCTCCTCGCGGGCGCCCGAGTCGCGCAGCGCGTCACCCAGGCGCAGCCGGATGTCCACGAACTGGGGGCAGAGGGCGAGCGCGCGCCGGTACTCGGCGATGGCCTGCTCCCACACGCCGCTGGAGAGGAACACGTCGCCGATGTCGGCGTACATGTTGGCGATCTTCCCCTTCACGAAGGGGTCCATCTCCCCGGGGGCGCTCTTCTGCCGCGCGAGCGCCGCCTGGTAGACCTCCTTCGCCTCCTGGTACTTCCCCATGTCGTTGTAGATGACGGCCAGGTTCAGCGCCGCCTCCGTGTACGCGGGGTTGAGCCGCAGCGCCGCCTCGAACGCGCGCTGCGCCCGGGCGAACTGGCCCTGGTCGTGGTGGATGATGCCGAGCATGTTGTAGACGTCGGCGAACGCCTGGTTCTGCTCGACGAACTGCGACAGGTAATGCTCGGCCTGGGCGTACTGCTTCTTTTCGAAGTAGCCCCGCCCCAGGGTCAGCAACTGCTTGAGCGCCTCGTCCATGTCCCGACCTTGCTGGGTAGGGGGGTGAGCCTACATGACCCCGGGGGAAAAGAAGAATTCCTCGCCGCGGCGAACGAGCAGCAGCCGGCGCTCCCCCCGCAGGTCCACCCGGCTGCCCCCGGGCGCCGAGCCCGTGAGGTGCCAGTGCTCCCCCACCGAGGCCTCGTCGCGCTCGAGGCGCACGTACCAGGCCTCGGCGCGGTAGTCGCGGTCCTGCACGGAGAGCACCTGCGCGAGCGCCTCTTCGGAGGCCTTCGGGGCCGCGCCCTGCGGAGCGCCCCCGGCCGAGAGGGCGGCGAGCCGGGTCCGGTCTCCGGCCTCGAGCGCCTGGCGGCGCGCCTCGAGCGCGGCCACCACCGCCACGAGCCGCGGCGCGGCGCTCGCCACCGGGCGCCAGCGCGCGACGCCCCCGCTCCCGGAGGCGCCCGGGGCGAAGGGCACCTGCTCCACGCCCACCGAGCTCACCTTCGTCGCGCCCAGCGCCCCCTCGAAGTCCAGCGTCGCGCGGGCGAGCGCGGCGGCGCCCGGGGGCCCGGCGCCATCCGCCGGCCCCACGCTCAGGCGGCTGAAGTGCACCGTGCGCGAGCGCAGCGGCTGGGGGCTTCCGGGCACGGAGAGCTCGAGCCCGCGCTGCTCGAGCGACTTGAGGGCGGTGAGGATCTCCGCGCGCGGCCCCGCCGAGAGCGAGAGCAGGCGCGGCGAGAGGAGGAGCAGCGCGAGCGCGAGCGCGCCGACGAGCAGCCCTGCCCTGCGCGCCCGGGCCTCGGCTCGGGCTGAGGCCTGCGCTGCGCTCACGCGCCCAGCAGCTTGCGGGCGCGCTCGGCCGCGGGCGTGCCGGGCATCCGGCTCTGCACCCGCCGCAGCGTCTCCTGGGCGCGCGCGGTGTCGTGCAGCTTCTCGTAGGCCTCGTGCAGCAGGAAGAAGGCCTCCTCCTCCTTCGAGGAGCCCGGGTAGGCCTCGAGCAGCCCCTCGAGGCGGCGCGCGGTGCCGGCCCAGCGGTCGCGCTTCGCGTAGAAGCGCGCCACGTACAGCTCGTGGTCCACGAGGCGGCGGCGCACGTCGTCGAAGAGCTTGCGCGCCTCGCCCTCGTACTTGGAGCCCGGGTACTCCTTGAGGAAGTCGCGCAGCGCCTCGTACGCGCCCTTCACCTCCACCTGGTCCTTCTCCGAGGCCGGGGGCAGGAAGAAGATCTCGGTGGGCATGTCCTTGAGGTGCGTGGTGGCGGCGCGGAAGGCGGCGTAGTCCACGCTGGGGTGCGAGGGGTGCGCCTTCACGAAGGCCTGGTAGCGGTCGCGCGCCTCGGCGTAGCGCTCGCGGGCGTAGTCCAGGTCGGCCATCAGCAGCTCGGCCTCCTTCGCCTCCTCGAGGAAGGGGTACTTGGTGCGCACCTCCTCGAAGTAGGTCTGCGCCTCCTCGAACTCCTTGCCCTCGAGCGCCTCCTTGCCCTTGTCCAGGTTGGAGCGGGCGTCCTGGGTGAAGTTGACCGGGGCGTGCTGGGTGCTGGCGCAGCCGGCAGCGAGCAGGAGGGCACAGCAGCAGGACAGGGCGAGGCGGAGGGTGCGCATGTTCGGGGGCGACACGCTAATCCTCCCCGCCAGGGGGGTCCAGCGCTCCCGCACCGAGCAGCTCGTTCACCAGGTCCTCGGAGTAGCCCCGCCCGAGCAGGAGGCGGGCGGCGCGCGCCCGGTCCCTCGGCCCGAGCGGGGCGGCGCCGGGCAGCAGCCGCCGCTTCTGCAGGAGCGCGCGCGCGGCCGAGCGGGCGTCGAAGCCGGCCTCCGCGCTCGCCTCCCCCAGCGCCGCGCGCGCCGCCGCCCCCTCCACCCCTTGCGCCTCGAGCCGCTGCAGCACCGCCGCGGGCGCGAGCCGGCCCCGGGAGAGCAGCGCCCCGGCACGCTCGCGGGCGAAGCGCGCGTCGTCCAGGTAGCCCCAGCCGCGAAGCCGCTCGAGCGCCTCGTCGCGGGTGGCCTCGGAGAAGCCGCGGCGCTCCAGCGCGAGCGCGAGCTCGCGCGTGCTGCGGGCGCGCGCGCGCAGCAGCCGCAGGCAGGCGTCCTGCGCGGCCTGCAGCGCCTCGGGGCCCGAGGGGGGCGGCGGCGCCCGCTTCGCGCGCGGGCGGCGCGGGCCGCCGTCCGGAGAGCCTTCCCGGGAGTCATCCTGTGAGTCGTCGGACGCCATGCACCGCTCCTCTACACCGCCCTCCCACAAGGTGCTAACAGCCCCCTCTGTCATGCACCCCGTCCTCGCCCGCTTCCTCGACCCCGACGCCGCCCGAGACACCCTGCGCAAGCTGGAGGCGGGCGAGCCGCTGGAGGGGCCCGAGCCCCTCTTCGCCGCCGCCGCCCAGGCCCACCCCGAGCAGCGCGCGGTGCTCACCGGCTCGCGCACGGCGCGCCACCTCTCCTCGGACACCCAGGCCGCGCTCGTGCTGCTCTCGGCGCACGCCGCCGTGCGCGCGCTCGCGGAGGACGCGCGGCTGGGGCCCGCCGTGGCGCGCGCCCGCGCCGCGCTCGGCACCGAGGGCGCGAGCGACGAGGAGACGGACGCCTTCATCGCCTCCATCCTCCTGGAGGAGGCCTTCGGCTACGACGACGAGGGCGCGGACTTCGACGCGGACTTCGTGCTCGAGACGCTGGGCGAGGTGCCCGCGCTCGCGTCCCTGAGCCGCGAGCGCGTGGACGGGCTGGTGGACACGTACGCGCGCGAGGGCTCCACGCCCGAGGCGCGCACCCTGCGCGAGCGCATGGCGCGCGCGCTGGTGAACGCGGCGTGGGAGGACGGCCCCGCCCCCATCAACCCCGAGCACGTGGAGTCCGTGGTGGAGGGCGAGCTCGAGGGGCAGGACGAGCAGGCCCAGGGCCTGGCTCTCGCCGCGCTCGTGGGCTGGCTGCAGACGCTCGCGCGCGAGGGGCTGGTCGGCCCCTCGCGCCTCGTGCGCCTGCGCGCGCAGCTGGGCGACGACGACGCCTAGCTAGAAGCGCTCGATCTCGAAGTCGTCCGCGCCCGCCGGCTTGGGCGCAGGCGGCACGGCGGCCGGCGCAGGGGCCGCGGGCGCGGGGGCTGCGGGGCGCGGCGCGGCCGGGGTCATGGTGCGCGCGGGAGCCGCGGGCCCGGTGGGCGGGCGGATGGGCCCGCCGGCCAGCGGCGCGCGCGCAGCGGCGGCCGGGGGCGCTGCGCCCGCCGGAGCACCGCGCTGGGCGAAGGCCTGGGTGCCGGGCACCGCGGGCGCCTCGCCGGCGCGCGCGTCGAAGTCGTCCCACTTGGAGTCCGAGGTGCCGCTGATGCCGCTGAAGCGCAGCGCGAAGTCGTCCGGGTTCGTCGACTGGCGGTGCGCCTCGTCGTAGCTGACCAGGCCGTTGCGCACGAGCTGCATGAGCGACTGGTCGAAGGTCTGCATCCCGTAGGTCTGGTGGCCCTGGGCGATGGCGTCCGGGATCTCCTTCGTGCGGTCCTTGTCCTCGATGAGCTCCTTCACGCGCGTGGTGCACTTGAGCACCTCGACCGCGGCCACGCGGCCCTTGCCGTCCGCGCGCGGCACGAGGCGCTGGCTGACCACCGCCTTGAGCACGCTGCCCAGCTGGATGCGCACCTGCTTCTGCTGGTAGGGCGGGAAGGCCGAGACGATGCGGTTGATGGTCTCGGTGGCGTCCAGCGTGTGCAGGGTGCTGAGCACCAGGTGGCCGGTCTCGGCCGCGGTGAGCGCGGTCTCGATGGTCTCCAGGTCGCGCATCTCGCCCACCAGGATGACGTCCGGGTCCTGGCGCAGCGCGCTCTTGAGCGCCACGCTGAAGGAGGCGGTGTCCACGCCCACCTCGCGCTGGTTCACGATGGAGCGCTTGTCGCGGATGAGGAACTCGATCGGGTCCTCCACCGTCATGATGTGGCTGGTCTCGTGCGAGTTGATGTGATCGATCAGCGCCGCGAGCGTGGTGCTCTTGCCCGAGCCGGTGGTGCCGGTGACCAGGATGAGGCCGCGCTCCTCGAGGCAGATCTTCTCGAGGCTGGGCGGCAGCATCAGCTCCTTGATGGAGAGCACCTTGAAGGGGATGACGCGCAGCACGGCGCCGATCGTGCCGCGCTGCTGGAACACGTTGACGCGGAAGCGCCCCAGGCCGGGCACGCCGTAGGCGAGGTCCACCTCGTTCGAGCTCTTGAACTTCTCCTTCTGGAACTCGTTCATGATCCCGAACGCCATGCGCGCCACCTCCTCCGGAGGCAGCCGCTTGCCGTCCTTGAGGGGCACGAGGCTGCCGTCCACCCGGAACATCGGGGGCAGGCCCGCCTTGAGGTGGATGTCCGAAGCGCCGCCGCGCAGCGCGATCTGCAGAATCTCGTTCAGTTCCATGACGCCGTTCCGGCTCGACCCGGTGAGGAGGGGAGCCGCGGACTCTAGCACCCGCATGGGCGCGGGCGCGCCGTGGGAGCCGCGCACACAGCGGCCCCGCAAAAGCACAACGGCGGAGGCTCCCGAGGGAGGCCTCCGCCGCTGGCGTACTTCCGAAGCTTCGGTGTTCCCGAGCGGCTTAGCGCTTGGAGAACTGGAACCGGCGACGGGCGCCCGGCTGACCGTACTTCTTGCGCTCGACCGCGCGAGCATCGCGGGTGAGGAAGCCGGCCTTCTTGAGGGCCGGACGGAACTCCGGGTTGAAGGCGCAGAGGGCGCGCGCGATGCCGTGGCGGATGGCGCCGGCCTGGCCGCTGAGCCCGCCGCCCTTCACGTTCACCGTGACGTCGATCTTGCCCTTCTGCTCGAGGATCTCGAGGGGCTGGTTGAGGACCATCTTCGAGGTCTCGCGACCGAAGTAGTCGTTGAGCTCGCGGCCGTTGACGGTGATGACGCCAGCGCCAGCCTTGAGCCACACGCGCGCGGTGGACTCCTTGCGGCGGCCGGTCGCGTAGAAACCGTTGTAAGTAGAGGTAGCCATTGTGTTTTGTCGTCTCTCTCGAAGAGGGCTTTAAGCCTCGACCTCGCGCGCGACCGGCTTCTGGGCGGCGTGCGGGTGGGCGTCGGTGGCGTACACCTTGAGCTTCGTCATCATCTGGCGGCCGAGCGCGTTGCGCGGGAGCATGCGCTTCACGGCGTTGATGATGACGTCCTCGGGGTGACGCTCGCGCAGCTTCTCGAGGTTCGTGGTCTTCAGGGCACCGGGGAAGCCGGCGCGCGGCTGACGGTGATAGAGCTTCTGCTGCTCCTTCTTGCCCGTCACCTTCACCTGCGCCGCGTTGATCACGATCACGTGATCCCCGGTGTCGATCGACGGGGTGTAGATGGCCTTGTGCTTGCCCTTGAGCAGGGTGGCGATCTGGCTGGCCGCGCGGCCGAGCACCTTGTCGGACACGTCGATGACGTGCCACTGGCGCTTGATGTCCGCGGGCTTCGCGCTGTAGGTCCTCTGCGACATTGCGTGAACTCCCTTTAGAACTGCTTGAATCTGCGGCGCCTCCCTCAGCGGGCCGCAAGCTGTTCCCAACCCTCCGACCCTCTACTGGACGAGCCGGGCAGGCGGGCGGAAAGCGGGCGAGATAGGACGACGGGGACGGGAAGTCAAGGACAGGTGGGCGGCGCGCGCTCATCCCGCCCCTCGCCAGGAGGCGCTCCCTCCCCTGCCCCCTAGCCCGTCTTCGCCTTGAAGCGGCTCTTGAGGTCCGCGAAGAAGTTCTTCTCCTTCTCCGTGGGGGGCCCGGGGGGCGGCGCGCTCAGGTCCACCAGCTCCACGCACTCGTCCGGCAGGTCCTGGAGGAAGCGGCTGGGCGTGCGGGGCACCTCCTTGCCCCGCTTCACCCGGGTGCCGGCGCGCGTGAGGTAGAGCAGCTCCTTGGCGCGGGTGATGCCCACGTAGCAGAGGCGGCGCTCCTCCTCGAGGTTCTGCGCCTCGCCCTGCATGCCGCCGTGGGGCATCAGGTCCTCCTCCATGCCGATGAAGAAGACGAGCCGGTACTCGAGCCCCTTGCTCGAGTGCAGGGTCATCAGCGTCACCCGCTTCGCCCCCGTGGGCAGCTCCTCCTCCTCCTGGCGCGTGTCGAGCGAGAGGCGGTTCAGGTAGGTGAGGAGGCTCGCCTTCTTGCCCTCGCGCTTCTCGAAGTTGTCCAGGGACGTCAGCACCTGGTCGATGCTCTTGAGCTTGCGGTCCGCCACGGTGGCGCTCGCGGTGAGCGCGCGCGCGGCCTCCTTGAAGCCCGTCTCCTCGAGCAGCCGGCGCGTCGTCTCGGCGAGGTTGCCGCGCGTGTAGGCCTGGCGGTAGCGCTCGATGAGGGCGAGGAACTCGCCCACCTTCTCGGCCGCTCCCGTGGGCAGGTCCTCGCACTCGGCGGCGAGCGCCATGGCGTCCGGCAGGCGCACGCCCTTCACCCGCGCGAAGGCGGCGAGGCGCTCCATGGTCACGTCCCCGATGCCGCGCGCCGGCACGTTCACGATGCGCAGCAGGCTCACTTCATCCTGCGGGTTCGCGATCACCTTGAAGTAGGCGATGACGTCCTTCACCTCGCGCCGGTCGAAGAACTCGCTGCCGCCCACCACCTCGTAGTGGATGCCCTTCTCGCGCAGCTGCTCCTCGATGGGGTGGGCCTGGCCGTTGGTGCGGTAGAGCACCGCGATGTCGTCCGCGGGGATGCCCGCGGACAGGTGCTTGAGGATCTCGTGCGCGACGTAGCGCGCCTCCTCCTCCTCGCTGGGGCAGGTCACCACCTTGATGCGCTGGCCCCCGGCGCGGTCGGTCCACATCCGCTTGGCCTTGCGCTCGGGGTTCTGCGCGATGACGGCGTTGGCGGCGTCCAGCACCACCTGGCTCGAGCGGTAGTTCTGCTCGAGCCGGACCTCCTTCCCACCGGGGAAGTACTGGTCGAAGCGCAGGATGTTCTTCACCTCGGCGCCGCGCCAGCTGTAGATGCACTGGTCGTCGTCGCCCACCGCGCACACGTGGCGGTTGTCGCCCGCGAGCAGCGTGAGCAGGTCCAGCTGCGCGTAGTTGGTGTCCTGGAACTCGTCCACCAGCAGGTAGCGGAAGCGCCGGGTGTACTTCTCGCGCAGGTCCGGGAACTCGCGCAGCAGGCGCGCGGGCAAGAGCAGCAGGTCGTCGAAGTCCACCGAGCCCTGCGCCTTGAGGCTCAGCTGGTAGAGGGGAAAGACCAGGTGGGTGATGAGATCGTAGTCGTCCCCCATCCCCTCGCCGTCCGGGCCCAGGCCCTTGGGCTGGGGCTCCTGGCCCGCGTTCTTGTGGCGCGAGATGAGGGTGAGCACCTTGCGCGCATCGAAGGCGCGGTCGTCGATGCTGCGCTCGCGCATGGCGCGCCGGATGATGGCCAGCTGGTCGCCCATGTCCGCGATGGCGAACTTCCTGGGCCACCCCAGCCGGTGGATGTCCTCGCGCAGCACCTCGGCGCCGAAGGCGTGGAAGGTGCACACCAGCACACCCTGGGCGCGAGGGCCCGCCATGTGCACCAGCCGCTCCTTCATCTCGGAGGCGGCCTTGTTGGTGAAGGTCACGGCGAGGATGTTGCGGGCGAGGATGTTGCCCGGGCGCTCGTTGAGCAGGTGCACGATGCGGTGCGTGATGACGCGCGTCTTGCCGCTGCCGGCCCCGGCGAGCACCAGCAGGGGGCCCTGCAGGGTGGTCACGGCCTCGCGCTGTGGCGGATTGAGCTTCGAGAGGTCCATTGCGCGGCGGCCCGGGATACTCTTTGATTTCACCGTGCGCAACCACCGACCCGTGCAGGCGCTGCTGGCAGTACTCAGTGTCGTGCTGCTCCCTGCCGCCGGGTGCGGCCGCAGCGCTGCGTCCGGCGAGGACCTGGGCCTGCGTGGGTCCCCGGACGCGGGCGCCGTGGCGGCGGCCGCCTCGCGCGCGGCGGCGGCCGCGAGCGCCGCGGGTGCGGAGCAGGGCTGCATGCCCTTCCGCACGTTGCAGGCCTTCCTGCCGCCCCCGCCCGAGGGCTTCCGCCCCTTGCGCGCCGTGGCCTCCACGGGCCGCTACGGCGAGGTGCGGGTGAGCGAGGCCGAGCAGGTGTTCAGCGCGGGCAGCGCCCTGGACGCCGGGGAGCTGGGGCCGGGCGGCGAGCGCGGCGCGCGCCAGCTCTCGGTGCGCATCGTGGACACCTCGCTGTACGCGCGCATCGCGGAGTCCATCCGCACCACCACGCAGCAGGCCCAGGCCGCCGAGGCGAGCCGCCTCGCCGCGGGGCTCCCGGTGCTCGCGCTGCCCACCCGCCCCCTGCTCTTCGACAGCGCGGTGGGCTACGTGAGCCACCGCCCGGACGACAGCGGGCGCGTGGAGGCGATGCTATTGGTAGGCGAGCGCTTCGTGGTGGCCGTGACGGGCCACGGCTTCAGCTCCACGGCGGAGGCGCGCGCCGTGCTGCAGCGCATGGATCTACCGGGTCTGTCGCGGCTCGCGCAGGCCCCCATCGCCCTCGGGGGCAGGTAAAAAAGGAGCACCGCACCGTGGTCAAGGAGTCGGGCAAGGGAGCAGGGACGCGGGCGACGGAGTCCGCAGCGGACGTGGAGGCGGCGCGCGCGGCGGTGGCGCAGCTGGGCAAGCGGGAGTTCCTCGAGCAGTTCGGCCGCCTGGCGAAGCAGTTCTCGGCGGACCCGGGCAACCCCGGCTCCTACGCGTGCGAGGGCTGCCAGCGCTGTGCGAACTGCATGTTCTGCACCGACTGCGACAGCTGCTACCAGTGCACCCACTGCACGCGCTGCACCCTGTGCAACAACTGCAGCCACTGCACGGACGCGAAGAGCTGCAACGCGTGCGCGTACTGCATCCAGTGCGAGAACTGCAGCACCAGCGCCTACCTGGTGCTGTGCCGCAACCTCTCGGACTGCAACTACTGCTTCGGGTGCGTGGGGCTCTCCAAGAAGGACTTCCACATCCTCAACGTGGCCTTCGGCCGCACCGAGTACTTCAAGGTGGTGGGCCGGCTGCGCAAGGAGCTGGGGATCGAGTAGCGCCCTGCGCGCGGCCGCTAGAGCACGCGCAGGTAGAGCGCCTTGAGGTACTCGCTCTCCGGCAGCCCCGCGAGCACCGGGTGATCCAGCCCGGCGCCGCGCCGCTCGAGGATCTGCACGCTGCGGCGCGCGTCGTGCGCCGCCGAGAGCACCATCTCCTCGAAGGCCTCGCGTGAGAGCTTGCCCGAGCAGGAGCAGGTGACCAGCAGCCCCTCGGGCCGCACGCACTTGAAGGCGCGCAGGTTCAGCTCGTGGTAGGCGCGCAGCGCCGTGCCGAGCCCCTCCTTGCGCTTGGCGAGCCCCGGCGGGTCCAGCACCACCGTGTCGAAGCGCGGCTCGCCCTGGGCGAAGGTGCGCAGCACGTCGAAGGCGTTGCCGTGCTGCACCTCCACGTTCGAGAGCGCGTTCGCGCGGGCGTTGTGCCCGATGCGCTCGGCCGCCGTGGCGTCCTGCTCCACCGCGAGCACGCGGCTGCAGCGGCGCGCGAGCGAGAGCGCGAAGCCGCCGTGGTAGCTGAAGAGATCCAGCGCCTCGCCGCGCGCGAGCTCGCCGGCGCGCAGGTGGTTGTCCACCTGGTCGAGGAAGGCGCCCGTCTTCATGTCCCCGAGCAGGTCCACCTCGAAGCGGTTCTGCCCCTCGTGGTAGGTGAAGCGCGCGGGCGCCTCGCCGGCGAGCAGCCGCACCTCGCGCGGCAGCCCCTCGAAGTCGCGCCCGCTCGCGTCGTCCCGGCACACCACGTGCGTCACGCCCTGCTCGCGGGTGAGCGCGAGCAGGTGGCGCGCGAGCGCCTCCTTGCGCACGTCCATGCCCTCGCTCAGGGTCTGCAGCGTGAGGCCCGCGCCGTAGCGGTCCACGAAGAGGCCGGGCAGGAGGTCCGCCTCGCCGTGCACCAGGCGCACGCCGTCGCGCGGGCCGAGGGCCGAGCGCCGGGCGAGCGCGAGCTGCAGGCGGCGCTCGAAGAAGGCCTCGTCCACCGGCTCCTGCGCGGCGCTCCGGCGGGTGAGCAGGCGCAGCGCGAGCGGGCTCTTCTGCGCGTGGAAGGCCTGCCCGATGGGGTTGCCCTGCAGGTCCACCACCCGGACGACGGCGCCCGGGGGCAGGGCCTCCGGGGCCTCCACGACCTCCGTGCGGTACAGCCAGGGGCTCGCGCCCCGCAGGCCCTTGGCCCCCTTGGGGCTCACCTTCACCGTGGGCAGCAGCTGCTCCGGTGCGAGGGCGGTCTTCTTGTACTTCGACATGGCGCGCTCACTCGAGCCCGCGCGCGGCGAGCTCCTCGTCGTCCTCACCGCGCAGGTGCCCCACCTCGTGGAGCAGCGTGACCTGGATCTGCTCGAGCAGCTCCGCCCGGCTGGTCACGGCGCGCGCCAGGTTCTTGCGGTACAGGGCCACCGAGCGGCAAGGACTTTCGCTCCCGTCACAGGGCTCATCGAGCGGAGGGCCGCGGAACAGCCCCAGGATGGTGGGCGAGAGCGGCGGCTCGCCCGAGAGCAGGTCCGCATCCGCCGGCACGTCCTCGGCCGTGACCGGGATGCCCTCCAGGTCCTTGCGCATGTCCGCGGGCAGCGCCGCCACGGCGCGCGCCACCTCCGCCTGGAACTCCGGGACGCCGAGCAGCTGGGGCGCGGGGAACTCGTCCGGGGAGAGCGCGCGGGCCCGGTCCAGGTGGGCCTGCGCCTCCTTCAGCTTCCCCTCGCGCTCGAGCAGCAGGCCCAGGTGATGGTGCGCGTGGGCGCCGCGCTCCGGGTCGTCCAGCAGCGCGGTGAAGGCGGCCTTGGCCTCCTTGAAGCGGCACAGCTCGAAGAGCGCGAGCGCGCGCTCGTACGCGGCCTCGCGGTCCTTGGGCTCGCGCGCGAGCACCAGCGCCGCGCGCTCGAGCGCCTCGGCCGAGCGGCCCAGGTCGTTGAGCGCCATGGCCGCGAGCAGCGCGAAGTCCGCGAGCTGCTCGGGGCGCTTCACGGACTCGGAGAGGCCGCGCTCGGCGTAGAGCAGCCCCAGCTCGTCGTGCTCGCGGCTGCTCGCGAGCTGGACGATGTACAGGTGCGCCGCGCCCCACAGCGCATTGGTGTTGCCCGGCTCCAGCGCGAGCGCGCGCGCGAAGGCGAGCTGCGCCTCGGCATCCTGCTCCAGCGCCGCGAGCGCGAGGCCGCGCTCGGCGTGCGCGTCCGCGCTGTCGGGCTCGAGCGCCGCGGCGCGCGCCGCGCAGCTGAGCGCCTCGGCGTAGTGCTGGGCGTCGTAGTGGGCGCGCGCGGCCTCGAGCGGCGGGGCGCCTCCGTCCTTGCACACCGCGAGCGGCTGCACGTGCGGGTGCGGCTCGCCGCGCGGGGGCTCGCGGACCTCAGGCGTGCGCTCGGGCGTCGTGCGCTCGGGCGCGGCGGGGACGGCAGCGGCGGCCGCGCGGGGAGCCTCCGGCTGGGTGCGCTGGCAGCCCGCCGCGGCGAGCAGCAGGGCGAGGGCGAGGGCACGCCTGGGCGTGGTGAGAGGGCCGCGGAGCCGGCGCGTCGACATAGGGCCCGGCAGGCTACGGCATCGCGTCGATGGGGGAAAGCTGGGGGAAGGCCGGGCGCGCGGCGCCTGCCCCCTCGCTCCGTTGGCGCCGGCCGCCTGCACGATTACGGTAGGTCCCACCATGCGTGAGCTCATCCTCGCCTCCACCTCCCCTGCCCGCCGCGCGCTGATGGACGGGCTGGGGCTGCCCTACCGCACCGAGGCGCCCGGCGTGGACGAGGCCGTCTCCCCCACCCTCGGCGCACGAGAGGCCGTCCGACTGCTCGCCCAGCGCAAGGCGCAGGCGGTGAGCGCGCGCCACCCGCAGGCCTGGGTGCTGGGCGCGGACCAGCTGGTGGAGGTGGAGGGCGAGGTGCTCGCGAAGCCCCCCACGCGCGAGGCCGCGCGAAGGCAGCTGGGCCAGCTGCTGGGCCGGACGCACGCCATCTGCACCGGGGTGTGCCTGCTGGGGCCGGGGCACGCCGCGCAGGCGGTGGAGGTGAGCCTGCTCTCGTTCTATCCGGTGGGTGAGGCGGAGCTGGAGCACTACCTGGACACCGGCGAGTGGGAGGGCTGCGCGGGCAGCTACCGCGTGGAGGGGCGGGGGCAGGCGCTGCTGCAGCGGCTCGAGGGCGACCGCACGAACGTGCAGGGGCTGCCCATGCTCACCGTGGTGCGGATGCTGCGCGAGGCGGGCTTCGACCTCTTCGCCACGCGTTGAGTGCTGCGTGCGCGGTGCGCACCCCGGCGCGCACAACAGCGCACGCTGTGGGCCCGCGCCTACCTCGCAACGTTTGCGTACCTCGCAAGAAGTAGCCTGCTCGGGAGGGGTCTCGGCGGGCGGAAGCCAGCGATTTCCGTGATGTTGAAGGGTGCACTACTCTTGCAGGCACCTTGAGTGCCATGAGAGTGCAGATGCAACGCGGTTTCACCCTGCTGGAGATCGCCATCGCGCTGGCGATCGTCACGACCCTCGCAGGGCTCAGCTACGCCGCGCTCGGCAACATGAAGAAGCGCGCCACCTACTCGAACGCGACCACCGAGGTGGCCCAGGCGCTGCGGCGCATGCGCGCCGAGGCGGTGGGCCGCGGGATCACCACGGCGTTCGTCGTGGACACCACCGGCAAGCGGTGGTGGGGCGTGCAGGCGCCCGCGGCCGGCTTCAACCTGGACACCTTCGACCCGACCGCGCCCGGCACGGTGCTCGCGTCCGGCACGCTGCCTTCGGACGTGAGCTTCGCGGCGTCCTCCTACGCGGCGCTCCCGGCGCCCTTCGCCCAGGTGCCCGTCACCACGGCGCAGGGGGCCTCGCTGGCCTCGTGCAGCTTCTGCAAGTCCTCCGGCACGAACTCGGGCTTCGGCGCGGTGCTCTTCACCTCGAACGGCGCGGCCTCGTTCGCCGGAGCGAGCGCCGCCTCCTCGCCGACGGTGATCGGCCAGCAGTTCAGCATCAAGGGCACCACCGGCAACCTCACCCGCACCTTCACGGTGGCCGTCATCCGGCGCTCCGGTGTCATCGAGGTCTTCGAGCAATGAGCACGCACTCGCGCCGCCTTGCCGCCCAGCGCGGCACCACGCTGGTGGAGGCCATGATCGCCATGGGCGTGGTGCTCGTGGGTCTGCTGGGCTTCGCCTCGCTGCAGATCATCACGTCGCGCGCCAACGTCTTCAACAAGCGCATGGCGCAGGCCACCACCGTCGCCCAGGAGCTCGCCGAGAACATGCGGGGCTGGCCCTACGCGGACAGCCGGCTGTCTCCCGGCACCGCCATCACCTCGCTCGCCGACACCAATCTCACCAGCGGCTGGGACCTGGGACGCGCCGCGACCCCGAGCCCCACCCCGCAGTTCTCCGACAGCGTGCTGACGGCCGCGAACTACCGGGGCCTGGCCCTGGACGCGGACCGCGACGGGACGGCGGAGTTCACCCGCTACTGGAACGTGTACGCCGCGAACCTCACGGGCGGTGGCCAGGCCAACGGCAAGCTCATCCAGATCATCGTGCGCTGGAAGGAGCCCGGCCTCGGCTTCCGCCAGGTGACCACCATGGCCTACAAGCCCAACCCCCAGGCCGTCTTCCAATGAGTGCTCGCCCCTCGCGTCCCCGCGGCTTCACGCTGCTGGAGCTGATCATCGCCTCGTCGATCATGTTCATCACGATCGGCATGGCGTCCATGGCCTTCCTCAGCCAGAACAAGAACCTGCAGGCGATGGACATGTCGCGCGTGGCGAGCGAGTCCAGCCGCGACGCGCTGCTGCAGCTGGAGACCTCGCTGCGCAGCGCCGGCTGGGGCATCGACCCGCGCAACGCGCTCGACTTCAAGTACCTGTGCCCCACCGCGCCCTGCCGCGACAAGACCGATGGCCCCGACGAGCTGGTCTTCGTCTCGCGAAACCCCAGCTACCGGATGGAGAGCAACACCGGCACCTGCACGGCCCCCTCGACCGGTGGCGGCGCCACCGGCAGCTGCTACTGGGGCAATGCGTGGCCGGTGGACAGCGCGAACCTCACCGCCACCACCCCCACCGTCACCATCACCCTGCGCGCGAACCAGGTGCTGGAGAAGGGGCGCGTCGTCCAGGTGATGTGCCAGGGCGCCACGAAGCCCGTGATGCTCACGCTCTCGGCGCGCTACTCCGCGGGCGCCAGCGCGACCGCGGTCACCCTGACCCCTGACACCGTCGACAGCGCTCCCTACAACAACCTCACGGACCTGAAGGCGGACAACTGCCACGGCGCGGTCACCGCGAGCGTCTTCCTCGTGGACCGCTACCGCTACTTCGTGGCGACGCCCAACGGCAGCCCGGATCCCTGGCTCATGCTCGACACGGGCCTGGACCTCAACGGCACCTCGCCCGCCACCGGCGTGGACGAGGCCGACTGGGTGCCCATCGCGCGCAACGTGGTGGACATGCAGGTGGCCTACATGGTGCCGCCGACCGGCGGCGTCACCAACTACCCGGACGCCAACTCCGACTGGATCATCGGAAACAGCGGCGGCCCTGAGGAGCCGGCGTACGGCAGCGTGACGGTGGGCGGGACCACCTACGCCCCGCCCACCTACTCCACCCCCGCCGCCGACCTCTCCCGCTTCACCAAGAACGAGGCGAACGTGCGCGGCGTCCGGGTGACCCTCACGCTGCGCTCGGTGCGCACGGACGCGAACCGCGGTGCCACCTGGGCCGGCGACTCGCTCGATGGCGCGGAGAACCGCACCACCCCAGTCCAGATCCAGGGCCGCAAGCTCTACACCGCCCAGACCCAGGTCTCGCTCCGCAACATGGAATCGCGGAGTAACTTCACCTTCTAGTTCCTGGAGTATCCCATGCGCAGTCCCCTCCCGGGCGCGCGCCGGGCCGAGCGAGGTTCGGCCCTGCTGCTCGCCGTCATGCTGGTCCTCGTCCTCGCCATCGTGGGGCTCGCCATCGCGAACCGCGCCTCGAGCGAGGGCGAGTCCGTCTCGGCCAAGCGCCACCACGATGCCTCGGTCAGCTGCGCGGACACCGCGCGCGAGCTGCTGATGAGCAAGTTCAGCGCCTACGGCGCCTCGCCCACGCAGGTGACGCTCAGCGAGTCCGTGAACGATCACACGCTGGCGACCGGCCACTATGACCTCTCGGGGGCGACGGTGACGTCGGTGGTGGCCGTCACGTCGGGCTCCGCGCAGTCGCAGATCGGCGTGAGTGACGTGTCCAACCGCATCGCCAAGGCCGGCTTGGGCGGCCAGGTGTACCGGATGACGGTGGTCTGCTCGAGTAGCGCGCCGGGCAGCACCGCGGACGGCGGGTTCCGCCAGAGCGAAGTCGAGTACCTGGTCCGCTTCGGACTGTGAGGGCAGACACCATGCGACGCCTCTTCCACTTCACCACCGCCGCCGCCGCGCTGCTGCTCGCCTCCTCCGCGCTCGCCTCCAACGAGGACGACACCGCGTGCTGGAACCGCGACGTCGAGCGGTTGGACTTCTTCTCGAACCCGCCCGAGCGCGGTGACAACCAGTTCTTCACCGGCACCTCGGCCCAGGGCAGCAACACCAACGTCACGCTGGTCTACCCGGCCAAGGCGTCGATGAAGCAGTTCACCCACCGCATGTACAGCATCCGCCAGGCCGGCACCGGCTGCGCGAACACGTACCTGAACGGGCTCACCTACTTCATGAGCACCAACGTGGCGCCGCCCACGGGTGCCGCGGCCCTGCAGGGCACGTACAAGAACAGCTCGACCGTCAGCTACCCGGACCCGGGCCCCACCTACGCGGGCGGCGGCGGCCAGAGCGATGGCCTCACCCCGGGCAACGCCTACCGCTATCTCACGTGGCCGGCCAACGGCTCGGCGGCGGGTGAGACCTTCGACACGGCGTGCACCAATGCCGGCGGTTCGTCGCAGAAGAACGCCTGCCGCGCTTGCTTGGACAGCAACGGCTACTGGATCAACCCCGTCCCCAACCCGACCGACAATTCCACGCAGGCCGTGTTCACCGGCAAGTTCCTGCGCTTCCACCCGCCCAAGTGGACCCTGTTGAGCCTCGCCTACAAGCGCCTGGTGAACGGCCCGCTGCTCGCGTCCCTGCGCGAGGCGGTGGTGGCCACGAACGGCGCCACCGGCGGCCAGGTGGTGCAGAAGATGCTCCCCCAGTCCTGCCAGGGCCAGGGCCGTCCGCTGAACCAGAAGCTCGGGGCCATCGACTCGCTCAGCTACGCGAGCAGCGCGAACCCCACGGCGGAGATGCTCTTCAACACGGGCTGGTACATGGATGGGCAGCCCTCCAGCTGGTACGTGGCGAGCAGCGCCTCGCAGACCACCATTCCCGGCGCCGCCATGGCGAACGGCAGCAGCGGCCCCTGCCCCGGCGGCTGCGCGGGTGACTTCATCGTCCTCTTCACCGACGGGCGCGGAGATACGGCGAACCCGCGCTGCACGAAGAACGCCCTGGGCATCCTGCCGGGCTACTGCAACGCGGAGCAGCAGTGCACCACGGTGGGCATGGGCACGGAGGACGACGGCAACGAGTTCCTCAACCCGACCTGGCCTGCGCTCTCGAGCATCACGGGCGCGGGCAGCCGCCAGTCCTCCACCAATACCTGCGACATGGACTTCGCGGACGACGTGGCGCGCTGGCTCAACACGCGCGCCTCTCCGGCGCCGCGCATCAGGACCTACGTGGTGGGCATCGGCGAGCGCAGCAGCCCCGCCGGGGAGATGCTCGGCCTGGACGAGATCGCCTCCGCGGGAGGCACCCAGTCCGCGCTCATCGCGGACGAGTTCGAGGACCTGGAGAACAACATCAAGAACGTGCTGGTGAGCATCATCTCGCGCGCCACCTCGTTCTCCGCCGCCGCCATCACCTCGGTGCAGACGCGCGGCTCCACCTCGGCGTTCATCCCGCGCTTCCGCCCCTCGGACGGCCCGCAGTGGTCCGGAACGCTCACCCGCTTCGAGCTGTACAACGAGTTCACCGCCGGCTGCACCGCCGCCAACTACGGCACCGACGGCGGCCTCAACCCGAACGGCAACCGCAGCTGCGCGGACCTCTACCTGCGCGACCGCAACGGGAAGTACGTGGGTGAGAACGCGAACGGCGACTTCGTGGAGCTGGACACGAGCCAGCCCTACGGCACCAACGGCTGGCCCATCAAGACCAAGGCGGACGGCGGCGACTACCCGGCGACGCCCATCTGGGAGGCCTCCGCGAACCTCACCGCCCGCACCGAGGCGCTGCTCGGGGCGGCGGACGGCGGCGCCGCCACCACCCAGACGGCCCGGCGCATCTTCACGGTCGCGCCCAGCGGGAGCGTGGGCAGCTACGGCACCGGCCTCGTGGACTTCACCTTTGCCAACAGGGCCAACATCACGCCCCTGCTCAGGCTGGGTGGGTACCAGGGCGAGCTCTGCACGACGCTCGGCGCGCTCACGCGCCACACGTACACCTCGGACGACGACTGCACCGCGGACGTGATCCGCTTCATGCATGGCGAGAACGTGCTGAGCCAGCTGCAGGTGCTGGCGGACGGCGGGAGCGTCACGCCGCGGGCGCGCCCCAAGATCCTCGGCGACATCTTCCACTCCACGCCCGTGCTGGTGACGCCGCCCGCGGCCACCTTCCTCTGCGACACGGGCCTCATCAACCAGTGCGTGCCCTCGCTCTACAGCACCACGCTCACGCCGGGCGGCGTGGCGGCCTACAACTCCTACGCCTCGACGTGGGCGCAGCGGCAGCAGTTCGTGCTGGTCGCGGCCAACGACGGCATGCTGCACGCCTTCAACGCGGGCAACTACCAGGCGGCCACCACCGACGGCGGCGTGAGCAGCTTCGACCTCGGCACCGGCGACGAGCTGTGGGCCTTCATCCCGCCCGACATGCTCCCCAAGCTCATCCGCTACATCATCGGCGAGCGCCACGAGCTGCTGGTGGACGGCACGCCCATGGTGCGCGACATCTGGGCGGACGGCAGCGGCAGCACGACCACGAAGGACAACCTGAAGCAGGCGGACGAGTTCCACACCGTGGCGATCGTGGGCAAGCGCGAGGGTGGCCGTGGCTACTTCGCGCTGGACGTCACCGACCCCACCTCCCCGCGCTTCCTCTGGTCCTCCCCTACCCCGGGCACCACCGAGTCGCTGGAGATGGGCGAGTCCTGGAACGACCTGGGCCCGGGCGCCGCGCCGATCGGGCCCATCGCCCAGGCCTACACGGGCACCGGGACCGCGCCCTTCAGCGTGGGCACCACCCCCGCCATCGAGCGCTACATCGTGGCGGTGGGCGGCGGCTTCGACCCCGCGTACCTGCGCGGCCGCTCGGTCCACATGCTCGACGCCTGGACCGGGGCGCAGGTGTACCGCTTCGCCCGAAGCGACGCCGGGGCGGGGACGGACGAGGTGCGCCAGCGCCTGATGCCGGTGGCCGCGCCGCCCTCGCTCGTGGACAGCGACCAGGACGGGCTCTTCGACCTGGCCGTGGTGGGTGACACCGGCGGTCAGATCTGGGTGATGAACCTGAAGGCCCCGGGGACGCCCAACACTGCGGGCCTGTACACCAACTGGTACGGCGCCCGCGCCTTCGTGCAGCTCAAGGGCAGCTCCTACTCGCAGCGCAGCCCCTTCTTCCAGCGCGCCGTGGTGGCGAGCCTGCCGTCCGGCGAGCTGCGCATCCTCGTGGGCTCGGGCAACCGCGACCAGATCAAGGACCCGAACGGCGGTTCGTGCGGCCTCGCGAACCTCACGGCCTGCATCCGCAAGGGCTGCAGCGTCTCCGTCCAGGCGACGAAGTACCGGTTCGGCAGCTCGCCCACGGGTGGCACCAGCGGCCACTACGCCACCGGGAGCTGGAGCCTCGATGCCGGCTCCACGGACGTGCCGTCGGGGAGCTTCAGCAAGGACAGCGCCAGCAGCCCGAGCGCCAGCTGCAGTGACGTGGTGGACGTGAACATCAACTACGGCATCACCTGCAGCACCACGCTGGACGGCGGCTCGGCGACCTACGCCGCGCCGGCGTACTGCGACTGGGGCGGCACGGACGGTGGCGTCCAGTGTCCCGTGGACACCGGCCGCCCGCTGGGCACCAAGGTCGAGACGGTGGCCAACACCGTGACGAAGACGCGCTTCTACTCGTTGAAGCTCTTCGACACGACGGGCAACCGCG
Source organism: Aggregicoccus sp. 17bor-14 (assembly GCF_009659535.1). Lineage (NCBI taxonomy): Bacteria > Pseudomonadati > Myxococcota > Myxococcia > Myxococcales > Myxococcaceae > Aggregicoccus > Aggregicoccus sp. 17bor-14. Next base: position 396,813 of record NZ_VJZZ01000004.1, read on the forward strand.
CGCGCTTCACCACGGCCACGCAGGCCAAGACCTACGACGACTACGCCCTGTCGGACTCGACGCTCAAGAACGCGGCGAGCCAGGTCTCCTCCGCGAGCGACGACGGCTGGTACCTGGACCACAGCAACGCGAACACCGCGAGCTACGTGGGCGACGAGCGCACGGCGAGCTCGGCGCTGCTGCTGGGCGGGTGCGTGCTGTGGAACACGCTGGTGCCGAACGCGAACACCACCATCGCGTGCGGGCAGACCACGCTGCCTCCGGACACCGCCTACATCTACCAGGCCGATGCGATCACCGGCGCCATCTCGTGCGGCACCGCCGGTGGCTCCACCTACACGGCGACCGCCCGCTCCGTGCAGCGCACGACCTACATCGCGCCGCAGCAGCCGGCCCCGGTGATCTCGGTCAACGCGAACACGGGCGAGATCCTCTACAGCGGCGTGTCCATCGAGCCCGGCGCTCCGCCCATGTCCGTGTCCGTGGGCGCCGGCGATCTCATGGGCCCCATCCACTGGCTCGAGGTCCCGCGCAACGTGCACGACTGCCGCCACAACGGCACGAACTGCAACTGACCTACCCCCGCTCCGTGGCGCGCCGACCGGGCGCGCCGCGGAGTAGGTAGGGCCGCCGCACGCGCCCGCCACCGGGCACTGCCCCTCCTTCGGGACTGCGGTCTGCGCAGAGAGTCCGGGGGCCACTGCGTCCGGCTCCCGGCCCGGCGCGAGTCCGGGACGGCCTTCACGCCCGGGCTCTGCCTGCGCGCAAGACGGCGAAGCCACCCGACGAGGCTTCCCGCGCGCAATGCCAGGGCCGCCACGGAGACTCCTGCCGGAGCGCGAGGCCCCGCATCCACCATGCCGGGCTTCTCTGCGTGCGCCCTGGCGCGCCCTTCCTGTTCGAGTCCTCGGCGGGCGCCGGGAGGCTCTCGGCGGGAGCCGCCCGCGGTGCGGGCCTGCGGGCGCTCACCGCGCATGCCGAGGCCTCCCACAGCGCGCGCTGCAGGCTCCCGAGGCGCACGCTGCGGATTCCCGACGTACGGGCCGCGCGCCCGTGCCGGGCGCCTCGCGGTCCCGCCGCGGGCCGCAGGCTCCGGCTGCGCCTGAGCGCGAGGAGGGCGTCAGCGCGCCTCGCCCTCCCGCGCCCCGCTCAGGGCGCCGCCGGGTAGCAGTTCTTCGGGTCCTCGTGGCGGCACGCGTGCAGGGCGCGCGACACGGGCAGCTCGTAGATGGACTGGAGGAGGTCTCCGCCCGAGCTCACATTGAACTTGGTCGCCTCGGTGGTGCCCGGCTCGAGGAAGGCCACGCTGTAGCGCACCTGGCCGCTGCGCGAGACCTGGATGGCGGTGCCCGGCTCCGGAGGCGGGGCCAGCACGTCGCGCCCCTTGCGGCGATCGTAGGTCGCATCGGCCCGCAGGAAGCCCAGCGCGCAGTTCGGCTGGCCGGTCACGAAGTCCGCCTGGTACCCGTAGCTGCGGGCGTTGGCCGGAGCGGCGCAGGTGGCGGTCGTGGTCACCGGGTACACGGTGCTCCAGAGCACGCAGCTGCCCAGCAGCGCAGCGCCACCGGCCGTCTTGTGCTCGAGCGAGGCCACGGTGGGCGCCCCGGCGGTGTCCTCGTACTCGAGGAACCAGCCGAGCCCGGTCTCCGCGCCCGCGTTCCCCGAGCAGCTCGTGCTCGTGCAGCTCGTGCGCGTGACGTCCACCAGCTCTGCCGGGTGCGCGGCATCGCCGCGGTCGGTGAGGCGGGCGGCGTCGAACTGGGCCACGGTCTTCTTGCCCGTCTCCTGCGCGATGAGCCCCTCGTCGAAGATGCGGTCCGAGCGCTTGCCGTAGACCCACACGCCGTAGAAGCGGTTGCGGCCGAGCTCTGCGAGGCGTGCCGCCGTGGGCGTGACGCTGGTGTCGCCCAGCTCGTTGAGCTGCGAGAGGTCCGTGTACCGGCACGCGTAGTTGCCGGCGGCATCCTGGCCGCAGCGCACCTCCAGGCCCTGGCGGAAGTCGAAGTCCTGGGCGGGGCCCGAGGCCATGGGACAGCTCGTGGCGCCGTCCAGCGAGAAGCCCGCCACCACGTTGTCCGTGCTCGCGCTGCCGCAGAAGCTCGCCGTGCGGGAGGCCGCCTCCACGCTGCTCGCGCCCAGGGTGGCATTGCCCCACGCGGTGGAGGCCGCCGTCTGGTTCAGCGCCGCGCGCTGCACCTGGTAGTCGTGCGAGACGCTCGAGCAGCCGTACTTGGAGCAGGAGGCAGGATCGTCGAAGCGGCAGGTGCCCGCCTTGCGCTCCAGCAGGGCGTAGCGGTTGCCCGTCCCCACGAAGGCCCGCAGCGCCTTGTTGTCCACCTGCAGCGCCACCGAGGGCAGGTAGAAGAAGGGCCAGACGTTCTTCACGCTCTTCGCGCCCGCCGCGTTCACGGCGTAGCGGTCCTGCTCGAAGGAGCGCGCCGCGCTCCAGTTGGTCACCAGGCCGTCGCTGCCGCGCTGGCCCGGGGCGTAGAAGCGCAGCGTCCAGAGCTGGCCGGCCATGTCTCCGACGATGCCGGTGTCGAAGAAGCCGTCGCTCGCGACCTCGTCGTTGCCGCCGTAGTCCACCATCGCCACGGGGGCGGCGAAGCTGTGGGTCATGTACTTGCGGGTGACCTGGCGCTCGCCGTCCGCGGCGTCGTCGTACTCCCACTTCCAGAGCAGGTTGTCCTTGTCCGTGCGGTTCGCCACCTCGCCGCGCCACACGTCCACCATGTAGAGGCCGCGGCCCTTCTCGTTCATGGGGGACCAGCCGCCGTGCAGCATGGCCACCCACGTCTCCTGCGAGCGCACGCCGTGGCGCACCTGGCCCACGTCCTCGCTGGCGAGCAGCACCGGCCCGATGGGCGGAGGCTTGGGGCTGAGCGAGAGGAAGGTCTTGCCGAAGCGCGCCGCCTCGTCCGAGCAGGGCTGCGGGAAGAGCCAGCGGAAGCCGGGGGCGGTCGCATCGCCGTTGCTGTCGAACTTCAGCTCGAGCGCGAAGTAGTGGGTGCCGCCGCGGCCCTCCGCGGCGAGCGCCACGGTGTGGAACTCGTCCGCGTCCTTGACGCCGTCCCCGTCCTGGTCGGCCCAGATGTCGCGCACCATCACGTCGCCGTCCACGTAGAAGCTGTGGCCGCGCGGCAGGTCCTGGAGGCGGGGCAGCAGGTCCGGAGGCACGAAGGCCCACACCTCGCGGCCGCTGCTACCCGAGTAGTTGACCAGCCCGCTCGCGCAGTCGGCCGCGCCGTCACCGTCGTGGAAGGCGTGCAGCATGCCGCCGTTCGAGCCCACGAGGATGAGCTTGTCGCGCCTGCGCTGGTCCCACTGGTACTTGTCGTAGGCGTTGCGCGTCACCGTGGAGGTGCCGTCGCAGGTGGGCTGCGCCGTGTAGCTCGCCAGCGGCGTGGCTGCGACGCCCAGCTCCTGCTCGAACAGCGTGTAGAGGCACTGGTTGGACACCCCGAGCTTGCACAGCGTGGGCTCTACCGGGGGGCCCACCTCCACGGGCGAGGAGTGGAAGATGTCGCCCAGGATGGAGGGGCGCGAGTCGTCGCGGCTGCCGTCGCGGTCCTCGTCCGCGAGGTCGCGCCCGCGCACGTACTGGATGAGCGCCTTCACGCACAGCTCGTCGCGCCGCGCCTGGGTCGAGGTGTCGGTCACGCCCACCAGCGCGGCCATCTCGGCGGTCGTGCGGCCCAGCAGCCGGAAGAAGTTGCCCGCGTCCACGGCGGTGGGACAGAAGGCCGTGCCCGCGACGCCGAGGTAGGGCTTGAGCGTGGCCCAGTTGTCCGTGCTGAACGCGATGACCGCGTCCTGCTCGCTGAAGAGCCCGTCGGTGTTGGAGTCGGTGACGGTGTAGACCTTGCGCGCGGCCCAGCCGAGCTCGCGCAGCTTGGCCCCGGCCTCCCAGTACGGGGTGGCGTCCGGGGTGCTGGGGTTGCCCGGGGTCGGCGCGCGCACGAACTGCCCGGTGCTGTCCTCCCGCACCACGGCCCCGGTGGAGTCGGTGAGGAAGAGGTCGTCCTTGTCGCCGTCGCCGTTCTTGTCCTGGTCCTCCACGAACTCGTTGAACTGGCCGAAGCGGTAGAGGGCGCCGCGCCAGGGCTGGTTGCGCTGGGGGGACATGCGCGGCAGCACGGCGCTCGCGGTGACGTCCGCGGACTGCAGCGAGGCGAAGGAGGCCGAGGAGAACGAGGTGCTGCGGTTGTTGATGTCCTCGAAGATGTTGAGCAGGGCCTGCTTCAGCTGCGGCGCGCTCTTCGCGGACAAGGGCAGGCCGCCGCCCGCGGTGGCCGCGCTGGCGAGCAGCTTGCCGCCCGAGGAGTCGGGGTCCAGGGCGAAGGCCACGGTGTAGGTCGCGAGCTTCTGGTCGCCGGCCTGGTCGCCGCGCAGGTCGTGGGTCCACAGGAAGCGGGCCACGTCGTCGAAGTCGCTGTCGGGGCAGCCGTCGCAGGTGACCTCCTGCGGGCTGTTGACGGCGCTGGGCATCTGGGAGTCCAGGGCACCCGTGGGCTCTCCGTCCGTGAGGACGATGGCCGCGTTGAAGCTGCAGGCCGTGCACACCGAGATGTTCTGCCCGCCGCGCTCGTCCAGTCCCGAGGTAGAGGCGTTGCGCACGACGACGTTCCTGGGCGTGCGCTTGAGCACGTCCGCCCAGTTGCTGCCCACCGTGGCCGGGTAGAGCGAGTTGGCGTTGGAGGTGTCCGTGAAGTAGCGCCCCACGCCGTAGAGCGTCTGGGCGAGCGGCGTGTAGTCGCGCAGCTTCACGGTGTTCAGATCGTTCACGATGGACTGGCGGTTGCTGTCGAAGTTGCTCGCGTTGGCCGCCGGGTCGCTCTGGTTGCAGGGCGGGTTGAAGGCCTGGCGCAGGCGCGGAGAGGGCTGGTTCTCGTCCAGGCCGAAGTCGAAGAACGACATGCGCACGGGCCGGATGTCGCGCACCACCTGCTTCACCACGCGGCGCGCCATGATGTAGCGGGGCGAGAAGAAGTTGAGGAAGTTGCCCACCATGCGGCTGCGCGCGGTGAGGCGGTCGATGTAGTAGCCCTCGTCGCGCAGGCAGCGCTGGCAGGTGTCGCTGCTGCTGGTGCCGCTGCAGGCCGAGCTGATGGCGTCCGCGCGCGTGGCGCCGGTCCACCTGCTGCCCCGCGGCGGCGTACTGTCGGAGACGGTGATGGACCCCTGGTTGTCGCGGGTGCCGTAGTCGCCGATCATCCCGTTGACGTCCGACTCCTGGCCCAGTGCCACCTGGTACACCTTGTCGTTGGCGAACCACTCGTTGAAGAAGCGGTTGTTGGGCGAGCTCGAGTTCAGCTGGCGGATCTCCGGCTCGTACACCGCGTTCTTGTCGTAGCCGAGCGCGTGGATGAGCGAGGAGTCGCAGTTGTTGCTGCTGCCCTCGTAGGTGAGGGGCCACTCGTACATGGACGTGGAGTTGTCCAGCACGATGGCCACGTTGGGTGCGCCGCCCGGCGAGGTGAAGAAGCGCTCGTCGCCGGCGCTCACCGGGTTCATCATCTCGTCCAGGCGCGAGGTGGACTGCGTGCAGCAGGCGGCGTCGCCCGGGCCCGCGCTCGCGGTGGGCGAGAGCACGAGCGAGAGCAGGAGGGCCAGGGGAAGGCGGAGGAGTCGCATCGGGAGGGCTCCCATCTCAGAGGCCATAGCGGAAGAGGAACTCGAGCTCCGAGGAGCGGCCCTCCTCCTTGCACATCACGACGACGCGGTAGTACGCGCCGCCCATCGTGGGGGGGACCAGGCGGTTGGCGAGGTCTCGCGCCTGCCCGCGCGAGCTGCTCACGGACGAGGCCGACACGGCCACCACGGTGGCCTGCCCGTTCGGATCGCCGTAGTGCGTGGTGGTCATCACCGAGCGGCGCGAGGCCACCGCGTCGTCCATCAGCGTCTGCTCGAGGCGCAGGCTGGTGGGGTCCAGGTTGTAGAGGCGCAGCTTCGCGAGCAGGTAGCGCCGCGCCGTCTCGGCGCAGGCCGAGACGCGGTCCCCGCGCATCTTGGAGACCGCCGCCATGCGGTTGGTGCCGGTGAACTGGATGGCGCCCACCACCAGCACGCCCAGCACCGCGAGCGCCACGAGGGTGAGCAGCAGCGCGCTGCCGCGCACGGCCGGAGCGAGGTTCGGACGCATCGGGTTAGCCTCCCCACACGTTGAGCTCAGCGGGATCCGCACCGGTGAGCTGGATGGGTGGGACGAAGAAGGCGCGCGCCGCCAGGTTGGGCACGCGCACGGAGGTGGTGACGCTGAGGCGGTAGTAGCCGTCCGCGGCGCCGGAGAGCGTCTGGTTCTCCAGCGTCTGCGGCGCGAAGGCGATGCGGCCCGTGCTCTCCTTGCGGGCAGAGCGCACCGTGAAGCTCACGCGCACGGCGCGCACGTTGGCCGGGTGGCGGGAGAAGCGGGCGGAGTCGTCGTAGCCGGTGTCGAAGGTGGGCGCGGTGGCGGTGGTGAGCGGCAGGTCGTTGTCCGTGGCCGGGTCGTCGCCCAGGATCCAGTTGCCCCCGGTGCCGTCCACCGGCGTGGCCGCGCCCGTGCGGGGGCGGTTCATCACGTACGCCACCTGGAAGTTCTCCACGTCCGCCGCCACCGGGTCGTAGTCGGTGTTCCCCGCGACCGGGTCCAGGTTGCGGAAGGCCACGAGGTAGGGGCGGCTGCCGAGGCGGATGACGCGCAGGCGCAGCTCGTGGACGAGCATCACGAAGGGGCGCTCGGAGGCGTCCGAGAGGCACGCGGCGCCAGGGCCCGGGAAGGCCGGCACCGCGGCGTGGTCCGTGAGCACCGCCGTGGTTGCGGTGCTGGAGACCACGCGGCGCACCGTGTACTGGCGCGCGCCCGGGCAGGCGATGAGCAGCGCCTGGCCCACCTTCGGGGTGAAGCCCCAGGTGGTGTCCGGCGCGAGGGTGAGCGCGGTGCCGTCCGTGGAGAGCACCCCGCGGCGCAGGAAGGCCGGGTCGCGGTAGCGGAAGGCGAGGTCGTCCGTGGTGACCGTGTCTCCAGAGACGGTGGACGCGTAGTTGTCCTTGTCGTTGCCGGGCAGGCCGGCCGTCTGCACGTCGAAGGCGTGCACGGGATCCAGGCCGTAGCCCGCCATCCTCAGCGTGCGCTCGATGTAGATCTCCGCCGTGCGCGAGCCCTCCACCGCGCCCTTCACCAGGGCCTCCCCGTGGTAGCTGCGCGAGACGGCGAGAAAGGCTGCGGTCACGGCGGTGAGGATGATGGCGGTGATGGCGATGCCCACCATCATCTCGAGCAGCGTGAAGCCCCGCCGCGCAGCGTGTATGCCCGGGCGCCTCACGTCAGATCTCCACCAGGGCGCCGTTGAGGGCGGGATCGTAGAGGCCGATGAAGAGCGGCAGGAACTGGCGCTGCGCGAGGCTGCGCCAGGAGACCACCACCGCCACCTGCTCGGTGCTCGCGGCGGCCACCGGCCGGATGCGCACGAGCACCCGGCGGAACACCTGCCGGTTCTCCGCGAGGTAGCCCGGCACCAGCGCCGGGCTCGCCGCCGTGGGGGCGTCGTCGTGCGCGTCCAAGTCCACCACGCACACGGCGGCCTCGGCGGCGGGGAGCGCCTCGAGCCCGCCGGCGAGCGCGAGCACGTCCGGAGCGCTGGAGCAGGTGTCGAAGAGCGCGTTGACCCGCGCGCGCCCGAGCACCTCGAGCCCGGCGCGCACCTGCTGGGCCACGGAGCCTGCGCGCGCCATGCGGCCGGCCAGGGCGTTCTGGTGCGAGGCCGTGATCACGCCCTGCAGCACGCCTGCGAGCCCCACCAGGAGGATGGCGCTCGCCGCGAGCGCCTCCACGAGGCTCATGCCCCGCGGGGCTGCGCGCCGGCGGCGAGCGAGACGACGGTGACGAGGCGAGGGGGAGGCCGTCATGGTCCGTAGGTCCCGACGAAGGAGGTGGGGGCGGAGATGCCGAAGAGGTACGCGCGCGCTTGCGCCGCATCGACGATGCCCAGCGACGCCGCGCGCTCGGCCACCAGCGCGCCGCTGGCGTCCACGAAGCGGGTGGTGCCGTCCCCGCTGAAGACGATGGCCCCGCGCGCGGGCGTGCCCGTACAGAAGCTGCAGGTGCCGGCGTCCATCGCGAACGGGGCCGAGAAGCTCGCGAGTGCCGGGTTCACGCCGAAGTGCACGCCGGCGCGGCGCGAGTAGTCCGCGAGGTAGCGCTCCTCGACGAGCACGCCCTCCGCCACGCCCGCAGTCGGGCGCAGCCGCGACGGGGGAGCGAACTGCGCGTAGCTCAGGCCCCCGTCCGGCGCACCACCGTCGGCGGCACCGAACTGGCCGGAGCGGTCCTCGTAGACGAAGTAGGCCCCGCCGCCGTCGCTCGGGCCGTCGCGCTGGCCCTCGGGATAGACGATGACCCAGACGTCCACGCCGCGCTCGTAGGCGCGCGCACGCGCGAGGTTGAGCACCGACTGCAGATCGTTGGCCGCGCCCAGCGCTGCCGTGCGGTCCCCCACTCCCTGCAGGCTGGCGAGCCCCAGGGCCGCGAGGATCGCGGCCACCGCGAGCACGACCATCAGTTCGAGCAGCGTGAATCCCGCGCGGGGCGAGAGACGCATGGGAAGGACCTCCAGAGGTAAGTAGGCAAGCGACTCAGACCAGCGGCCGCTTGCCTACCTGCTCTTCTTGTCCCTCAGACCCTGGGTGAATGGCAAGGCCCTGCGCGCAGAAAATTCAGGACAGCAGGTGAATTCCGCCGCTACGGCAACTCCGCGCCCTGCAGCTCGGCGAGCAGCTCGCGGTAGGCGCTGCGCGCGCGCTCGGGCTCGTCTGCCTTGAAGCTCACCGCGGCCACCACCGGGTGGCCGCCGCCGCCGTAGCGCCCCGCGAGCTGGGAGAGGTCGTGGCGGCGCAGCTCCGGGTGCCAGGGGTTGGAGCCGAGGCTCACCTTGCTGCGCTTGGGCCCCCGCCCCACCCACAGCGTGTAGCGCGCCTGCGGGTAGAGCGCGTAGGCGATGAACTTGTTGAGGCTGTCCACGCCCTCGTCCACCAGGTCGAAGTGCACCACGCCCCGCTCGTAGACGGCCTTGGCGCGCACCCGCTCGATGTCCTCCTGGTGCTTCTTCCACAGAGGGGCGAAGGGCTGGGCGACGAGGGGCGAGGCGGCAATCTGCGCGAGCGGCTCACCCTGCATGCGCCGGATGACCTCGGGGATGAGCGCGGGGTCGCGGTTGGGCTCGAGCACGGTCATCAGCTGCAGCGCCGGCTCCTTCAGGGCCACGGCCATCTCGGGGCTGGGGAACTGCGCCCCGTCGATGAGCTCCGCCCAGTCGATGAGCTCCTGCATCGGGCTCGCGTCCCAGCCGAAGCGCTCGCGCGCCACGTCCGCGAGGTACTTCGTGCAGCTCTTGCGGTGCGCGTCGTGGAACTTCCGCCCGCTCGCGTCCGCGCGGAAGTGCGCCTCGTCCCCGGGCTGCTGGAAGGCAGAGGCGTGGTGGTCGAACCACCAGGTGAGCCGGGGGTCCTGGCTGTAGCGGAAGTCCACGATCGCGTTCACGTCCCCCGTGAACACCGCCGGGTCCACCGCCGAGCCCCCCGCCTGGTGGCTGAGCCCCGCGTAGCCGAAGGTGGCCTGCGGTGCGACGCGCTCGCGAAAGAAGCGCGTGAACACGGCGGCGCTCGCGGCCCCGTCGAAGCAGTTGTCGTGGAAGAGGACCTGGACCCGGGGGGCAACGGTGCTGTTCATGACCCGCGTTTAGCGCACCCCGCGCCCCCTCCGGTTGAACGAAATAGTGCGTCCGGCCGGACCCATGGGTGCGGCAAGTGGAAAGATTCATTCAACGGCTTGCGATGTCCGGCGCTGGTCAGCGCACTCAACCCCGCGGAATCACGAGGCAGGCAGAGAGGCGAGCCCCTGGCCTTGCTCTTGCTAACTCCTCTTCCACCTCAGCGGAGAGCGGGAGCGTCCATGGCCAGGGTGACGAAGGCAGCCGGGAGCAAGGTCTCACGCAAGGGGCGGCGCGTGCTGCCCACCCTGCGTCGCACCGCGCAGCGGGTGCAGGCGGCCGCGAGCCTCGCGCAGCTGTCCCTGGGGGAGATCATCGCCGCGGCCTTCGACACGGCGGGCGGCGAGCCCCACGAGGTGCTCAAGCTGGTGACGTCCCCCCAGATGACCCGGGCGCTGGGCCGCCGCATCGTGCTCACCCGCTGACGCGGGCCGCTGCAACTGTGCATCGCCCGTAGCCTCCGGGCGCGGTAGAGGGGCCTCTCGCGCGCCCCTCCCGATGATCGACACCCACTGCCACCTGGACGCCTCCCGCTTCGACCCGGACCGCGACGCCGTGCTCGCGCGCGCCTGGGCCGCGGGCCTCACCGGGCTCGTGCTCCCGGCGGTGGGCCCCGCGGACTGGGAGGACGTGCTGGCCTGGCCCGGCCGCGAGCCCCGGGTGCAGGTGGGGCTCGGCATCCACCCGCAGCTGCTCCCCCACCTCCCGGAGCGCGACGACGAGGCGCACCTCGCCCGGCTCGACGCGCTGCTCGCGCGCGGGGGCGCGGTGGCCGTGGGCGAGTGCGGCCTGGACGGGCCCAGCCTCCCCGGCGCCCCGCTCGAGCGCCAGCTGCGGGTGCTGCGCGGCCACCTCGAGCTCGCGTGCCGCCACGACCTGCCCGTGCTCATGCACTGCCACCGGCTGCACCCCGCGCTCATCGCGCTGCTCAAGGAGGTGCCGCTCCCGGAGGCGGGCGTGCTGATGCACAGCTACAGCGGCGGGGTGGAGCTCGCCCGCTTCTACCTGGGCCGCGGCTGCCACTTCTCCTTCGCGGGGCCGGTCACCTGGGCCAATGCCCGCAAGCCGCTGGACGCGCTGAGGGCCATCCCGCTCGAGCGGCTGATGGTGGAGACGGACGCCCCGGACCAGACGCCGGTGCCCTTCCGCGGGACGCGCAACGAGCCCGGCCACCTGCCCCGCGTGCTCGAGGGGATGGCGCGGGTGCGCGGGGAGCCCCTGGAGTTGCTCGCCGAGCGGACGACCGAGAACGCCCGCCAGCTGTTCCGGGGAGCGTTCCCCTCCCCTTCACGGTAGCGGGCCGCTCTGCGTTATAGAGGCCCCGCCATGATCGAGCAGCCCACCCCCACGCCCGCCGCCGTCCCCCCTCCCGCCGTCTCCCCGCTCGCCAAGCCCTTCAAGCTCTCGCGGCGCTTCGACCGCACGGGGCGGCTGCTCGGCGACAGCGCGATGGAGCGGCTCGCGGGCGCGCGCGTGGTGGTGTTCGGCCTGGGCGGCGTGGGCAGCTACGCGGCCGAGGGCCTGGTGCGCAGCGGCGTGGGCCACCTCACGCTCGTGGACTTCGACGAGGTGTGCGTCACCAACACCAACCGGCAGCTGCACGCCACGGCCAAGACCGTGGGCAAGAGCAAGGCCGAGCTGATGGCGCAGCGCTGCCGGGAGATCAACCCGGACGCGAAGGTGGAGGCGCTGCGCGAGTTCTACCGCGACGAGCTGAGCGAGCAGCTGCTCAGCCCGGGCTACGACTTCGTGGTGGACGCCATCGACAACGTGAAGGCGAAGCTGCACCTGCTCAACGCCTGCGTGAAGCGCGGCCTGCCGGTGGTCAGCTCCATGGGCGCCGCCGGCCGCCTCGACCCCACCGCCATCCGCGTGGAGGACCTGTGCGAGACGCACATGGACCCCTTCGCCAAGGACATCCGCAAGCTCCTCAAGCGCAAGTACGGCGTGGACACCGAGAAGCACACCGGCATCACCGCCGTGTACAGCATCGAGGTGCGCCGCCAGCCGGTGGGGCTCAAGTACGACGACGCGCACGACGGCTTCCTGTGCGTGTGCCCCAACGACAACGACTTCCACACCTGCGACTCGCGCACGCAGATCGACGGCAGCGTGGCCTTCGTCACCAGCGTGTTCGGGATGAACGCGGCGGGCGTCGTGGTGCGCCGGCTGGCCGCTGCCCGCTAGGCCGCGGCGACGGCGACGCTCTCGCGCCCGCAGGCGCGGCGGAACACGCACTTCGCGCACACGCCCAGGTCGTCCGTCATGGGGAAGGCGCTCTCGTCCTTCGCCACGTTGGAGGCCGGGTCCGCGAGCAGCGAGCGCATGCGCTCCACCGAGCGCGAGAAGTGCGCGCGGAAGCCCGCGATCGCCGCCTCGTCCACCGGCACGTCCGTCTCCAGGGGGCGGCTGTCCTGCAGCTCGTTGAGGTACACGAGCGAGGTGCGCACCCGCTCCACCGGGAAGCGGTAGCGCTGCGCCACGTAGAGCGCGTAGCCGAGCACCTGCTCGTCGTAGCCGTCGCGCGCGCGGCCCGTCTTCCAGTCCACCACCACCGGCGTGCCCGCCTCGTCCACGAAGGCGAAGTCCGGAATGGCGAACACCTTCACCCCGTCCAGGGTGAAGTGCGAGAACTCGAAGCCCGCGTCCACCTCGAGCCACTGCTCGGGCTTGAGCGAGCGCGCGACGGTGGGCCAGCGCGAGGCGAAGAAGCCCGCGAGCGCGGCGCGCGCCGTCTCCCAGCTGTCCTTCCACGCCTGGTCCGTCACCGGCTCCGCGTACTCGTGCTCCACGAGCCCCGAGAAGGACTTGCGCGGCCCCTTGCCCTGGCGGTACGCGCGGCTCTTGGAGTGGCGGAAGTCCTCGCGCATCACGTTGCGCGCGCGCTCCTCCACCTTCGGCGGGTCCACCGGGCGGCCCGCGCGGATGTCGAGCAGCACGTCCTTGATGGCGTCGTGCACCACGCTGCCCGCCCAGGTGTAGCGGTTGCCCAGCTTCTTGAGCATGTACAGCTCGCGCGCCTCGGCCGGCGCCGCGCGGTCCCACCCACCCCAGGAGCGGTAGTAGTGGAAGTAGTAGGCGCGCAGGCACTCGGAGAGCTTCTCGTGGCGGCTCTTCGACCAGGAGAAGTCGTTCGTCAGGACGCGGGGCATGCGGGCGGGCACTCTAGACGCTCGCCCGCTCTTCCAGAAGGGGGGCAGGCATCCAGGCGAGCGCATGCTCTCGCAATGGCCTAGGGTGCCGGGCGCGATGGTCACCCGGAAGACAGGGCGCGCGGCCCCGAGCGCACCCGCAGTGAAGGCTTCGCTCCCCGAGGCTGCCCGTGCCCCCCTGCGGGCCGCCCTGCTCGCCTGGTACGACCGCGAGAAGCGCGACCTGCCCTGGCGGCGCACCCGCGACCCCTACGCCATCTGGCTCAGCGAGGTCATGCTGCAGCAGACGCAGGTGGCCACCGTCATCCCCTACTGGGAGCGCTTCCTCGCGCGCTTTCCCACGGTGGCCGCGCTCGCCGCGGCGCCTCTGGAGGAGGTGCTCACCGGGTGGAAGGGGCTCGGCTACTACAGCCGCGCGCGCAACCTGCACCGCGCCGCGCAGGAGGTGGTGCAGCGCTACGGCGGGCAGCTGCCGCGCACCGCCGCCGAGCTGCTCACCCTGCCCGGCTTCGGGCGCTACACCGCCGGCGCCGTGGCCTCCATCGCCGGGGGCGAGGCGGCGCCGCTCGTGGACGGCAACGTCGCCCGGGTGCTCAGCCGCCTCTTCGAGGTGAAGGGGCTGCCCGGAGACCGCGCGCGCGAGGCGCGGCTGTGGCAGCTCGCGGGGGAGCTGGTGCAGGGCGAGCGCCCCGGCGACTTCAACCAGGCGCTGATGGAGCACGGGGCCACCGTGTGCCGCCCGGAGAAGCCCCTGTGCCTCCTATGCCCGGTGCGCGAGCACTGCGGCGCCTACCGGCACGGGCGCGTGGACGCGCTGCCGCCCGCGAAGGTGCGCGCGGCGCCGAAGCTGCTCACGCTCGCGCTTGCGGTGTGGGCGGATGACGAGGGGCGCCTCCTGCTCGCGCGGCGCGCGGAGAAGGGCCTGTTCGGCGGACTCTGGGAGCTGCCCGCGGCGGAGGTGGCGGCGGAGGCCACGGACGCGCAGGCGGGGGAGGCGCTCTCGGAGGCGCTCGGGGTGCGCGTGCTGCCCGAGCGCGCGCTCGGTGAGGTGAAGCGCCAGCTCACGCACCGCTCGCTCACGCTGCGGCTCGTGCAGGTCTCGGGGGCGAAGGTGCCGGTGACGGCGCCGGGCTTCGTGGACCTGCGCTGGTGCACGCGCGAGGAGGCGCTCGCGCTGGGGATGAGCACCGCGATGCACAAGGCGCTGGAGGTGGCACTCCTGAACACGGCGGGGAAGCCACTTCCCTCTCCCAAGGGGAGAGGGAGGACTAGGTAAGCGCCTCGCGCAGCAGGCGCTGGGCCTGCTTCAGCTCTCCGAGGATGCGCTCGGCGTCCACCACCGAGCGCATCGCGAGCCCGCAGGCGGGCGTGAGCAGCACGTGCTCGGCGAGCGCCTGGGCGGAGTGCCCCTCGGGGAGCCCTGCGCGCAGCAGCGCCGCGACGCTCACCACCCGCTCCTCCACGCTGTAGCCCGCGGCGAGGTCCGTGGGGATGATGCCCAGGCTCAGGGTGGCGCCGCCCTCGAGGAAGCGCGCGAGCGCCGCGCGCGCGAGCAGCAGCGGCTCGAGCGAGAGCCGCGCGTCCAGCGAGACGACGTCCACGCCCGTCTCCAGCACGCTGCCCCAGTCGGTGTTGCCGCAGCAGTGCACGCCCACCAGCGCGCCCTCGCGCTGCAGGCTCGCCACCAGCAGCCGCAGGTGCTGCAGCGCGAGCAGCTGGCGGGGGTTCGCGCGGGCGAAGGCGTAGAGCCCGGGCTCGTCCAGGAAGAAGAGCGGCGTGGTGCCCGCGCGCCGCAGCGCCCGCACCATGGCGAGCGAGCGCGCGAGCAGCAGCCGGAACACCGCGTCCTCCAGGCCGGGCAGCTCGGGCCCGGCGGCGCCGCGCACCACCCCCAGCACGGTGAAGGGGCCGGCGAGCTGCGCCTTGGCGAGCGCGAGCTTGCGGTGCTCCACCTCCCAGAGGAAGGGGCGCCAGGCACGGGCCGCCGCGGCGCTGGGCTCGAAGGGCTCGAGCGAGCCGCCGGGCGCGAGCGCCGCCTCGAGCCGCTCCTCGAACGCGGCGCGCCCCGCGGAGAAGGCCGCGGGGTCCACGCTGCACAGGCCGTCCGCGTCCGCGCGCAGGCCCGGCAGCCCCTCCAGCGCGGCGGGCAGCATGAACTCCGCGGGCGCCCCCACCGGCAGCTGCGGGAGCGCGGGGATGTCCAGCTGCAGCGCGGCCTGCAGCGCGAGCTCGAGCTGGGTGAGCGGCAGGCTGCCCACGGCGGTGGTACCGAGGCGGGGCAGCAGCTGGACGGCGCGGCGGATGGTGGGCGCGGGCATGGCGGGTCGCGGAAGCGCTGGAGACTAGGTCACCGAGAAGTAGAACGCCTGCGGGTGGTGGAAGACCAGGGCGGACACCGAGGCCTCCGGCTCCATCATGCACCCATCCGTGAGCTGCACGCCGATGTCCTGCGGCTTCAGCGCATCGAAGAGCAGCGCCTGGTCCTCGAGGCGGGGGCAGGCCGGGTAGCCGAAGGAGTAGCGCTTGCCGGTGTACTCCGCGCGGAAGCGCTCGAGCATCGTCATCTCCGGCCGGTCCGGGAAGCCCCACATGCTGCGCAGCTGGGTGTGCAAGAGCTCCGCGTAGCCCTCGGCCGTCTCCAGCGCGAGCGCCTGCACGGCGTGCATCTTGAGGAACTGCCCCTTCGCCTTGTAGTCGTCGCTCAGCTCGCGGATGCCCGCGCCCGCGGTGGTGACGAAGAGGCAGACGTTGTCGCGCGGCGCGCCCCCCTCCAGCGGCGCCACGAAGTCCGCGAGGCACACCCCGCCCTCCTTCTCCTGGCGCGGGAAGTCGAAGCGGGCCACCTCGCGGCCGCTCGCGCCGTCGAAGAGCAGCACGCGGTTGCCCTCGCTGCCCGCCTTGAAGAACTGGAACACGGCGCGCGCGTGCATCTGCCCTGCGCGCAGCCCCGCCTTGAGCTCGTCCACCACGCCCTTGAGCTCGAGCGCCTTGCGCCCCTCCTCGGTGCGCGCGAGCTCGCCTTCCGCGGGAGTGCCCAGCTGGCGCGCGGCGCCCTTGAGGCCCAGGTGGCGCCCGTAGAGCATCACCGGGTTGATGAAGCGCCAGATGTGGTCCAGCGGCGTGTTGGTGAGCACGTGCCGCTCGTAGTCGGGCGCGGGCGGGAGCTCGGCGAGCAGCGGCACCTCGCGCGAGCGCACGGCCGGAACGGGCGCGCTCTTGGGCCGCTCGCGCACCTCGCGCGCGAGCTTCTCGCGCCGCTCGGCGAGCTCGCCCTTGAGCTGCGCGAAGCGCTGCGGGTCCACCATCTGCTTCGCCAGCTCCAGGCCGCTCATCGCGTCCTGGGCGTAGGCCACCGTGCCCGCGTACGCAGGGGCGATGTTCTTGTCCACGAAGTTGCGGCTGAGCGCCGCGCCGCCCACGAGCACCGGCACGCTCACGCCCGCGCGGCTCAGGTCCTCGGCGGTGGCCACCATCTGGTGCGCGCTCTTCACCAGCAGCCCCGAGAGCCCGAGGATGTCCGGGCGGTGCTCCTTCACCGCGGCCACCAGCTGCTCGGGCGGGACCTTGATGCCCAGGTTCACCACGTCGAAGCCGTTGTTCGCGAGGATGATCTCCACCAGGTTCTTGCCGATGTCGTGCACGTCCCCCTTCACCGTGGCGAGCACCACCTTGCCGCGGCTCGCGGCCTGGGCGCGGCTCATGTGCGGCTCGAGGAAGCTCACGGCGGCCTTCATCGACTCGGCGCTCTGCAGCACCTCCGCCACGATGAGCTCGTTGGCGGCGAAGAGGCGGCCCACCTCGTCCATGCCCTTCATCAGCGGGCCGTTGATGATGTCCAGGGGCGCGTGTTCCTTCAGCGCGAGCTCCAGGTCCTGCGCGAGCCCGTCGCGCGTGCCCTCCACGATGTAGCGCTCGAGCCGCTGCGCGAGCGGCAGGTCCGAGCGCTGCGCCTTCTGCGGCTTCTTCTCGCGGAAGTGCGCGGCGAACGGAGTGATGGGGTCCTCCCCGCGGCCGTAGAGCAGGTCCTCGCTCAGGCGCCGGTCCTCGGGCGGGAGCGAGGGGTAGCGCTCGAGCTTCTCGGAGTTCACCAGCGCCATGTCCAGGCCCGCCTGGACGCAGTGGTAGAGGAACACCGAGTTGAGCACCTCGCGGCCCGCGGTGGGCAGGCCGAAGGAGACGTTGGAGATGCCCAGCACCGTCTTCACGCCGGGGAGCTGCCCCTTGATGAGGCGCACCCCCTCGATGGTCTCCACCGCGCTGCCGGTGTACTGCACGTCGCCCGAGGCACAGGGGAAGACGAGCGGGTCGAAGTAGAGATCCTCCGCGCGCATCCCATACTTGCCGGTGAGCAGCTCGAAGGAGCGCCTGGCCACGGCGAGCTTGCGCTCGCGGGTGACGGCCATGCCGGTCTCGTCGATGCAGCCCACCACCAGCGCCGCGCCGAAGCGGCGCGCGAGCGGCACCACCTTCTCGAAGCGCTCCTCGCCGTCCTCCAGGTTCACCGAGTTGATGATCGCCTTGCCCTGGCTGTAGGTGAGCGCCATCGCGATGACGTGCTCGTCCGTGCTGTCGATCATCAAGGGCACGCGCACCTTTCGCACCACGGACTCGAGGAAGCGGCGCATGTCCTCGCGCTCGTCGCGGTCCGGGTTGGCGAGGCAGATGTCGATGACCTGCGCGCCGCGGCGCACCTGGGCGCGGGCGATCTCGCTCGCGTCCTCGTAGGCCTCGGCGACGATGAGCTCCTTGAACTTCTTGCTGCCGATGACGTTGGTGCGCTCGCCCACGATGACGGGCCGCTCCTCCTCGCGCACCTCCAGGTAATCCACGCCGGACAGGCTGCTGCGCGGCGAGGGCACGTGGCGGCGGGGCGCGAGGCCCCGCACGGCCTCGGAGAGGGTGCGGATGTGGCCCGCGTGCGTGCCGCAACAGCCGCCCACCACGTTGAGCCAGCCCTGCTCGCAGAAGCGGCGCAAGCTGCGCGCGAGCATCTCGGGCGTCTCCAGGTAGTGCCCGTTCTCGTCCGGCAGGCCCGCGTTGGGCACGCAGGCCACCGGGAAGCGGCTGAGCTGCGCGAGCGAGCGCACGTGGTCCGTCATGAACTCGGGCCCCGTGGCGCAGTTGAGCCCCAGGTAGAGCAGCTCCACGTGCTCGAGCGAGGCGGCGAGGCTCTCCACGCTCTGCCCCGCGAGCATGGTGCCCATGGGCTCGATGGTGCCCGACACCGCCACCGGCACCCGGTAGCCCAGCTGCTCGAAGGTGCGCGCGATGCCCAGCAGCGCCGCCTTCACGTTGCGCGTGTCCTGCGCCGTCTCCACGAGCAGGTAGTCGCTGCCGCCCTCGCACAGCCCCCGCGCCTGCAGCGCGAACTGGTCCACCAGCTCCTCGAAGGTGACGCCGCCGGTCACCGAGATGGCCTTGGTGGTGGGCCCGATGCTGCCGGCCACCCAGCGCAGGCGGCCGTCCTGCCGCTGGACGCTCTCGCAGGCGGCGCGCGCGAGCCGGGCCGCCTCGCGGTTGATCTCCAGTGCGCGGGGGGCGAGCCCGAACTCCGCGAGCACCAGCGCGGTGCCGCCGAAGGTGTCCGTCTCGGTCACGTCCGCGCCGGCCTCGAGGTAGCGGGTGTGGATGCGCTGGATGAGCTCGGGCCGGGTGAGCACCAGGTGCTCGTTGCAGCCCTCGTACTCGGCGCCGCCGAAGTCCGCGGCCTTCAGGTCCTCGCCCTGCAGCAGCGTGCCCATGGCGCCGTCCAGCACCAGCACCCGCTCGGCCAGGGCGGCGCGGAGGGCCCGGATGCGCTCGGCGCGCGCATCCGGAGGCAGCGGGAGGGAGGGAATCGGAGAGTGGCTCATCGCTTTTTCTCGCCAGTGAGGAGGAAGACGCGGAAGGGGCTCGCGCCGTCGCGGGAGTGGGTCTCGAAGGAGAGGTGGGTGAAGCCGGCGCGGCGCAGCGAGGCCTCGAGCGCCTCCGGCTCGAAGCCCAGGTGCCGGTGCCCCAGGCGCTCGCGCACCCAGCGCTCGTCGTGCGGCATCAGCTCCAGCACCACGAGCCGGCCGCCGGGCTTGAGGATGCGTGCGGCCTCGGCGAGCACCGCGCCGGGCGCCTCCAGGTAGTGCAGGCTCTGCGAGATGACCACCAGGTCGCGCTTGCCGTCCGGCAGCGACAGCGCGCCCAGGTCCTCGCGCAGGAAGCGGATGTTGGTGAGCCCCTCGCGCCTGGCGCGCTCGCGCGCTTCCTCCAGCGCCTCGGCGCTCTGGTCGATGGCCCACACCTGCTTCGCCCACCGGGCGATGGCCACCGAGAGCACGCCGGTGCCGCAGCCGAAGTCCGCCACGTCCAGCGCCGGCAGCAGGCTCGCGAGCGCGCCGGCCCACAGGAACCAGCTCTGTCCGGGCTCGAGCAGGCGCCCGTTCTGGCTCTCGGCGAGCGCCTGCCGGTCGGCGCGCTGGCGCAGCAGGTCCTCGAGCCGCGCGCGGTCCCCCGCCCCGTCCTCGGCCTCCTGCGCGAGCCGGATGAGCGGCCAGCGCCCGTCGTCCGCGGCGAGCCCCAGCGAGTAGTAGCTGAAGCCCGCCTGGCGCTCCTCGCGGATGAGCCCGAGGCCCCGCAGCTTCGCGAGGTGGTGGCTCACCGAGCTCTGCGCCACGCCCACCAGCGACACCAGCTCCGTCACGTTGAGCGGCGCCTGCGCCACGAGCCGCAGGATGCGCAGCCGCGTCGGGTCTCCGAGCGCGCGGAAGGCCTGGCTCAAGTCGTTCATATCGGCAAATCTACATATGTCGATTCAGGGCGGGTGACCAGCTAGAATGTGGCCCTCATGTCCTCCCCCACCCTGCACGCCCAGCTCGCCTCCAAACGCTTCGGCCTCGTCCTCTCCGCCGGCTACTTCGGCTTCTACGGCCACGCGGGCTTCCTGCAGGGGCTGCAGGACGCGGGGCTCAGCCCTTCCGCCTACGCGGGCACCTCCGCGGGCGGCATGGTGGCGGCGTACGCGGCCGGAGGCATGGAGGTGCAGCGGCTCCAGGGGCTGCTGCTCGAGCAGACGCGCGCGCACTTCTGGGACCCGGACCCCGTGGGCGTGCTGCGCGCGGCGCTGCCCGGGGGCGCGGGCGCCACGGGCCTCCTCAAGGGCCAGCGCTTCCGCCGGCTCCTCGAGCAGACGCTGCCGGTGGACCGCTTCGAGCGGCTCCCCCACCCGCTGGTGCTGGTGGGCGCGAACCTCACGCGCGGCCGCCCCGAGGTCTTCACCCAGGGCGAGCTCGCCCCGCGCGTGCACGCCACCTGCGCCTACCCGGGGCTCTTTCGCGCGGTGCGCCTGGGCGAGGACCTCTACTGGGACGGCGGGCTGGTGGACAAGGCGCCCGCGCTCGCGCTGCAGGAGAGCGCCGCGGGCGCGGGGCTCGAGGCGCTGCTGGTGCACTACCTGCCCAGCCGCCAGGGCGCGCGGCTCGGCGGGCCCTTCGCCTACGCCCAGGGCATCGCCGCGGGGAACCTCGCGCTGCGCCACGACCACTTCCGCCTGCAGCTCGCGCTGCTCGCGGCCCGCGGCGTCGCGGTGCACGTGGTGGTGAGCCACCTGCCCGCGGTGAGCCCCAAGCGCCTCGAGCAGGGCCGGCTCGCGATGCAGCAGGCGCGAGAGGCGCTGCGCCGCGCGCTCGCCGAGCCGCCGCGCTCGCTCGACGAGGGGCTCGCGCAGGGGGCACGCGGGTAGAAGCGCCCTTCCCGCTCTTCAGCGGAAGAGCTTGCGCAGCAGCCCCTGGACCACCGAGCCCACCGCGTCGGCAGCCTCCTGCTCGGGAGAAGGCCTGCGCGGCGGCGGCGGCGCGGGCTCGCGGCCCGGCGCTGCGCCCGCGCGCCAGCCGTGCAGGCCGGGCTGGGCTCCGGCCGGGTGGCCCTCGAGGCCGCTGGGGTCCACGCTCCAGCGCCCGGCGAGCGCCATCACGTCCTGCTCGCCCGGGGTCCACTCGGGGTCTCCCGCGCGCAGCGCCTCCTCCTCGGGCGTCACGGCGCCCGCGTCCAGCTGCACCTCCCCGGACTCGCCCAGATACGCGTAGGCGCGGCGCAGCGCGCCGTCCACGGCGCGCATCCAGTGGTGGTACTCGATGACGCGGGAGGTGGCGAAGGCCTGCACCTCGCCGAGCCTCGCGCTGAGCGTGGCCACGCGGTCCGCGAAGGCCCTGGGCGAGTCCGGGTCCCGCGACGCCTCGGAGAGCAGGTCCTCGCTGGCCACCAGGGTCCAGCCGTCCAGCACGGGGGGCAGGAAGTACTGCCCCTCCCCGTCCTCGCTCACCCGCTCCAGCCCCTCGAGCCAGGGCACGGGCCGCAGCGACTCGAGGCCGAGCGCCGCCGCCACCTGCTCGGGGGTGCGGCCTCGCACCGCGAGCCAGCCGAGCTTGTAGCCAAAGGGGACCGCTCCGGTGTCCTGCGCCATCGGGGTGTGCTCCTGGGTCTGGAGGGAGTCGCGGCCTTCAGCGGCCGTAGCGGCGGTGGTCCACCATGAGGCAGCGGTCCTGCACCACCTGGATGCCCGCCTCGGCGAGGCGCTCGGCGACGCGGTCGTTGCGGATGCCGCTCTGGAACCACACCGCCCGGGGGCGCTTGGCGAGCAGGTCCTCCAGGTGCTGCTCGAGGTCCTGCGGCCGGCGGAACACGTCCACCAGGTCCAGCTCGCCGGGCACGTCCACGAGCCGGCGGTACACCTTGCGGCCCAGGATCTCGGTCACCTCCGGGTAGTACACGGGCACCGGCACCACCTCGACGCCCGCCTGCGCGAGGTACTGCGGCACGTAGAAGGCGGGCTGGCCCGACTGCGCCTCCGTCTTGATGCCGAGCACCGCCACGCGCCGCGCTGCCTGCACCACCTGGCGCACGCCCGCCTCGTCCTCGATGAGATTCTCCGGATGCTGCATGGCCTCTGACCTCCTTCGGGTTGATGGCGCTCCAGCGCGCTCAGGGCTCGAGCCGCTGCGCCACGCTGCTGCGGCTCCACGTCCACGCCTGAGGCGCGCCGCCGTCCGCGCCCGGCTCCTGCACGTGCACGCTCAAGCGGCTCCTCACCGGCACGAACGTCCCGCGCGCGAGCACCTGTTCCCCCTCGCAGGAGACGCTGGGCTCGAGCGCCGGGGCGTCGGAGGAGGCGAGCTGCGCCTGCAGCTCGGCGGGCGCGCCGGGCGGCGGCTGGCCGAGGCAGCGCAGCTGGAACACCAGCGCCTCGCCGAAGTCGGTGAGCAGCGTGCCGCTCAGGGTGCGCTCGAGCACGTAGCCCCGCTCGCGCCCGCCCACCGCCACCGCGTCCAGCGCGTACAGGCGCTGTCCCAGCTGCAGGTTGCGCCCGTAGACCCCGCCGTAGCGCGCCGTCCACTCGCGCTGCACCCGCTGCTGCTGCGCCTCCGCTCCGAGCAGCGCCTGCGCCTGCGCCTGCACCTGCGGGTCCAGGCCCGCCTCCGCGAGCGCGCTCTCCAGCCCCTCGGCCTCCAGCACCCGCACGAAGGCCCCGTCGCGCGCGAGCTGCACGCGCAGCGGCACGCGCAGGAGCAGGGGCGCGAGCGGGCTCTGCACGTCGGCGCCCTCGTGGCGCAGCTGCAGCGCGGTGGTGCGCTGCGTGAGCACCCAGGCCTGGTGGTCCGGGGCGAAGCGCGAGACGGTGCGCAGCGTCAGCTCGTCGGTGGGAGGTGCGTCGGAGGCGGCATCGGAGGAGGCCGCGAGGTCCGCGGCGCCAGGCCGGGTGCGCACGGTGATGTCCTCGACGACGTCGCGGCCCACGGGGGGACGGAACTCCAGGCGCAGGGGCTGCACGTACTCGGTGGCGGGCACCAGGGTGCTGCGGCGCTTGCAGCCCGAGGCAGCGCTCAGTGCGAGCAGCGCGAGGGCGAGCCGGCCGAGGCGCGGAAGACCAGGCTGCAGACCAGGACGAACGGGGGCGCTCATGCGGCTGCGGACGCTGGCAGAAAGCGCCAGCGCCCGCGAGCCCTTCATGATGCGAGTGCTGTCCCGGTTACGGGTGACGGGTGAGGCCCTCGGGGGCGTTCTCCACCGCATCGCGGCCGAGGTTGCGGCGGTCGCGGTTCGCGCCGTCATCGTCCGACAGCCCGCCCACCGCCATGCGGCGCGCGGCCTCGGCGAAGTCGCGCATCACGTCCTCGCGCGAGTCGTACTGGCCCTTGGGCAGGAACTTGAAGAGGTTGATGACCTCGACGGGCGCCCCGTTGTCCGCGGCGGCCTTCACCAGCTGCTCGCGCCACACGGGGTAGTCCACGCTGTCCAGGTGGGACGACGGCGAGAGCGCCGGGTCCTCCTTGAGTCCGTAAGCCATCTTTGCCTGTGCCTTTCTGCCCGGGCGCTTGCGCCGGGCGCTCGGGTCACAAGATGGGAACGCGTGAGCCCGCGCACCAGCCACCCGGGCTTGCTGCGCCCCGCCGGCCTAAGCCCCCCGCCCGGGCAGGCAGCCAGCCGTGGCCGCCCTTCCGGGGCCCCCGGTCGGTT
Source organism: Aggregicoccus sp. 17bor-14 (assembly GCF_009659535.1). Classification (NCBI taxonomy): domain Bacteria; kingdom Pseudomonadati; phylum Myxococcota; class Myxococcia; order Myxococcales; family Myxococcaceae; genus Aggregicoccus; species Aggregicoccus sp. 17bor-14. The sequence goes on from NZ_VJZZ01000004.1 coordinate 420,190, forward strand.
AGAAGGGGGGGCATGGATATCCAGATGGACTTGCAGACTGCAGAGCAGATGCTGCAGCTGGCCGAGCAGCTGTTCGAGCGCATGATCACCCAGCAGCAGGCCAAGGTGCTCAGGCTCGCCCGCCAGGCCGTGCCCAACATCGGGCCGGAGGACCTGCGCAACGCCCACGACTTCCCCGAGCTCAAGGCCCACCCGACCTTCGAGTACGAGGACGGCCTGCTCGCGGGGCTCATCTCGGCGCAGATCGCCGTGCGCGCGGAGATCAAGGGCCGCTTCCTGCCGCCCCTGCCGCCCGGAACCTGACGCTTCGGTGGGGGGGCCGGTGGGGCTCGGCGGTGCTCGCATTTGCCCCGCGAGGGGCGGAGGGTTAGGTGAAGGGGACGTGACGCGACCCACTGCCGCCACCGCCCGCCCCGAGCTCGCCCGCGAGCGACTCATCTCCGCCCTCGCGGCCGACCCGCCTCGCCTCGACCTGGCGGCGCTCGCCATCGCCGCGCTCGCCCACCCCGAGCTGGATGTGGCGGCCTGCCTGCACACCCTGGATGCGCTCGCCGCCCACGTGCAGCTGGAGGCCGAGCGCCACGCCGCCCTGGGCGAGCGCGACCCGGCCCTCAACCAGCTCGCGGCCCTGCGCCACGTGCTCGCGGACGTGGAGGGCTTCCGAGGCAACACCGAGGACTACGGCGCCCCGGACAACAGCTTCCTGGACTGCGTGCTGGAGCGGAAGGTGGGGCTGCCCATCACGCTCTCGGTCGTCTACCTGGAGGTCGCGCGCCGCGCCGGCATCCCGCTCTACGGCGTGCCCTTCCCCGGCCACTTCCTCGTGGCGCGCGAGGTGGGAGACCACAAGCTGGTGCTGGACCCCTTCCACGGCGGGGAGATCCTCACCGAGACCGGCTGCCGCGAGCTGCTCGAGCGCGTGGCGCCCCAGCTCAAGTTCGAGCCCTCCATGCTCACCCCCGCCCCGGTGGAGCTCGTCACCTACCGCATGCTCGCGAACCTGCGGCGCGTGTACCTCGAGCGCGAGGACGCCGAGCGCGGGCTCGCCGTGGTGGACCTGCTGCTGCTGCTCGCCCCGAACCACCCGGGCGAGCTGCGCACCCGCGCCGGGCTCTACGCCGCCATGGGCGCCTTCCGCGCGGCCCTGAAGGACGTGGAGCGCTGCCTCGAGCTGTCCCCCGAGGCGCCCGACCGCGAGCGCCTCGAGATCACCGCCCGCGAGCTGCGCGACCGCGCCGCCCTGCTCAACTGACGAGGAGCCTGCGTGACTCCGAAGCCCTGGCCCCTGCTGCGCCGCGGCCGCACCTACGACTTCAAGATCCTCCAGGTGCGCGAGGACGTGGTCGCCGACCCGCGCACCGGCAACGAGCACCCGCGCGTGACGCTGGAGTGCGCGGACTGGGTCAACGTCATCGCGTACACGAAGGGCGGCGAGCTGGTGCTCATCCGCCAGTTCCGCAACGGCATCCGGGCCAACACCCTGGAGGTGCCCGGCGGCATCATCGAGCCCGGCGAGGACCCCGCGCTCGCGGCGGCGCGCGAGCTGGAGGAGGAGACGGGCTACCGGCCCGCCCGCGTGGAGCCGCTGGGCTGGGTGCACCCCAACCCCGCGATGCAGACCAACCGCACCTACAGCTTCGTCGCGCGCGACTGCGAGAAGGTGCACGCGGGCGCCCAGGACGCGGGCGAGGACATCGCCGTGGAGCTGCACCGGCGCGAGGACGTGGCGCGGCTCATCCTCGAGAACGAGATCACCCACTCGCTCGTGGTGGTGGCCTTCTACCTCGAGGAGGCGCGCTCCGGACGCTAGGCCTGCGGCGGCTGCTGCCCGGCCTGCTCGCGCCGCTCGTCCCAGCGCCACACGCGCCGGGCCACGAGCGTGCCCAGCGCGATGAGGCCCACGAAGAGCAGCCCATACACGAGCGGCACCAGCACCACGAAGAGCAGCTCGCCCATCCCCATCTTGAACATCGGTCCCTCGCTCGTCCTGTGCGCGCGCGCCCTCAGTGGGCGCGCTTGCCCTGGAGCTGCTTCTGCAGTGTACCCGAGGCGCGCAGCTCGGCGATGGCCCCGAGGATGGCGCGGCACTCGGCGTCCGAGTTGTAGAAGTGGGGGCTCACGCGGATGCCGCCGCCGGGGCGGTAGTCCACCACGAAGCCCTGCGCGATGAGGCGCTGGCACGCGTCCTCCGCGCCCTCGAAGTCCATCACCACCGTGTTGCCGCGCCGGTGCGGGGCGCGCGGGGTGTTGACGGTGAGCCCCTGCGCGTCCGCCAGCTCCATCAGCAGGGACGTCTGCCGCAGGCTCTTCTCGCGGATGGCCGGGAGCCCCACCTCGCGGATGATCTCGTAGCCCGCCTTCGCCGCGTGCAGCGCGGGCACGCTGGGAGAGCCGCCCATGAAGCGGTGCGCGTCCTCCGCGTACTCGGGGTCTCCGAAGCGGAAGTCGAAGGGGTGCGGGTCGCTGAACCAGCCGGTGTTGCGAGGGCGGAAGGTCTTGACGTGGTCGGGCCGCGCGTAGAGGTACGCCGCGCCGGGGCCGCCGCACAGCCACTTCACGCTGCCGCCGATGAGGAAGTCCACGTTCAGCGCCTGCACGTCGATGGGGACCGCGCCGGTGGCCTGGTAGCAGTCCAGGATGACCATCGCGCCGTGCCGGTGCGCCTTCTCGATGACCGGCTGGATGTCGATGAGCCCCGAGGAGCGGAAGAGCACCAGGTCCAGCGCGAGCACGAGGGTCTCGTCGTCGATGGCGGCGAGCAGGTCCTCGGTCTCGACGTTGAGGCCGCCGTCGCGGCTCTTCACCACCTCGATGCGCGCGCCCTGGTCCCGCTGCGCGAACCAGTTGTAGGCCACCGAGGGGAAGTTCAGCTCGGTGAGCACCACCTTGTTGCGCTTCTGCCGGAAGTCCAGCCCCGAGATGAGGATGGAGGTCAGCGTGCTCACGTTCTGGTGCATCATCATCGTGCCCTTGGGCGCGTGGAGGATGTCACCGAGCATGCCCGCGACCTCGGCCACCATGGGCAGCCAGGTGTGCCAGGCCACCACGCCCTCGCTGTCCCAGCGGTCCGCGTAGGCGCGCAGGTACTCGGGCACCTTGCGCGGCATCGCGCCGAGCGAGTTGTTGATGAGGTAGCCGGCCTTGCGCTCGAGGATGGGGAACTCCGAGCGCCACTTGAGCAGCGGATCTGGGGTGGAAGGGGCCATGCCCCTTCCCTAGCACGGACGCTAGCGCTTGGGCTCGCGGCTCCACTCCCCCGAGCGGCCCCCTGCCTTGTGCTCGAGCTGCACCGCCTCGAGCACCATGCCGCGGTCCATGCTCTTGCACATGTCGTAGACCGTGAGGGCCGAGGCGCAGGCCGCCGTGAGCGCCTCCATCTCCACGCCGGTGCGGTCCACCGTGCGCACGGTGACGCGGACGAGCAGTCCCGCGCCGCCCGCCTCCGGCTCCAGCTGCACCTCCACGCCGGAGATGGAGATGGGGTGGCAGAGCGGGATGAGGTCCGGGGTGCGCTTGGTCGCCATCACCCCGGCGAGCCGGGCCGCGGCGAGCACGTCCCCCTTCTCCACCTCGCCCGCCTGGATGCGCGCGAGCGTGGCCGGGAGCATGGAGAGCCGCGCGGTCGCCACCGCGACGCGCTCGGTCTTCTCCTTGCCCCCCACGTCCACCATCTTCACGGGCGCTTCACCGCCTCGGCCACCGCGGCGAGCAGGTCGTCCGCCACGTCGTCCGGGTCCTCGAGGCCCACCGAGACGCGGATGAGGCTCTCCTTGATGCCGGCCGCCTCGCGCTCCTCGGGCGTCATCCGGCGGGCGCTGGCGCTCGCCGCGTGCATCACCAGCGTGCACACGTCCCCGAGGCTGGGGCCGGGGCGCGCGAGGCGCACCGACTCGAGGAAGCGGAAGCCCTCGGGGCGGGCCGCGCCCTTGATCTCGAAGGCCACCATGCCGCCATAGCCGCCCTCGAGCACCTCCTTCGCCACCGCGTGGTCCGCGTGGCTCGGCAGGCCCGGGTAGTACACGCGCTCGAGCAGCGGGCTCTCGCTGAGCCGCTTCGCCACGTGCAGGGCGTGCTCGTTGTGGGCCTTCATGCGCACCGCGAGCGTGCGGATGCCGCGCAGCGTGAGCCAGGCCTCGAAGGGCCCGATGACCTCGCCACCGACGAGCCGGTTGCTGCGCAGCTCCGCCATGCGCTCGCGGCTGCCGCTCACCGCGCCGCCCAGCGCGTCCGAGTGGCCGTTGAGCCACTTGGTGGTGGACTGCACCGCGTAGTCCGCGCCGAGCGCGAGCGCGCGCTGGCCGTGGGGGGACGGGAAGGTGGCGTCCACCACGAGCGCAGCGCCCACCTCGTGGGCTGCCTTCGCGATGCGGCGGATGTCCGGCACGCTGAGCAGCGGGTTGGTCACGCTCTCGGCGAGCACCATCCTGGGCTTCACCTGCGCGATGCGCTCGAGGGCGCCGGGCTTGGACATCTGCGCGGTGTGCAGCTCCACGCCGAAGCGGGCGCACAGCTGCTTGTAGAGGCGCAGGGTGACGCCGTAGCCGTCTCCCGGCATGAGGATGCGGTCCCCGGGCTTGAAGCCCTGGGCCTCGAACACCGCCTTCAGCGCCGCCATGCCGCTGCCGTAGGCCACGCAGGCCTCCGCCCCCTCGAGCGCGGCGATGGCCTCCTCGAGCAGCTCGGTGTTGGGGGCGCTGATGCGGCTGTAGCTGTAGTCCTTGCCGTCCAGCGCCAGCTCCAGGTCGTCACAGGAGTCGAAGTAGCTGACGGCCGAGACGTGGATGGAGGGCACCACCGGGTGGGAGCGGGTCGCCAGGGGGCGGGCGCCCGCGTGCACCGCGACGGTCTTCGCCTTCTGCTGCTTCGTGCTCATGGAGGGGGGCCTGGGGCTGGAGAGGTGGAGGGGACTACTCGCCGTGCTCGATCATCCAGCGCTCGGCGTCGATCGCCGCCATGCAGCCGGTGCCTGCCGCGGTGATCGCCTGGCGGTAGTAGCTGTCCTGCACGTCGCCGCAGGCGAACACGCCCTCGATGCTCGTGCGGGTGCTGCCCGGCACGGTCTTGAGGTAGCCGTTGTCGTGGGTCTCGAGGATGCCCTTGAACAGCTCGGTGCTCGGCGTGTGGCCGATGGCCACGAAGAGCCCGGTGGCCGCGAGCTGCTTGCGGTCCCCCGTCTTGAGGTTCTTCACGATGGCGCCGCTCATGCCCTTGGCGTCCCCGAGCACCTCCTCCACCGCGCTGTCCCAGAGGAAGGAGATCTTGGGGTTCTGGAAGGCGCGCTCCTGCATGATCTTGGAGGCGCGCAGGGAGTCGCGGCGGTGGATGACCGTGACGCTCTTCACGATCTTGGCCAGGTAGTTGGCCTCCTCCATCGCCGTGTCGCCGCCGCCCACCACCAGCACGTCCTGGTTCTTGAAGAAGGCGCCGTCACAGGTGGCGCAGGCCGAGACGCCGCGGTTCTGGTAGGTGTCCTCGCCCTTCACGTGCAGCCACTTGGCGGACGCACCGGTGGCGATGATCACGGTCTCCGAGTGGTAGGAGGCGGTCTCGCCCTGGATGAAGAAGGGGCGCTTGCTGAAGTCCACCTTCAGCACGTTCTCCATGTGGATCTTGGTGCCGAAGCGCTCGGCCTGCTTCTGGAAGTTCTCCATCAGCTCCGGACCGGTCACACCCGTGGGGAAGCCCGGGTAGTTCTCCACGTCCGTGGTGACCATCAGCTGGCCGCCGGGCACGCGCTGGGGCGCCTCGAGCGTGGGGCCGCCCGCGAACATCACCGGCTGCAGGTTGGCCCGCGCCGCGTAGATGGCGGCCGTGTAGCCCGCAGGCCCCGAGCCGATGATGGTGACCTTGTTGATCTTCTCCGCCACTTTGGACCTCGCTCCTGATTGCTGTAGAGAGGGGGAACCGTACCAGAGCCGCCCTGCCCCCGTGAGTCCCAGATGGATGCCCAGCTGCTCAAGAAGGTTGCGCTCTTCGAGGGATTGACCCAGGGCCAGCTCGCCAAGGTGGCCAGCATCGCCCAGCCCCGCACCTACGAGGGGGGCGCCTTCCTCTTCCGGGAGGGAGACGCCGGGCACGAGGTGTTCATCCTCCTGTCCGGCAAGGTGCGCATTTCCAAGAGCGTGCCAGGCATCGGGGAGGAGGCGCTGGCCATCCTCGAGCCCGGCCAGTACTTCGGCGAGATGGCGCTCATCGAGGACAGCCCCCGCTCCGCGGACGCCATCGCCCACACCCCCTGCAGCGTGTGGGTCATCGAGCGCGCCCAGCTGGACCGGCTGATGTTCACCGACAAGGACCTGGCGTACGTGCTGCTCTGGACCTTCGTGCGCACGCTCTCGGTCCGCCTGCGCGAGACGAACGACAAGATCAAGGCGTTCTTCGCCATCTCGCGCTTCTAGCGCCCGCGTTCTCGGCGCCCGAGAGGGCAGCTGGTGCGGGCGCGTCCGTCCGGGGCCGCGGGCAGCTGCGGCGGGCCGGGACGGCGCGGCCGGGGCCCTGCCCAGGGCGCGGCGGTGGGCACGCACGTTGCTCTTCTCTCTCCGGCGCGGCCGGCGGCCGGGACGGGGGGCGGGATGGAGCGGTGGGAGGTCGGGGGCGAGGGGTCGGGAGACGAGGGGCTGGAGGCACCGCGCGAGCGGCTGTACCGGCTGGGGGCCGCGGCGCTCACCGACCCGGAGCTGCTCGGGGTGCTGCTCGCGCCGGCGGGGCGCGGCGCCGGGGGTCTCGCGGGCTCGCTGCTCGCGGCGGGCGGCGGCCTGCGGGCCCTGCTGCAGCTGGATCCCCAGGAGCTGTGCCAGCGGCCGGGACTGGGGCGGGTGCGCGCCGCGCAGCTGGTGGCCGCGCTGGAGCTGGGGCGGCGCGCGCAGCGGGCCTCCGAGCGGCGGCCGCGGCTGCGCACGCCCTCGGAGATCTACGCCTACCTCGCCCCCACGCTCAGCGCGCTGCGCCGCGAGGTCTTCCACGTCCTGTGCTTCAACCCGCGCAACGTGCTGCTGCACGACGCCCGCGTGGCCGAGGGCACCATGAACGCGTGCCCGGTGGACCCGCGCGAGGTGTTCGCCACGGCGCTCACCGCGCGCGCGAGCGCCATCGTGCTCGCGCACAACCACCCCTCCGGAGACCCCGAGCCCTCGGCGCAGGACGTGGCCCTCACCGCCCAGCTCGCGGAAGGGGGGCGCCTCCTGGGCATCAAGGTGCTGGACCACGTGGTGGTGGGAGATGGCGCCTTCGCCTCGCTGCTCGAGCGCGGGCAGCTGCTCGCGCCGCCCGAAGCGGGCGTGCAGTGGAGCGCGGGCGGCGGCAGGAGGAGGCGCTGATGGCGGGCATCGGGGGTGTGGGCGGTGCAGGGGGCGCGCTGCAGGTGGAGCTGCTCGAGGGGGCGCGCGCCGAGGTCGTGGACCTGGACACGGGACAGGTGCGCGGGATGGCACGTTGCGCACTGCCGCGCGGGGTGCGCGAGGGGGACGTCGTGGTGGACGGCCGGCTGGACGCGGAGCGGACGGCCAGGCTCGCGGAGGAGGTCCGCGCGCTGCGGGCCCGGCTCGCCGTCCCAGTGGCGGGCGGCCTGGATCTCGCGGCCCCCTCACGCCTTGGGTTGAATTCCCGAAGGGAACGGTGAATATGCGCCGGATGCCCGCAGCCCTGCCCCACCTCGAGCAAGCCCACGCGGGGCTGGTGCGCCACTTCGGGCTCGCGAGCTTCCGGCCCGGCCAGGACGAGGTCATCAGCGCGGTGCTCGACGGCCGCAACGTGGTGGTGGTGATGCCCACCGGCGCGGGCAAGAGCCTCTGCTACCAGCTCCCGGCGATGCTCCTGCCCGGGCTCACGCTGGTGGTGAGCCCGCTCATCGCGCTGATGAAGGACCAGGTGGAGGCGCTCACGGCGCGCGGCATTCCCGCCACCTTCATCAACTCGAGCCTGGGCGACCTGGAGCGCGCCGAGCGGCTGCGGCGGGTGCGCGCGCGCGAGTACCGGCTGCTCTACGTGGCGCCCGAGCGCTTTCGCAGCGGGAGCTTCCTGGAGACGCTGGCCGGCGTGGGCGTGGACCTGCTCGCGGTGGACGAGGCGCACTGCATCAGCGCCTGGGGCCACGACTTCCGCCCGGACTACGCGCTGCTGGGCCAGGTGCGCAAGCGCCTGCGCCCCCCGCGCACCGTGGCCCTCACCGCCACCGCCACCCCCGAGGTGCGCGACGACATCGTGCGCTCGCTGCTGATGAAGGACCCGCTCGTGTACGCGCGCGGCTTCGATCGGCCCAACCTCTTCCTGGACGTGGTGGGGGTGAGCGGAGACGAGGAGCGGCGCCAGGCGAGCGCACAGCTCGCCTCCGAGGGCGGCAGCGGCATCATCTACTGCTCCACGCGGCGCGCGGCGGAGGGCCTGCACGCGAGCCTGCGCACGCGGGGGCTGCGCAGCGTGCTGTACCACGCGGGCATGGAGGACGAGGCGCGGCGGCGCGCCCAGGACGACTTCATGTCCGCGAAGGACGCGGTGGCCGTGGCCACCAATGCCTTCGGCATGGGCATCGACAAGCCGGACATCCGCTTCGTCGCCCACGCGAACATCCCCAAGGCCGTGGAGGCCTACTACCAGGAGATCGGCCGCGCGGGACGAGACGGGGAGCCCGCGCGCGCGGTGCTGCTCTTCAACCACGCGGACGTGTACACGCAGGAGCGGCTCATCGAGAGCAGCCACCCCTCCGAGGCGGTGCTCGCGGACGTGTGGGGGCTCCTGCAGGGCGTGGACGCGTACGACCGCGGCCTGCTCGCGCTCGCGGGCGCGGTGGGCGCGAGCGAGTTCGAGGTGAGCGCCGCGCTCAAGATCTTCGAGCGCGAGGGGAAGCTCGAGCGCGGCGGGCGCGGCGAGGGCGAGTACGGCCTCACCCTCACGGAGCGCGCCACCCTCGCCCACCCCCACGCCCCGGACGCCCAGCGCCTCCTGCAGTCGATGTTGGAGACGGTCTCCATCGGCCGCACCATCACCACCGAGCTGCCCCTGCTCGCGCGCCGCACGGCCCTCTCCGAGGACGAGGTGCGCCACGCGGTGGGGCTCCTGGAGAAAGCCGGGGCGCTGCACGTGCGCAGGCCCTTCGCCGGCCGCGCCATCCGCGCGCTGGCGCGCGTCCCCTTCCGCGAGCTGGGCGTGGACCTGGAACGCGTGCGCGAGCAGGAGCGGCGCGCGCTGCTGCTGCTCAAGCGGATGACGGACTACGCGTACACCAAGCGCTGCCGCCGCGCCTTCCTGCTGCAGTACTTCGGGCAGCAGGACGTGGAGCCCACCTGCACCGGCTGCGACGTGTGCGCGGGCAGCCGCGCGCAGAAGCTCGTCTCGGCCTCACGCACGGCGGGCGCACCGGGGGCCCCGCCCCCGGGCTACAGCGAGCTCGCGGCCACCGAGCTGCGGCGCTGGCGCAAGGAGCTCGCGCGCGAGCTGGACATCCCGCCTTTCATCATCTTCAACGACGCCACCCTGCTGGGCCTCGCCGCGGTGCTGCCCACCGACCGCGCGAGCTTCCTCGGGGTGAAGGGCACCGGGGAGAGCCGCTGGGAGCGCTTCGGGCCCAAGGTGGTGGAGATCTGCCTCATGGCCCGCGCGGCCGGGCACACCCCCACCGCCGCACCCGTGGCGCCGCACCTTCGGCGCGCGCGCAGCCGCAAGGTGTAGGGCCGGCGCGCGTGCGCCTCCGGAATGCGGAGGCGCCCCCGGGGCCTCAGTGCCGCTGCTGCAGGCGGCGCTCGAGCGCGCCGCGCACGCTCCAGCCGGCGAGCCCCACCAGCAGCGCGAGCAGGAAGATGACCCCCAGCGTGGTCGCGCCGAACACGAGCCGCACCCCGAGCTCGCTCACGCGGCCCTCGAGGTACGCGTCGCGCAGGGGCGAGAGCGCCCCCACCAGCTCCAGCGCCCGCGCGGGCAGCGAGTCCAGCGAGAGCGAGAGGCGCTGCAGGAAGCGCGAGGGGTACATGCGCCGGCCCAGCTCCACGCCGATGCCCAGCAGCAGGTAGAGCACCGAGAGGATGAAGGCATTGCCGCCGAGCACCGACCACAGCGGGGCGCGCGGGCGCGGGCCCGAGGGCGGCGAGCGGGGTGTGCCGGCAGGTGCGCTCACTGGCCCACCGCCACGAGCCGGCGCTTGAGCGTGGGCACGAGCTTCTTCACCCGCGCGGCCTCGGGCGCGGCGCCTGCGCGCTCGAGGAAGGCCTCGTACTCGGCGAGCGCGCGGCCCGGGTCCGTGCGCTCGAGGGACTCGGCGAGCGCGAGGCGCACGAGCCCGTCCGCGGGCTCGAGCTCGGCGGCGCGCTGCAGCGCCGTGCGCCCCGCCTCCTCCTGGCGCTGGCGCAGCAGCACCAGGCCGAGCGCGAGCTGGGCGCGGCCGGACTGCGGGTCCAGCTTCACGGCCTCCTCGGCCGCGGCGCGCGCCTCTTTCGGCGCGCCCGTGGCGAGCAGCACCCGCGCGAGCGCCGCCTGCGCAAAGGCGCGGTCCGCGGCGCTCGGGGCCTTGCCGGCGAGCTGCTGCAGCGCGCGCACCGCGGGCTTGCCGCCGCCCTCCGGCAGCTCGGACCAGTAGGCGCCCACCTGGCCGCAGGCGCTCTCGGGCTCCTCGCGCCGCGCCGCCTCGAAGGCCTTCTGCGCGCCCCCGGCGTTGCCCTGGCGCAGGAAGGCGTGGCCGATCTCGCAGAAGGTGGGGGCGCTGTGCGGGTCCAGCTTGTTCGCGCGCTCGAGCGCGGCGAAGCCCGCCTTCGCGTCGCCTGCGCGGAAGGCGAGCACCGCGCGCAGGCGCTGCGCCTCGGGGTCCGCGGGAGAGAGCTTCACGGCGCGCGCGGACGCCGCGTCCGCCTCGGCGACCCGGCCCGCCTGCAGCAGGGCGAGCGCGAAGCCCTTCTGCCCCCGCGCATCGCCCGGGTTGTCCAGCTGCCACGCCTCGTACTGCTTGAGCGCCTCGGGGCCGCGGCCCAGCGCGAGCAGCGTGCGGCCCAGCGCGTCGCGCGCCTCACCGTGGTAGCCGTTGCGGGCCACCGCCTGGTTCAGCGGCTCGAGCGCGAGGTCCGGCAGCCCCAGGGAGAGCAGAAGCCGGCCGAGCGCGCAGGCGCCCTCGGCGTCGAGCGGATCCTTGCTCGCGGACTCGAACTGGCTGCGGGCGCGGTCGCGCTGGCCCAACTGCCAGTACACCTTGCCCAGGGCCACCTGCACGGGCCCGCGCGCGCTGCGCACCGAGGCCAGCGTGCGCTCGAGCACGCTGCGCGCCTGCTCGGCGTTGCCCGCCGCCGCGTCCGCGAGGGCGAGGTACACCACGGCCTCCGTGGGGTAGCGGTCGCTCACCCGCGTGCGGGCGAGCTCGGCGCGGGCGCGCTTCCAGTCGCCCAGGCGCGTGTACGCCGCGCCGCGCACCAGGGCCACCTTGCGCCCGGGCGCCTCGCCCAGCCGCGCGAGCGCGTCGCGCTCGCGGTCGCGGTCCACCAGCGTGCGCCCCAGCCCCTCGAGCGCCTCCTCGTTGTCGGCGCGCAGGGCCAGCGCCGCCTCGAAGGCGCGCTGGGCCGCGGGCAGGTCTCCGGCCACGCGCGCCACCTGCCCGAGGGCGAGCTGCACCTCGAAGGAGCGCGGCCCCTCGGCCTGCGCGGCGAGGAGGCTGCGCGCCTCCGGATGGCGGCCCAGCGCCGAGAGCAGCCGCGCCTGTGCGAGCACCTGGCGCTCGCGCAGGCCCTCGGGCAGGCCCGCGCCCTTCTCGCGCGCGAGCTCCCGGCCCAGCGCCTCCATGTCCGCGAGCGCCTGGGGCAGCTCCTGGCCCAGCGCGATGCGGGCCTCCGCGCTGCCCACCCGCACGGCCGGGTGCTGCGGGGAGGCCGAGCGCGCCGTCTCGTACACCTTGAGCGCGTTGGGCAGGTCTCCGTACTCGAGGTAGTAGCCCCCCAGTGCCACCAGCGCGCGCACGTGGCGCGGCTGCAGCGCGAGCGCGCGCTGGAAGTGGCCCACGGCGGCCTTCGCGTCGTGCTCGCGCAGCGCGAGCTGGCCGGCGAGCGCGTGCACCTCCGCGTTCTCCAGGCTCGAGCCGAGCAGCGCAGCGCGGGCGGCGGGGCGCGCGGCGTCGTCCGCCACGCGCAGGTCCGTCACCAGCGCGAGCGCCGGCTGCTCCGCGCGCACGCCCGGGTGCGCGAGCGCCTCGAGGGCGAGGCGGCGCTCCTCGGGGCTCTGCCCCTGCTCGGAGAAGCGCAGCGCGTGCGCGTGCGCGCTCAGGCCCCAGGCCCGCGTGCTCTCCGGGTCCATCTCGTGCGCGCGCGAGAGCAGGGTGAGCGCACGCTCCAGTGAGGCGGGCGTGTCCTCACCGAGCGCCCGCTCCGCCAGGTCCAGGGTCTCGCCCAGCGTCTGCCCGCCCTGCGCAGCGCGGCGGGTGAAGAAGACGCCGGCGCCCACCCCCAGCACCACGAGCGCGACGAGCGCGAGCGCGAGCTTCGGTCCGTGGCGGCGCAGCAGCGAGGGGCGAGCCTCCTGCTGCGCGAGCTTCTCGCGCAGCTCGCGCTCGTAGGCCTGGGCAATCTCCGCGGCACGCGTCGGCGTGGTCGCGGTGGGCGCGCTCGCGGCGAGCTCCGGGGCCGCCGGGGGCGCGAGCTCGGGCAGGTCCTCCAGCAGCGAGCGCTTGGAGCGCGCGGGCGCCGGGACGGGCTCGGGCAGCGGCTCGGGAGGCGGCGGGAGGAGCTCTCCGAGCAGGCCTCCGCCGTCACCGCCCGCCACCGGGGCCGCGGCCTCCTGCGGGTCCGCCCAGCTGGGCAGCGCGACGTCCAGGGCGGGCTCGCCCGCGTTGCCCTCGGGAGCGGAGGCGGCGTGCTCGCTCACGCCCTGGAGGCCGCCGTCGAGCGCCTGCAGCACCGGCGGGGCGAAATCATTCGAGCCGGGCGAGGAGTCCACGGGCTGCAGCACCGGCGGGGCACCCGCGCTGGGCGGGGCCTCCACCGGCTGCAGCACGGGGGGGCCGCCCTCCGCGGACACGAGCACGGGCGGTGCGCCGCGGGAGCGCTCGGGACGCGCGCGGCGCACCACCTGCGGCAAGCCCGCCTCGCGCGGGGCGGCCGCGCGCGGCGCCTCGTGCACCGGGGTGCCCTGCGCCGGCGTGCTCAGGTCCACGTCCTCGGAGGGAAGCTCCGGCTTCCCGGCGCGCCCGCCCGCCGCCGCGGGGCTGGGCAGCGCGTTCGCGTCACCCGCAGCGGAAGTCGCGGTTGCCGCGGGGCCGGGCAGCGCGATTGCGTCGGGCCCGGCGGAGTGCGTCCGCCCAGCGGGGCCCGGCAGGGCAATCGCCTCGCCCGCGGCGCTCGTCCCCACGGCGGAGGAGGCAGGCTCCTCCCGTCCGGCGCGCGGCGCCGTCTGCGCACGGAGCCCCGAGGACTTCGCGTTCCCTGCTGCGGGCGCCTCGGCGGTGCTCGAGGGGCGCGCGCTCGAAGCGCTCACTGCGTCCGGAGCGTGCGTCGATGCGTCGGTGGCGGGCGCGTCCGGGTCGTGGGCCCCCGCGGCGTCCTGCGCGCGCGTCACGCTGTGGAGGTCGGCGAAGACGGGTGCGGGGCCGCCGGCGAGCGCGCCCTGCGTCTGCTCCAGCCACAGCCGCACGCGCCCGTCCTCGGGCTGCAGCGCCACGGCCTTGCGCAGGATGGGCAGCGCGGAGCGGTAGAGCCCGCGCTGCAGCAGCGTCTCGCCGATGAGGTTGTAGGCGTGCGGGTTGTCGCGGTCGATCGCGATGGCCTGGTCGAACTGGGACATCGCCTCGGCGGGGCGCCCCTGGACGATGAGCGCCTTGCCCCACAGCACGCGGCCCACCACCGAGGTGGGGTGGTGCGTGAGCCCCTGCGCGCAGACCTCCACGGCGCGCGCCGGGTCTCCGGCATCGAGCAGCGCGCGCGCGAGCTCCACGAACACGGTGGAGGTTGGATCCTGGGCGAGGACTTGCGCGTAGCGCTCCACCATCGACTTGGCCATGGGCGTTGCAGACTCCGGTGCGGACTCTCGGAAGAGCGGGCGGGGGCGCGAGACCATAGCACCCGTGCGCGCGCCTCCGGCCTCCCTTGGTGCTAGCCTGCCGCACCGTGATCCGCCTGCTCGCCCTGCTCCTGTGCCTCCTCCCCGTACTGGGTGGGGGCTGTTCCCACACGAAGCCCCGCTCCAGCGGGTTGGAGGGCCTGCGCCCAGTCGTGGAGGACTTCCACAAGATGGTGCGCTGGGGCGAGTACCGCGCCGCGGCGCGCTACGTCGTGCCCGAGCGGCGCGCGGACTTCGAGCGCGCGCGCCGCGAGCTCAACGACGCGCGCGACCTCTCCATCACCGACTACGAGATCGACGAGGCCACGCTCGCCCCCGACGAGCAGCACGCCACCGTCGTCAGCCGCATCCAGTGGATGCGCCTGCCGTCGATGAGCGCGAAGACCTCCACGGTGACGTCGCAGTTCGTCTACGTGAACGGGGCCTGGCTGCTCGAGCGCCAGAGCGAGGGCCCCTTCGCGGACGCGCTGCGCTAGCGAGGCTGCAGCACGCTCAAAAAAATCCGCCCGCCACCCCGGGGCCGGCCGAGGTGACGGGCGTCGGGAGCTCCCCCATGGAGCGCCCATGTCGGAGGACCCGAAGAGCAATCCAGGTGCCACCTCGGAGCTTCTCAGGGGCCGCTCGGGAAATCGGGCAGTTGGGCTGACGCAGGGCCTGCGGGGCCCCCTCCCTCCCCGCGGGATGCGACACGACTGTCAGGGACGGCGTGCAGCGGGCTGCACGCGGGTGGGCAAAGGGCTGCGCACCCGCTCCCCTGTCTACTCGCCGAGCACGGCGCGGATGGTCTCGCGCATCGTGTGGCGCGGCTGCCACGCCACGTCCTCGCGCCAGCGCGCGCCGTCCACCGCGCAGAGGAACTGGATGTGGTCCAGCTCCGGCGGCGGGAAGCTCGCGAGCCGGTACTTGAAGAGCGCGCCGAGCAGCGGGCGCGCGAGGGGATGGGGCACGGGGATGGGCGTGCTGCCCAGCTCGCGGAAGATGGCGGAGAGCGGCACCTCGCCGGGGCCCACCACGTTGTAGACGCCGCGCAGGCCGGGCCGCAGCGCCTCCACCATCGCGCGCGCCACGTCCTCCACGTGGATGAGCTGCACCATGGGATCGAAACCCGCGAGCACCCACGGGTGGCGCTTGCGCAGGTAGTTGCTGGGCGCGTTCTTGATGCCCGGCCCCACGATGTGCACCGGGCGCAGGATGACCGTCTCGATGTCCGGGTGCTTCCAGAAGAAGCCGTGCGCGAGCATGTCCACCTCGATGAGGTCGCGCACGCCCGAGAAGCGGCTCGCGCCCATGAGGGGCGCATCCTCGGTGAGGAAGTTCGAGTTGTCGGGGCTGGGGCCGTAGACGTTCGCGCTGCTGAGCACCACCAGCTTCTTCACGCCGTACTTCGCGCAGTACTCGAGCAGGCGCGTGGTGCCCACCACGTTGAAGGAGTGGTGCTCCTCCTCGCTCATGCGCGGGTCGTGCATGATGCCCATGTGGATGACGGCGCGCACGTCGTGCTTGCGGAACACGTCCTCCGCCTTCTTCTTGCGCAGGTCCAGCTGGTGCATCTCCACGTCCTTGGGCGCGCCCACGAAGGGGCGGCGGTCCAGGCCGAGGATGCGCTCGCGCGTGTGCAGCAGCTTCGCCAGCGTGCGGCCGAGGTTGCCGCTGATGCCGGTGACCACCACGCCGGGGCGCTCGCGCCCAGCGCCGCTGGAGCCGCCGCTGCCGCCCTTCTCGCGCGGGCTCACCGGAACACCCCCTGGCGCTCGCGCAGCCCCTGGTTGAGCAGGGTCTGGATGGCGCCCTTCACGGTGCGCACCTTCTTGTCCAGCTCGCTGTCCTCGTCGTCCGCGCGGCCGCGGAAGTGCAGCGGCTCGCCGAAGTAGATGCGGTACTTGGTGGGCAGCGGGAAGGGCACGCCGGTGGGGGTGATGGGGAAGGCGGGCATGCCGAGCAGCCGCGCGAGCGGCTTGAGGTCCAGCAGCGCGGGCGCCTGCTCCTCGGCGCCCACCACGGCCACCGGCACGATGGGGGTGTCCGTCTCCAGCGCGAGCCGCATGAAGCCCAGGCCGAAGTCCTGCAGCTGGTAGCGCTGGGGCCAGAGCTTGGCGATGCCGCGCGTGCCCTCGGGGAAGACGAGGATGGCCTCGCCCGCGTTGAGCAGGCGGCGGCAGTTCTCCGGGGTGCCCACGATCTGCCCCATGCGCGCCATGAAGGTGGAGACGTAGGGCAGGGCCGGCACCCACTTGTCCACGAGGCTGCGGATGAAGCGCGGGGGCCGGGCCTCGAGCACCATGGCCACGCCGATCATCGCGCCGTCCATGGGCAGCTGGCCCGAGTGGTTGCTCACCAGCAGCACCCGGCCCGGCGGCACGCGCTCGATGCCGTGCACCTGCACGCGGTGGTAGTGGCGGTAGAGCCAGATGAAGGGGGCGAGCGCCGCGAGGCTGAACTCGCGGTTGAAGCCGAAGGGGTCCACCCCGTACTCGTTCTCCGTGCGCGCGAGCGCGCTGAAGCGGTCGGCGCTGCTGCCGGCGCCGCCCGCCGCACCGCCAGCCGCGCCCTCTGCCGCCATGCGCTCCGTCCACTGCCGCAGGCCGCGCTTCACCCTGTCGCCGAGCTGCTCGAGCATGGGTGGGGTGTTTACACCCGGCCCGGCCCCGAAGGGGAGGCGCAACTCACGGAGCGTCGGCACCCGACGGGCGCCCCTGCGGGGCGAGGCGCTCGGCCGCCTGGCACAGCGGCAGCAGCTCGCGCTCCGCGCGCACCCGGGCGAGCAGCGCCGCGAGGCGCTCGAGCTTGAGCGAGGCCCTCACGCGCAGGTCGCGCTGGCGGCGCACCAGCGCCTCCGGGATGCCGTCGCTCGCGTCCAGCGCGTCCACCGCGTGCAGCTCCAGGTTGAAGAGTGCGTCCCGGCGCAGGGCGCGGTAGAGCGAGGCGGTGACGGCCCCGGGCAGCGTGGCCACGAAGGTGCCGATGACGGGAAAGCGCAGGCCCGGGGTGACGCTCACCGGCAGCTCCAGCACGCGGCCCTCGCCGCGCCGGTAGGGGGCGGCGGGGTCGGGCCAGTAGGGCGTGCGCGGCGCGAGCAGCACGCGCGGGCTGTCCAGCACCGAGCGCGAGGGGCGCCGCGCGAGCGCGAGCGCGCCCATCACGGTGGCCTTCGCGGCGTAGTAGGGCGCGGCCGGGAAGGTGGAGGAGGCGTAGCGGTAGCCGCGCGCCTCACAGGCCCGGTACAGCGCGGCGCTCAGCGTGTAGCCCGGCGCGCGAAAGCCCACGGGCGCACGTCCCGTGGCCGCCTCCAGCGCCGCGTCCGCGCGCGCGAGGTCCTCGAGGATGTCCCCGGGCGCGCGGCGCGAGAGCGCGTAGTCGTGGGAGAAGGAGTGGCTCGCCACCTCGTGGCCGCTCGCATGGGCGGCCGCGAGCGCAGCGCTCGCGCCCGGCAGCGCGAGGTCCTCGCCGATGGCGAAGAGCGTGGCGGGGGCGCCCGCGCGCTCGAAGCACTCGAGCAGCCGCGGCAGCGCCACGCCGTAGACGAGGCGGCGCGCGCGCTCGTCGAGCAGCCGCTCGTCCAGCCCGTGGATGCGGCAGTAGTGGGGCAGCGAGTCGAGGTCGACCGACGCCGACGCGAGCGAGACCGACGCGAGCGGGCCCGTGCGCATCAGGTGCCGCGGATGCGGATGACGTAGAAGAGCTTGCCCACGTTCTTGAGCACGTTGGGCACGCGCCGGAAGAGGTGGATGGAGGGCTGGCGCTTCTCGTGGAGCTGGATGGGGATCTCCAGCACGCGCAGGCCCTGGCGCCAGGCGCGGATGACGAACTCGCTGGCGAACACGTCCATGTCCACCACGCAGCGCTCGATGACGGGCAGCAGCGCCTCGCGGCGGAAGGCCTTGAGCCCGTGGGTGTCCGTGCCCTTGAAGCCGAGCGCCACCTTGAGCAGGCGGTTGTGCACGCGGGTGGCGGCGCGGCGCACGAGGGGGCGGTGGTCGCTCGCGCCGCGCGCGGCCTTGCTCCCCACCACCATGTCCGCCTCGTCGTGCACGAGCCGCGGGAGCGCGGCGTCGTAGAAGGTGAGGTCGCACAGGTCGATCTCGTCGCAGATGACGAACTTCCCGCGCGCCTCGAGCAGGCCGCGCTTGAGCGCCGCGCCGTAGTTGGGCGTCTCGCTGTGGAACCAGCGCAGCCGGCCCGGGTGCTCCTGGCACATGCGCTCGAGGATCTGCGGCGTGGCGTCCCGGCTGCCGTTCTCCGCGAAGATGATCTCGTAGTCGAGGCCGCGGGCCTCGAGCCCCTCGCGCAGCTCGGCGGCGGCCGAGGCGACGATGGAGGCCTCGTTGTAGACGGGGATGACGATGGAGAGGAACGGGGCCATGGCTCTGGGTCCGCGCTGCTAACACGGCCGCGCGCGGGGCGTCGACGGTTTGTGGCGCCCCCTGCCTCGGAGCCGACAGCGCGCGCTAGCCCTGCACGGCGCGCGCGGCCGCGCGGCCCGCGAGGATGGCGTCCTCCATGGAGGAGTACTCCCACTGCCCGTAGCGGCCGGCGGTCTGGATGCCCGCGTGCTCGAGGAAGCGGAGGATCTCCCGCTTCGCCTCGCCGTAGGCCGCGTCGTAGAGCACGTAGGCGTGGGGGATCTCCCGCGCGCGCGCGAAGCGCACGTCCTCGGCCGCGTGGATCATCTGCGAGCGCAGCAGGTCCTCGACCGCGTGGCGCTCGCACGCCTCCTTCGAGAGCTCGCCGTGGTGGCTGTACTCCACGTAGAAGGTGCTGGTGTCCGGGGGCGCGAGCGCCGCGTACACCGCCGAGGGCGAGCCGATGCGGTAGGTCTTGAACTCGGGCTCCGGCAGGTAGATCCAGTGCCAGGGCTGGCGGTTCGCGCCGCGCACGCCCACGCTCACGTAGGTGACGGTGGTGGCCCTCAGGCGCGAGGCGGCCGCGCGCACCTCGTCCGGCACCCCCGAGGCGCCCTCGCCCAGCAGCCGCACCAGCCCGGGCAGGGACACGGTGGACACCAGGTGGCGGTAGCCGAGCGTGCGCCCGTCCGAGAGGCTCACCCGGCGCGCGCGCCAGTCGATGGCGGTGGGCTCGGTGCGCACCGAGACCTCGCCGCCCTCGAGCCCGCGCAGCATCGCGCGCGCGAGCGACTCGATGCCGCCCTCGCGCGGGTAGATGAACGAGGCGTTGTAGCCCAGCGCATCGCTGCCCACGCCGAGCGCCCCGTCCACGACCTCCTTGAGCGTGGGGCGCGGCACGAAGCGCCCCACCCACTCGGCCGAGAGCTCGGAGGGGTCCACCGTCCAGAGCTTGCGGTTGTAGGGCAGCATGAAGTTCTTCGCGAAGCCCTCGCCCATGTAGCGCAGGATGAACTCGGTGAAGTTCGCGGGCTCGCGCTCGCGCAGCGCCCTGCCCTTCTCGCCGTACACGGCCTCCACGTAGCCCACGAGGTTCTCGGCCACGACCTCGGGCGGCAGGCCGTGCGTGTTCACCTGGTAGGGAAAGCGCGTGAAGACGCCGCGGCTGAACACCGCCGCGCGGCGCTGGAGGGTGACCAGCTGGCCCGGCAGCCAGCGCTCGGTGACGAGCGCGCGGATCTCCGGGTCGCGCAGGTGCAGCCAGTGCCCGGTGGGGTCGAAGAGGCAGCCCTCGATCTCCTCCGTCTTGATCAGCCCGCCCACCCGCTCGCTGCGCTCCACGAGCTGCCAGGGCCGCGCGCGCCCGAGGAAGTGCGCGGTCGAGAGCCCTGCGAGTCCCCCACCCAGGATGACGGTCGGTTCCATGTACGTCCGGGGTCTACCACGCCCGCGCGCCCCCGACCTGCCGCGCGAGCACGCGGGCGCTGATCGCGCTCGCGCGCAGGACGGGGGCAGTACATGTCGCTTGCCCGCCTACCCTCCCAGCCGCTTCGCGCAGCAGCGGAGCAAGCGAGCCTCCACGGAAGAAAGTGGCTCTGCTACCGTGCGCTCCCTCGCGCCGCCCCGCGCGTGTGGCCCCCCCGCGCGCAGCGCTCCCCCGCTTGAAGGAAGCCCATGAAAGTCTCGTGCCCGTCTTGCCAGACGAACTACAACATCGATGACAAGCGGATCCCGCCGGGGGGCGCGAAGCTCAAGTGCGCGCGCTGTCAGAACACCTTCCCCATCCGGCCGGCTTCCGAGAGCGCGGGCGCCGCGGTGCCGCTGCCGGGCGCGAACCCCTTCGCCGCGGACGCGGTCCCGCTGCCCGCCTCTGCAGGCGGCCCCTCGGACGCCGTCCCGCTGCCGGGCAACGCCTACGCGGCCGCCCCCGGCGCCATCCCGCTGCCGGGCGCTCCGGCGCCGGCGGGCGAGGACTGGGACGCGGAGTCCACGCGGGTGATGACGATGCCGGTCCCGCCGGCCGCCTTCGGCGAGTCCCCTGCCGCCGTGCCCCTGCCGGGCGCGGGGCGCGCGCGCTCGGCCGACTTCGGGCTGGACCTGCCCTCGCCGGGCGCGGTGCCCCTGCCCGGCGCGGGCGGGCCCGCGGCCAGCGGCGGCTACGGCGAGGCGGACGGCTACGGCTTCGCGCCCCCCGCGCAGGCGGTGCCGCTGCCGGGCGGCGCGCACCCGGGCGCGGTGCCGCTGCCGGGCGGTAACCGCTACGCCGATGAGGCGCTGCCCCTGCCGGGCGCGAACCCCTTCGCCGCGGACGCGCTGCCCCTGCCGGGCGTCTCCGCGCCGCAGGGCACCGCGCGCGACTTCGACTTCTCGGAGGCCGCGCCGCCTCCGGTGGACGTGGACCCCTCGGCCCTGCCCTCGCAGGACATCGACTTCGCCGACGTGCCCGCCGCAGCGCCGGGCGTGGCCGCGCGCGCAGGCGCCCAGGAGATGGACTTCTCCAGCCTCCCCACGCCCGCCGACGACGCGTTCGCGCTGCCGCCGCCCCCCGCTGCGGCGCAGGAGATGGACTTCTCCAGCCTGCCCACGCCCGCGAGCGAGGCGTACGCGCCGCCGGCGGCCGCGCCGCGCGCCGCGCAGATGGACTTCTCCAGCCTGCCCACGCCCGCGGACGAGGTGCCGATGGCCTCGGACCTGGACTTCTCGGAGGCGCCCGCGCCGGATCCGACCACGGGCTTCGGGGACGTGGACTTCAGCGAGCCCCCGCCCCCGCCCGCCCGGGCCTCCGGCGCGCTCGAGTTCGACCCCACGGACGCCTCCCACGCCTCGAAGCCCGCCTCCCCCGAGGGGCTGGAGATGCTGAGCTTCATCGACGAGGGCGGCGCCGCGCGCGCTGCCGCGGGCGGCAGTGCGCAGCGCTTCCATGTCCGGCGCCGCTCCGGCAAGGTGTTCGGCCCCTTCGACGAGGCGGCCGTCGTCAAGATGCTCGAGGACGGGCAGCTGCTGGGCAACGAGGACGTCTCGCTGGACGCGGAGAGCTGGGCGCCCATCGGCACCCAGCCGGGCTTCGCCGCGGCCATCCAGCGCCTGATGGAGGCGCCGGCCTCCGGCAGCGGCAGCGCCGCGGGCTCCGGCAGCTCGGTCTCGCTGGGCAACGTCGGAGCCGGCAGCGGCGCGGAGCCGGCCATCCCCAACCTCGAGCGGCGCGACGAGGACCCCTCGCTCGGCATGGACCGGCTGAAGCAGCTGTACGAGGGCCGCATGGCGGCGGCCGCCATGGTGGACGGCGGCGCGGGCACGGCGCGGCTGAAGCGGCGGCTGCCGGTGCTCCTGGGCGCCGGCGCGCTGGGCCTCGCGCTGCTCGCCGGAGCGAGCCTCGGCCTCACGCGCTACGGGGCCTTCGGCGTGCACCGGCTCTTCCCGGCGCGCGTCTCGGAGGGCTCGGGCGCGGCGGCGGAGCTGAACAAGGCGCGCCAGGCGCTGCTGGGTGACACCTTCGCGAGCTACAAGCAGGCGAAGGCGCTGAGCGAGCGCGTGCTCGCGGTGAAGGAGTACCCGGAGGTGCGCGCGCTGTGGTGCCAGGCGGTGTTCTACCTGCAGCGCCGCTACGCGGCCGCCACCCCGGCGGATCTCGCCCGGGCGCAGGAGGCGCTGCCGGCGGTGGAGATGCTGGGGGCGAAGGACCCCGAGGTGGTGAAGGCCTTCGCGGGCCAGGCGCTGGTGCAGCACCGCCCCGAGGACGCGCTGCCTGCGCTGCAGGACGCGTGGAGCCGCGAGGGCAACCGCAGCGACGTGGAGCTCGCGTTCCTGCTCGCCGAGGCCTACGCGCAGAAGGGCCAGGGCAAGGACGCTTCGGAGGTGCTCAAGGGCCTGCTCGCGCAGGGCAAGCCCACGGCGAAGGCGCTGCACGCGCTGGGCGACCTGCACCAGGCGGCCGCGCGCGCGGACGAGGCGGCGCGCGCCTACGACGCGGCGCTCAAGGCGGACCCGCGCCACGCCATGTCCGCGGTGGAGCTGGCGGCGGTGGAGCTGCTGGTGCGCAAGGACGTGGCCAAGGGCGAGGCGGCAGTGGAGCGCGCGCTCGAGGAGAAGGTGCGCGCGGAGCTGGGCCCCGCGGAGCTCGCGCGCGCGCTCACCCTGCGCGGCGTGGTGCGCGCGCAGCAGTTCAAGCCGAAGGAGGCGCAGGCCGAGTTCGAGGAGGCGCTGAAGAAGGACCCGCAGAGCGTCTTCACGAAGGTGAACCTGGCGCGCGTGCTGCTGAGCCAGCGCGAGTACGCCGCGGCGCTGCCGCTGTACAAGGAGGCCGCGACGCGCGAGCCGCGCAACATCGACTCGACGGACGGCTACATCCGCACGCTGGTGGCCACCGGCAACATGGGCGAGGCGCTGGACGCGGTGAAGGCCGCCAACGCGCGCTTCCCCGACAACGCCCGCATCGCGTACCTCTTCGGCCGCATCGACGATGCGCGCGGCGAGAGCGCGAGCGCCGAGACGCACTACACGCAGGCGCTGGCCTCGGACGCGGACCTGGTGGAGGCGCGGCTGTACCTCGCGCGCCACATGCTGCGCGCGAACCAGCTGGACAAGGCGAAGGAGCAGCTGGCGCTCGCGCTCAAGGTGCAGCCGGACAGCGCGCTGGTGCACACGGGCCTGGGCGAGCTCGCGCTCGCCTCCGGTGAGGGCGCCGCCGCGCGCGAGGCCTTCGAGCACGCGGTCTCGCTGGACCCGAACCTGGCGGACGCGCACCTGGGCCTGTCGCGCCAGGCGCTGGCGGCCGGCGAGCTGGAGCGCGCGAAGACCGAGGCGGACCGCGCGCTGGAGCTGGACCCGCGGCTGAAGGAGGCGCGGCTGCACCGCGGCCGGGTGCTCTGGCGCCAGGGCGCGCTCGCGGACGCGGTCACCGAGCTGGAGGCGGCCAAGGCGGAGGACCCGCGCGCGGTCGCCATCCCGGTGATGCTGGGTGCGGTGAAGCTGCAGAGCGGAGACCTCGCGGGCGCCGAGAGCAACCTGCTGCTCGCGCTGCGCTCCGAGCCCTCGAACGCCGAGGCGCTGTACTACCTCGCGCAGGTGAAGGCGAAGCGCGCCGAGTACACCCAGGCGCTCGACAGCATGCGCAGCGCGGTGGAGCGCGCGCCCAAGCGCGCGGACTACCACTACACCTACGGCCTCATCCTGCGCGACGCGAAGAAGCTCGGCGAGGCGATGGAGGAGTGGAAGACGGCGGTGAAGCTGGACCCGGCCTCCGCGGACGCGCACGAGGCGCTGGGCCAGGGCTACCTCGAGCGCGGTGACGTGGAGGCGGCCGTGGGCGCGTTCGAGGCGAGCCTGAAGGCGGACCCGAAGCGCACGCGCGTCATCGGGTCCATCGGCGATGTGTACTTCAACGCCGCGCGCTGGAGCGACGCCGTGGCGCAGTACCAGACCGCGCTGAAGCAGGACCCCAGCCTCACCGCCCTGCTCTACAAGGTGGGGCGCGCCTACAGCGAGCAGGCCGACCACGCGAAGGCGGTGGAGTGGTACAAGAAGGCCATCGTCTCCGACGCCCAGAACCCGATGCCGTACTACTACCTGGGCTTCGCGTACAAGGAGAAGGGCAAGAAGCGCGAGGCGATTGCGGCCTTCAAGGACTACCTCTCGCGCCGCCCCGACGCCGAGGACAAGAAGGACATCGAGGACGAGATCTACGACCTCGAGCACTGAGCAGGGGCGCTGAGCCCGGGCGCCCGCGCGGCGCGCCCGGGCCTCGCGCCGTTTCGTCGCAGACGCCTGCGTCCGGCAAGGCGAAGGCGAGCCTTGCCGCCTGTGGCCGGGGTGGCTACAAGTGCCCCCCATGTTGGACCTCAGGAACGTCGCCCAGAACTTCGATGCGGTGGTCGCCCGGCTCAAGGCGCGCGGCGGCAGCCTCGACCTCGGTCCCTTCCAGCGGCTGGTCGGCGAGCGCCGCGACCTCTACGTGGCCATGGAGGGGCTCTCCGCGAAGCGCAACAGCGCGAACGAGGAGATGAAGAAGAAGGCGAAGGAGGACCCCAAGGCGCTGGATGCGCTGCGCGGGGACCTTCGCGCCGTTTCCCAGGAGATCAAGGAGAAGGAGGCGCGGCTCAAGGAGGTGGAGGAGGAGCTGAGCTCCATCCTGCTCCTCATCCCCAACGTGCCGCACGAGAGCGTGCCGGTGGGCGCGGGCGCCGAGGACAACGTGCAGGTGCGGGCCTGGGGCGAGAAGCCGCAGCTGCCCTTCACGCCGAAGCAGCACTTCGAGCTGGGCGAGCGGCTGGGGATGCTCGACTTCGAGCGCGCGGCGAAGGTGAGCGGCAGCCGCTTCGTCTTCGTGAAGGGGGCGCTCGCGCGGCTCGAGCGCGCGCTCGTGGCCTTCATGATCGACGTGCACACGAGCAAGGGCTACGTCGAGCTCATGCCGCCCTACCTCGTCAGCCGCGAGGCGATGACCGGCACGGGCCAGTTGCCCAAGTTCGAGGAGGACGCGTTCAAGACGCTGGGGGAGCCGGAGCGCTTCCTCATCCCCACCTCGGAAGTGCCCGTCACGAACTACCACGCGGACGAGATCCTCGAGGGCGAGGCGCTCCCCATCCGCTACACCGCCTTCAGCCCCTGCTTCCGCAAGGAGGCGGGCAGCGCCGGCAAGGACACGCGCGGCCTCATCCGCCAGCACCAGTTCCACAAGGTGGAGCTGGTGAAGTTCGCCCACCCGGACAAGAGCCTGGACGAGCTCGAGGCGATGACGGACGACGCCTGCGACATCCTGCGCCGGCTCGGGCTGCACCACCGCGTGATGCTGCTGTGCACCGGGGACATGGGCTTCGGGGCGCGCAAGACCTACGACATCGAGGTCTGGATGCCCGGGCAGGACACCTACCGCGAGATCTCCAGCTGCTCGGACTGCGGCGACTTCCAGGCGCGCCGCGCGAAGATCCGCTTCCGCGCCCAGAAGGGGGACAAGCCCCAGCTCGTGCACACGCTCAACGGCAGCGGGCTCGCGGTGGGGCGCACCTCGGTGGCCATCCTCGAGAACTACCAGCGCGAGGACGGCAGCGTGGCCATCCCCGAGGCGCTGCAGCCCTACATGGGCGGCCTCAAGGAGCTGCGCCCGGCGTGAGGGGACTCGGAATGAGCCCGGGCGCGCACATCCCAGTTGCAATGGGCGCGAATTAGGGTAGAAGGCTTCGCCCCGCGCCACCACGGGTGGGACAAGCCGGCTTCGGTGAAGTGGCAGTTGGAGGAGTGGCCGAGCGGCTGAAGGCAGCGGTCTTGAAAACCGCAGAGGGTGAAAGCTCTCCGTAGGTTCGAATCCTACCTCCTCCGAAATAGTCGAAATTGTTCTTGCAGTTCAGGGCTCTTTGAAAGAGAAGGTTTGGAGAGATGGCCGAGAGGCTGAAGGCACAGGTTTGCTAAACCTGCATACTCGAAAGGGTATCAAGGGTTCGAATCCCTTTCTCTCCGCCATTTATCGTTGTTGCAGGGCGTTGGAAGACCCGCTCCCTTAGCTCAGCTGGATAGAGCGTCGGACTACGAATCCGAAGGCCGGAGGTTCGAATCCTCCAGGGAGCGCCATCTTCCCCCCATCCGCAGTTCTTCTTCCCCGCCATGGACGAAGCCTTCATGCAGCAAGCGCTCGCGCTGGCGCAGGAGGCCGCCGCTCTCGGGGAGGTCCCCGTCGGAGCCGTGGCCGTCCATGACGGCAAGGTCGTGGGGACCGGCTACAACCGCCGGGAGATCGACCGCGACCCGCTCGCTCACGCAGAGGTGCTCGCGCTGAACCAGGCGGCCCGGACGCTCGGGTGCTGGCGGCTGAGCGGGGTCACGCTGTACGTGACCCTCGAGCCGTGCGCGATGTGCGCCGGAGCCATGGTGCAGGCGCGGGTGAGCCGGCTCGTCTTCGGGACCTTGGATCCCAAGGCCGGCGCCGTGGGCAGCCTGTACAACCTGGTCGAGGAGCCGCGGCACAACCACCGGCTCCAGGTGACGAGTGGCATCCTGGCGGACGACTGCCGCCTCCTTCTCAAGACCTTCTTCGGCGCCCTGCGCCAGAAGAAGCGTGACATCTGAATACTTGTGGAGAGCTGGCCGAGTGGTCGAAGGCACCTGACTCGAAATCAGGCATACCGGGAACGGTATCGTAGGTTCGAATCCTACGCTCTCCGCATCCTCTTGAAGTTCAGGCAGTTGGAGAGGTGGCCGAGCGGTTGAAGGCGCACGCCTGGAACGCGTGTATATCTGAAAGGGTATCGTGGGTTCGAATCCCACCCTCTCCGTACGCAGCACCGCAGCACGAAAAGCTTTGTGGTCGGGACAACGTGGGGACGCGAACCCCGCCAGGTCCGGAAGGAAGCAACGGTAGCGCACCCTCGCGTGTGTCCCGGCCGTTCTCTTCGCGAACAAGCAGCGAGTCGTTTTCGGAAGCCGATGCCCCTCCCGGGGCGTCGGCTTCTGGCTTTTGGGGCTAGCGGGCGAGCAGGGTCTCGCGCCCCTCCTGCCCCACCACCCGGAAGCCCCCCGCCTGCAGCTCGGCGAGCGCGCGGCCCTCGAAGGTGACGGCGCGGTTGAAGCGCGGGTCGGCGAGCGCGCCCTGGAAGGCGGCATCCCGGGGCCAGTCGCACGTCGTCCAGGGGATGGGGCGGCCCAGGTAGAAGAAGCCGCCGGCGCCCCACAGCCCCTCGTTCACGATGAGCAGGCCGGTGGCGCCGCCGCGGCTCGCGCGCACGATGGCGCGGAGCTGGTCTCCGCGCAGGTCCAGCGCGGGATAGCCCCACAGCGGCAGCAGCCCGAGCAGGAGCGCGGCGAGCGCCCCACCCGTCCGCGCCCGCGCCGAGCCGAGTGAGCGCAGTGCGCTCGCGGCGGCCGGCGCCGCGGCGAGCGCGAGCAGCACCAGCGCGGGGTAGAGGAAGCGGTCCTCCTTGTGCGGGGTGGCCGCGACCGCCGCGAGGTAGGCGAGCGCCATGACGGGGGCGAGCGCGAGGTGGCGCGCGCGCAGGGAGCGCGTGGCGGCGGGCAGCGCGAGCAGGCCCCAGAGGGGCAGCGCGAGCGCGAGCGGCGCGAGGTAGAAGCCGGGCGGCTGGGCGCCGAACTGGCGCACGGCGCCGTCCGAGAGGACGTTGAAGCGCAGGTAGGCGAGCAGCGAGTGCAGTGGCGCGCCCCAGCTCCACGCGTCCAGCGCCGCGAGCCCCGCGGCGACCGCGCCTCCGGCGAGCAGCACCCCGCCCAGCGCGCGCAGGCGGCGCGCCGCGGCGAGCCACGCGAGCGCGGCGAGCACGAAGACGGCGGAGCCGTAGCGCGCCACCACCGAGAGCCCCAGCCACAGGCCTCCCCAGAGCCCGTGCCGGAGCTCCTGCGCGTTCCCCTCGCGCGGGGCGCCGTCCAGCGCGCACACCGCGAGCACGAGGAAGGCGGCGGAGAAGGACTCCCCCAGGGTGCGCCCCGCGAAGACCAGCACCGGGCCGTACAGGGCGAGCAGCGCAGTGGCGAGCAGCGCCGCGGCGCCGGACCCGGTGCGCCTCAGCGAGGAGCGGTAGGCCGCGGCGAGCACCGCGCCGTGCAGCGCGGCCTGCGGCAGCGCGAGCAGGGCGCGGTAGGCGAGCGGGTGGTCCAGGCCGAGCAGCGCGGCGAGCCGCAGCAGCCACGAGGCGAGCAGCGGCAGGGCCCAGTTGCGCAGCCCCTCGCGCCACTCCCACGCGAGCACCCCGTAGCCGTGGGCGCGGTGCCAGGCGGGCTCGAGGAACTGGTACACCTCGTCCGGGTGCACGCGGCCCAGCTGGGCCACCGCGAGCGCCGCGGGCAGCAGCGCCCCGGCGCAGAGCAGCAGCAGGCGCGCGCGGGCAGGAGGGCCGGGGGTGGGCAGGGGCGCGTGCATGGGTTGGCTCGCGCACTCTCCCCAGCGGCGCCCGGGCACGCAAGCGCGGCGCCCGAGGTAGCTTCGCAGAGCACTCCCCCACCCCGCCTGGAGGCCGCCATGCCCGCTCCCCACACGTCGGATGTCCTCATCGTCGGCGGAGGCCACAACGGTCTGGTGAGCGCGGTGCTGCTCGCGCGCCGCGGCCTCAAGGTCACGGTGCTGGAGGAGAAGGAGCAGGTGGGCGGGGCCGCGAAGACGGAGTACCCGTTCGGGCGCGCCCCGCGGCTCGGCGTGTCCACGGGCGCCTACCTGCTGGGGCTCGCCCCGCCCGAGCTCTTGCGGGAGCTGGGGCTGAAGCTCACGCTCAAGCGCCGCGACCCGCACTACTTCCTGCCCACGCTGGACAAGCGCTACCTGCTCTTCGGCTCGGACGAGCGCGAGATGCACCGGCAGTTCGTCGCGTTCTTCTCCGAGGAGGACTGGCGCGCGAACAGCGAGCTCAACGCGGAGCTCGCGCAGCTGCGCGAGGACGTGGCGCCCGCGTGGCTGCGGGCCCCGGTGAGCGTGGAGGAGACGGCCGAGCGCTACATCCGCCCGGCCCTGCGCGAGCGCTTCGTGCGCCTGTGCCGCGGCACCGCGCGCGAGTACCTGGAGCGCTTCGGGTTCCGCTCGGACCTGCTCAAGGCGATGTACGCGGTGACGGACGCGTTCAGCGGCCTGGACGGCGGCTACGACACGCCGGGCACCGGGATGAACCTGCTCGTCCACAACATGTGCCGGCTTCCGGGCAGCGGCGGCACGTGGATGATCGTGGAGGGCGGCATGGGCGCCGTGACGCAGGGGCTCGCCGGGCTCGCGCGCTCGCACGGGGCCGAGCTGCGCACGGGCGCGAAGGTGGCGCGCATCCTCACGCAGGCAGGCAGCGTGCAGGGCGTGGCGCTCGAGAGCGGCGAGGAGCTGCGCGCGCCGGTGGTGCTCTCCAACGCGGACCCCTTCCGCACCTTCGGGCTGCTCTCCGAGGACGCGCTGCCGGACGAGTACCGCGCGCGCGTGGAGGCGATGAGCGCGCCGGGCACCACGATGAAGGTGAACCTGGCGCTCAAGGGGCTGCCGCGCTTCACCTGCCTGCCGGAGGACCGCGGGCAGTTCGGCCCCACCATCCACCTGCTGCCGCAGGAGGACCCGCTCGGGGCGCTGCAGCGCGCGTACGCGGACACGCGCGCCGGCCGGCTCACCGAGTTCCCCTCCATCGAGTGGTACATCCACACCACCGTGGACCCCACCCTGCGCGACCCCGAGGGGCACCACAACTCCGCCCTCTTCGTGGAGTGGGTGCCGGAGAAGCTCACGGGTACCACCTGGGAGGCCGAGGAGCAGCG
Source organism: Aggregicoccus sp. 17bor-14 (assembly GCF_009659535.1). NCBI lineage: Bacteria > Pseudomonadati > Myxococcota > Myxococcia > Myxococcales > Myxococcaceae > Aggregicoccus > Aggregicoccus sp. 17bor-14. Next base: position 449,766 of record NZ_VJZZ01000004.1, read on the forward strand.
CTACGTGAAGCAGCTGCTCGCCGTGTGCGACCGCTTCGCCCCCGGCACCAGCGACCTGGTGGTGGACACCTTCGCGCTCACGCCGCCGAAGATCGAGAAGCACTTCGGCATCAGCCGCGGCCACATCCACCACGTGGACAACAAGCTCGGCTTCAGCGACCGGCTCCCCTACGAGACGCCCGTGGCGGGGCTCTACTTCTGCAGCGCGGGGTGTCACCCGGCCGGCAGCGTGATCGGCGCGGCCGGGCACAACGCGGCGAACGTGGTGCTCCAGGCGCTGGGGCGGTAGGCGCAAGGACCGGGAGTGAAGCGCGCTTCACCGGCTCCCTACCGGCTCCCAGCCGCGTGCGATGCGCATGGTTTCCCCCGTCCCGGCTGTTTAGACTCCACCCTCCCTATGAGCTACCTCGTCCTGGCGCGTAAGTGGCGCCCCCAGACCTTCGACGACATGACGGGCCAGGAGCACGTGGTCCGCACGGTGGCCAACGCCATCAAGCAGGATCGCGTCGCGCACGCGTACCTGTTCTGCGGCCCGCGCGGGGTGGGCAAGACGACGGCCGCCCGCCTGCTGGCCAAGGCGCTCAACTGCGAGAAGGGCCCCACCCCGGAGCCCTGCGGCGTGTGCCGCGCCTGCACCGAGATCGCCGCGGGCACCAGCGTGGACGTGGCGGAGATCGACGGCGCGAGCAACAACGGCGTCGAGAACGTGCGCGAGATCCGCGAGAACGCGAAGTACCTGCCGCAGCGCGACCGGCACAAGATCTACATCATCGACGAGGTGCACATGCTGTCCGGAGCGGCGTTCAACGCGCTGCTCAAGACGCTGGAGGAGCCGCCCGGGCACGTGAAGTTCATCTTCGCGACCACCGAGGCGCACAAGCTGCCGGACACCATCCTCAGCCGCTGCCAGCGCCACAACTTCCGCCGCATCCCGGCCGCCGTGATGCTGCAGCGCCTCAAGCACATCTGCACCGAGGAGAAGGCCGGCATCTCGGACCGCGCCCTGAGCATGGTGGTGCGCCAGAGCGAGGGCGGCATGCGCGATGCGCTCAGCCTGCTCGACCAGATCCTCTCCGCCTGCGGCTCCGAGCCCACGGACGAGGCCGTGGCCGAGGCGCTGGGCACCATCGACCGCGGCGTGGTGCAGGACTTCGCCGAGGCGCTGGTGCGCAAGGACGCCGCGCGCGTGCTCGAGCGCGTGGAGGACGTGTTCAACCGCGGCGTGGACCTGAAGCGGCTCGCCGAGGAGCTCGCCCTGCAGCTGCGCCACCTCTTCGTGGCGAAGACCCTGGGACAGGCGCCCGCGGAGCTCGCCGAGAGCGAGCAGAAGGCCCTGGTGGCGCTCGCCGCCGAGGCGGATGCCGCGCAGATCTCCCGCCTCTTCGACGTGGTGCACGGCTGCGTCTACGACGTCTCGCGCGCCGCCCAGCCGCGGCTCGCCCTGGAGATGGCCCTGCTCAAGGCCATCCAGCTCTCGCCCGCCGGCTCCATCCCCGAGCTGCTCGCGCGCGTGGACCGGCTCGCCGGTGGCCTCGGCGCCAAGCCCGCGTCTGCCGGAGCGTCCGGAGGTCGCTCCGCTTCGGGTCCCTTTCGCGCCTGAGGCTGCACCTGCGCGCACGGCGCCGCCCGAGCCCGCGCGGCCGGTGAGCGCCGGCGCACGTCCGCCTCCGGGCGGCGCGGCGCCTGCGCGCAGCGAGTCCTCCCAGCCCTCCTCCGGCGCTGCGGGCTCTCACAGCGGGGCGCCCTCGGCAGCGACCCCGGTGAAGGAGCCCGCGCGGCCTGCGGCGACACCCCTGCGCCCCGTGGGCGGCGGTGTGCCCGCTGCGGCGGCCCCCGTGATGGGTGGGGGACTGCCCTCGTCGGCGGGTGGCCCCCCGCGTACGCCCTCTGCGGTGAGCGGCGGCCTGCCCGCTGCCGGGGCTCCCCACGCGGCCGCGGCGCCCGTCGTGCGCGCGGTGAATGCGCGCAGCGCCGCCGCCGAGGCGCTCCAGCGCGAGGAGCCCTCGGGCGAGGACGAGCGCCTGTTCCCCGAGGAGGGGCCCGCAGGCGGCTGTGCCTCCGGCGAGTGCCTTCCCGAGGCCGCCGCTCCCGAGCCCGCTCCGGCCTCCGCTCCTCACGGAGATCCCGCAGCCCCCGCGGCGGCGGTGGCCCTGCGTGCGGCTGCGGGTGGAGCCGCCGAGCCCCCTGCTCCTCGTGCGCCCGTCTCCGAGGCGCCAGCCGCCGCCCCCGCCCGCCCCAGCCGCGACAGCCCGATGCAGGCGCTCACCGAGCGCTGGCGCTCCGCGGTGGACACGGTGCGCGCCGCGTCGGCGCGACACGGGGCCTCGCTCGCGTTCGGTCGCCTGCTCTGGATCCGTCCGGGCGAGGTGGGCGTGGCCTACCCCGCAGCCATGGGCTTCCACCGCACCACCGTCACCGCGAGCGCGGGCCGCACCATCGTGGAGCGCGCGCTGAGCGAGCACTTCGGCCGGCCCACGAAGCTCGTGGTCGAGCAGGCCGTGGACGGCGTGGGGGCGACCCTCAGCGTGGCCGAGGAGGACCAGCAGCAGCGCAGCGCCCACGAGCGCAGCACCGAGGGCAAGGTGCGCAGCCACCCGGCGGTGCGCGCGGCGCTGAAGTTCCTCGGCGGGGAGATCGAGCACATCCAGGTGCTCGAGCCTGCTCGCCCGGCTCCTCCGCCGACAGACGGTCCGGAAGACGGTTCCTAACCCCGGGGGCGGGCGCTAGGGTGCGCCCCTCCTGAGCACTGAGCACAGAGCAGTCCCCGACGAGGAAGTGACATGCCCGGCATCGACCTGAACTACTTCATCCGACAGGCCAACAAGCTCACCGAGAAGATCGAGGCGCGCAAGAAGGAGCTCGCCGAGGAGACCGTGGAGGGCAAGGCCGGGGACGGCCGCGTGACCGTGGTCGCCAACTGCGTGCAGGAGGTCAAGAGCATCAAGATCGACCCCGCCGTGGTCGACCCCAACGACATGGGGATGCTCGAGGACCTGGTCACCGCAGCCGTGAACGCTGCCCTGGCGGGCAGCCGTGATCACATGCAGCGCGAGCTCGCGAAAATCTCCGGCGGCATCAAGATCCCCGGCATTACTTAAAGCCGGATGACCCCCGATCCTCTCAACCGACTCGTCGCCCAGCTGGCGAAGCTGCCGGGCATCGGCGAGAAGACCGCGCAGCGCCTGGCCTTCCACATCCTGCGCGCCCCCGGCGAGTACGCCGTGGACCTCTCGCAGGCCATCCGCGAGGTGAAGGAGAAGGTGCACCTGTGCACCCGCTGCTTCGCGCTCACGGACTCGGAGCTGTGCGGCTTCTGCCGCGACACGCGGCGCGACGAGCGCCTCCTGTGCGTGGTGGAGAGCTTCGCGGACTTGATGGCGCTGGAGCGCACGCGCGAGTTCAAGGGCCGCTACCACGTGCTGCACGGCGTGCTCAGCCCGCTCGAGGGCGTGGGGCCAGACCAGCTGCGCATCAAGGAGCTGCTCGAGCGGCTCGGGGACGGGAAGGCCGAGGAGATCATCCTCGCCACCAACCCGGACGTGGAGGGCGAGGCGACGGCCCTCTACCTCACCCGCCTGCTCAAGCCGATGGGCCTGCGCCTCAGCCGCATCGCGCAGGGCCTGCCGATGGGCGGCGACATGGAGTTCGCCGACCAGGCCACGCTCGCGAAGGCGCTCTCCGCCCGCCGCGACATCTGAGCCTGCGGAGGCCGCCTAGCGCGTGACGCGGTAGGCGAAGGGCTGCACCGCGGTGACCTTCTCGTCGCGGTGGGCCGGGAAGCGCAGGTGCCGCACCTGCTCCTCGAGGCAGCGCCCCACGGCCGTGTCGGCGAGCGGCCCGAGCGTGCGCGCCTCCACCCGGCCCGAGCCCAGCACGTCGAACTGCACCCGCACCTCGCCCGAGTCCTCGGAGAGGTCCGCCTTGTGCGCCTCGAAGCAGGCCATGATGCGCGCCTGCCCGCGCGACACCACGCGCCGGATGACGGTCTCGTCCAGCACCACCGGGCGCGCGCGCGCCGGACGCGCGGGGGCGAGCGCCGGCGCGGTGGCCTCCTGCGCGGTCGCTGGCGCGGGGGCCTCGGGAGCCGGCGCAGCGGCGGCGGGCCCGGAGGTCTCACTCGCGGCAACCTGGGCCGCAGCGGGGGGCGCGGCAACGGTCCCTGAGGCCTCGGGAGCGGCCGCCTGGGGCGCGGGCGCGGCTCGTGGGGTCGCGGACCTGGGGGCCTCGAGTCGGCTCACCGTGAGCGCCGCGCCCGCTGCGACGAGCACGCCGCCCACCAGCGCACCCAGCAGCAGCGCGCTCCAGCGGCGGGGCGCCGGTGAAGCGCTGGACGCTGCGGTCGAGCCGGGCTCGCGCGGGCGGTCCCCGGAGCGAGCGCCCTGCGCAGCCGCGAGCGCTGCCGGGTGCGCGCTCGACCGGGTCACCGGGAGTGCGCGCTCTGCCGCATCCCCTCCCCCGGCTTCCGCGGCGCCGGAGGCAGGGCCCGCGAGAGACGCCGTGGGTTCACCCACCGCGGGCAGCGGATACGCAGGCGTGGGCGCGGACGGGTCGCGAGGCGCGCGCGTCGACGGGTGGGTCCCAGCGCTCGACGCCGAGCCGGACGCGGGCGGCGCGCTGGCGTGCGCGGCGCCCGCTCCGCGCGCGGCCCAGGCCGCGGCGACCGGGTCCACGGCGGCGCGAGCGCGCGCCGCAGGAGCTGCAGCCGCGGCGGCTCCATCGCCAGTCGCATTGGCCCGCTGCGCAGTCCCCGCGGCCGGGGCAGGCGCGTGCCCACGCCGCGCGAGGAGCTCGGCCGGGGGCTCCGCCGCGGCGGGAAGCCACGGGACGGAGGCAGCGTCGTGCGGGGGCGAGGCGGCCGGAGCCGGCGTGCTCGCGGCGCCGGCGCGCGGAACCTCCGGCTCGGGCGCGCCGGCAGCGCTTCCCGCCGCGGGCTCGGTGGGCAGCACGGCCGTGGCCCCGTGACGGCCCGCGCCCCCGGCTCCCGGCAGCTCGAGCGCGGTGTCCTCGCTCGACGTGCCGTCCCCGCTCAGCAGCATGGCCACGGTGGGGATGCGGGTGCGGCGCGCGACCTGCTCCTCGCCGAAGGCGGCGCGCAGGTAGGCCGCCACCTGCGGGGTGCTCGCGAGCAGGGTGCCGCCGCGGGCAAACGACTCCAGTGCCTCGGCGAGCGCCGCGGCCGTGGCGAAGCGCTGCTCCGGCTCCGCGGCCATGGCGCACAGCACGATCTCCTCGAGCGCCGCGGGCAGCTCCGGGCGCAGCTGGCGCGGGGGCACCACCTGGCCGCTGAGCACGGCGTTGAGCACCGCGAGCTCGTGGTCGCGCGCGAAGGGGCGCACGCCGGTGAGCGCCTCGTACAGGCTCACGCCCAGCGCGAACACGTCCGCGCGCCGGTCCACCGCCCCGCCGCGCGCCTGCTCCGGCGCCATGTAGCTGTACTTGCCCTTCACCACCCCGGTGTTGGTCTGGGTGAGGCGCGACTCGGCCTTGGCGATGCCGAAGTCGAGCACCTTCACCTGCCCCTGGTAGGTGAGGAAGAGGTTGGAGGGCGAGACGTCGCGGTGCACCACCCCCAGCTCGTGCGCGTGGTGCAGCCCGTGCGCCGCGTCCACCATCACCCGCAGCAGCACCGCGAGTGGCAGGCCGTCGTCCTCCTGGAGGGTGGCCTGCTGCAGCACCGAGCGCAGGTCCTCGCCCGCGAGGTACTCCATGCAGATGAAGTGGTAGCCGTCGACGAAGCCCGGCTCTTCGATGTGGATGATGTTCGGGTGCGCGAGGCGCGCGGCGAGCGACGCCTCGTCGTGGAACATGTCCACGAAGTCCTTGAGCGCCGAGAGGTGGCGCAGCAGGCGCTTGATCACCACCGCCTTCTCGAAGCCGCCCGTGCCCACGCGCTTGGCAAGGAAGACCTCGGCCATCCCGCCCTCGGCGAGCTTGCGCACCAGCACGAAGGGGCCGAAGACGCGGCCGGGGAGCCGCTGCGCGAGCGCTGTGGACGACGGGCGGGACATCGGGGACTTCACCTCAGGCGGCGCACCGTCAGGGAGTCCGGTGCGCCGGGCCGGCTCATCATAAACAGGAGCAGCGGCGGCTGTCCCCTGGGGGCCACCCGGGCATCGAAGCGCCCCTTGGCGTCCAGCCGCAGCGGATCTCCGTTCACGCTCACGCGGCTGCCCACGGGCGCCACGCCCAGCACCCGCACGGGGCCAGTGCCCGCGCGCTGCCCGTTGCGGGGCGCCTGCACCATCAGGGCGGGCACCGAGTTGTCGTACGCGAGCTCCAGCTTGTTCATGCGCCCGCCGCGCAGCACCGCGCCCTGCGCCGAGAGCGGGGCGACCGACCAGAGGAAGCGCCCCTCGCCCAGCGCTCCGGCCTCGAGCGCCGCGCGCGTGAGCGGGGTGAGCGTGCCGGTGACCGGGCTGTCGAGCGCACCGTCCCGGTAGACGCTGAGGCGGTAGCGCGTGGCGCCGGGCGTGGGCTCCCAGGTGAAGGTCACCGCCGGGGGCTTGTCCCGGTCCTGGTAGAAGATGGTGGTGCGCTCGGGCCCCTCGGGCACCTCGTTGCGCAGCTGCGCGAGCGGGCGCTGCCGCGGCTCGGGCGCGAAGTGGGCGCTGCCCTGTGCGAGCGGCGCGCCGTCCGCACCCCGCACCCGCCAGTAGAGGCTGCCGCGCGCCGGCACGGGCACGTTCACGCTCGCGGCGTGCACCCGGCCCACCAGCACCGGGTGCGCGAAGGCCGCGTCGCTCGCGACCTCCACCTGTACGCCCTCGGGCGGCGGCGCCGCGGCCCAGGTGAGGGCCACCTCGGTGAGCCCCGCGTGGAAGACCTGCAGCGGCGCTCCGTCCGCGCCCGCGCCGTCCGCCGGCAGCGCCACCGGGGCCGCAGGCACGGCCTCCACCTCGAGGGCGTCGCCCGCGCGCTCGGGGACGCGCGCGCGCTCGCCCGCGCGCAGGCTGTGGCGCTGCTCGCCGCGCACCAGCGTCGCATCGCCGGCGCTCGCCGCCACGGTGAGCCCCTTCGCGCCGCGCTCCAGCTGCAGCCCGCCGCCGTCCGCGCCGCCGCCCTCCACCGTGAGCTCGGGCAGCACGAGGCGTCCGGTGCGCCCCGGTGCGAGCTGCAGCGCGAGCGCGCCGCGGCGCAGCTCGACCCGAGCCTCGTCCAGCGCATCGCCCGTCGAGGCCCCGCCGAAGGCGAGCTCGCCGCGGCCCTGCAGGAGCAGCGAGGAGCCGCTGCCCTCGAGCGCGAGGCGCGCCGGGCTGCTGCCCGTGCGCAGCGCGTCTCCCGCGGCGAGCGCCTCGCCGGCCGACGGCAGCGCGCGCCACGCCGCCTCGCCGCGCCGCCGCAGCTGCGCGCCCCCGCCGCCCTCGGCGCGCACCGTCACCCGCAGCGGGGCGAGCTCCACCACGCGCGGCTCGCGCGCTACGACCTCGAGGCGGCCCGCCGTCACCTCGAGCACCTCGCCGCGGCGCGCCCGGGTGCGCTCGCCCGTGGGGCGCTCGAACTCCACCTCGCCGAGCCGCACCTCCACGCGTACGCTGTCGCCCGCGCGCACCGCCACCTGCACCTCGCCGCCCGCACCGACGCGGGTAAGGCCCTGGGGGGTGAGCAGCGCGAGCTCGACCTGGCCGCCGGGCCGTGCGTCCGGCGCCGCGGCGGGCGTGCGCGAGAGCACCTCGCCCTGCAGCACCTCCAGCTCCACGTGGCCCTCGCGCGCCTGCACGCGCAGGCGCGCCGCGGGGCCCAGCTCCACGCTGCGCCCGTCCGGCAGGCGCACCGTGGCGCCCGCCGCGGCGCCCGTCTGCAGCAGGTCTCCGTCCCGCAGCGGGCCCGCGAGCGCTGGGGTACCCGGGGCGTCGCCGCGCAGCACCCGGACCTCGCCCGTGAGCCCCTCCAGGGTGAGCCCCTCGAGCCATGCGCTGGCGAGCCCCGCGTCCGCAGGGGTCCCCGCGTCCGGCGCGGAGGCCGGGCGCGCCCGGCAGCCGAGGGCGGCGAGCAGCGCGAGGGGGAGGAGGGAGCGGCGCACGGTGCGTCAGGGCCCTTTCAGCGGTGGGCGGGGAAGAGATCCACGTTGAAGATGGCCTGCTCGCCGTCCTGCACGGAGACGAGCTTCGTCTGCGCGAGGTGCTCGCCCGCCGAGATGACGACGCGCCAGGTGCCGGGCGGCAGGTGCACCGAGAACACCCCGCCCGCGTTGGTAATTGTCCGCAGGCCCAGGCGCGGGATCTCCAGCACCGCGAGCAGCGGCCGGCCGAGGCCCGCGCTGCGCACCTGGCCGCTGAGCAGCGCGGGGGTGCGCTTGCGCAGCGGAGTGAGCGCCACCGGCAGCTGCGTCTCGCTGCCGGCCACCACCACCACCGCCTCCTCGCCGTCGCGGTACTGCGAGTGCGAGACGCGCACCGCGACGGGGCCGGGCGTGAGCCAGGGCGCGCTCACCGTGCCGTCGCCGTCCGACTCGAGGGCGTCCTCGCCCAGCTGCACGCGCGCTCCGGCAAGCGGCTCGCCGCTGGTGGCGTCGGTGACGCGCACGCGCAGGGTGCCGGTGGGCGGAGGCGAGTAGGGGGTGGGCTGGGCGAGCAGCTCGAGGCGCGTGAGCGCACCGGCCACCACCTGCACCCGCGCCTCCGCCGGCAGGTAGCCGGGGACCTCGAGCCGCGCCCACAGCTCGCCCGGCGCGAGCCCCTCCGCCGTGAGCAGGCCCCGTCCGTCCGAGCTGCGCAGGCCCTGCTCGTGCCCCACCGAGGTGAGCGCCACCGGCACGTAGCGCAGGGGCAGCCCCGTGCGCGCGTCGCTCACCGAGAGGCGCAGGGCGCCGGAGCGCGGCGCCACCTTCTCCGAGAGCGCCACCTGCAGCGCGAGCCCCAGGCGCGTGAGGCGCTGGGTGGAGTGCGCGCTGCCGTCCCCGGAGGCGACGGCGTCGCGCACGTGCTGCGCGTCCAGCACCAGCGCGCCCGACCAGCGCCCGCGCTGCGCCACCGGCACGAGCAGCGCCGCGCCCGCGCTGAAGCCGCTCGCGCTCGCCGCCCCTCCACCCGCCTCGTGCGCCGCGAGCGTCACCGGCAGCGCGCCGCGCAGCTCCGCCTGGAGCCCGTGCGGCAGGGGCAGCTGCAGCCGTGCGCCCAGCAGCGCGGCGTGGCGCACGGCGCGCGCGAGCTGGGGGGTGCGCGAGTCGCCGAAGAGGGGCAGCTGGGCGAGCTCGTAGCCCGCGCCGAGCTCCGCGCGCAGCGGCCCCAGCCCCAGCCGCAGCGCAGGGCCGAGCGAGGCGCGCACGAGGCTGCCGGAGGTGACCGCGTCGGCGCCCTCGACGAGCGAGAAGGCCTCGCGCTGCAGCGAGAGGCGCAGGGCGAGCCGGGGGTGGACGAAGGCCGCGGCGTCCAGCCCGAGGTCGTCGAAGGTGTGGCCCGCGTAGCTCAGGCCCGGCCCCGCGTCCTGCTGGCCGCCGCTGCGCAGCGCCGCGCCCGCGCGCACCCGCAGCTCGGCCTGGGGCACCTGCGCCTGCGCAGATCCCGCCCCCGCCGCACACGCGGCGAGCAGGGCGAAGAGCAGGCAGTGGAGCAAGCGCAACCGGGGAGCCAAGAGGGCGGAAGACTACCGTGTTTCCGTCGTGCCGCAGAGAGGGACGGCAGGCCTGGGAACGCCCGGCTGTCAGCCCGGCAGGGTATCCAGGGATGACTGCCTATGCTGCTCTCGCTCCTGCTCGCCGCGCTCGCCGCCCTGCCCTCTTCCGCCGCCCCAAGGCCCCCGTGCGAGGCGCGGCTGGAGGCCGCGGGGAGCGCGGGTGTACGCGACGTGGGGGAGCTCGTGCTCGACGCCGGGCGCTGCCGCGCGGAGGACGCCGTGATCGCCTTCGGGCTGAGCCAGCGCGCGCTGGCGCTCGCTCCGGACGCGCCCGGCGTGCGGCTCGCCCACGCGCGCAGCCTGCTCGCGCTGGGGGAGCGGGGGGCGGCGGCGCAGCTTCTGGACGAGGCCCTGCGCACCCCCGGTGACGGCGGTGAGGAGCGGCTCCTGCGCGCCGAGCTCGCGCGCGACGAGGGGGAGCCCGAGCAGGTGGTGCGGCTGCTCGAGACCCGCGCCACGCCCCGCTCGGCGCGCGCGCAGGCGCTGCTCGGGGAGGCCCGCGCGCAGCTCCCGGCGCGCTCCGAGGCTCGCCAGCAGCTCGCGGAGCTGGCCCGGGCGCAGCAGGCGCGCGAGCGCGAGGCGGCCCTGCGCGAGCCGCCGCCCGCGCGGCTGCGCCGGGGGCGCGAGGCCTGGGGCACGCGCGGCGTGGTGGAGAGCGGCGGCCAGCGCACCTTCCGGCTGCACAACGTGCGCGCCGGGGAGACCTACGTGCTCCTGGCGACGGGCCAGTGCACGCTGCCCTCCCCCTCCGCCCACAAGGGCCACCGCCGCAAGACGAGCCCGGCGCCCAGAGACCTCTTCGGGGTGGACTTCCGCGCCCGGGTGGGAGGGCTGGAGGCGTGGCCGCTGCGCGTGGGGCTGGACCCGGAGCGCAGCGCCTACACCTTTCGCGCCCCCGAGGACGACCCGCAGCTGTTCATCGAGGACGCGTCGGCCTCGGCGCACGTCGGCGTGCGCTGCAGTGTGCGCGACCTCGCGGTGCGCGCGCCCTGACGGGGTGGCCCCTCGCACATCCGGAGGGGAATGTGCGCCTCGCGACGTCGATTGGAGCCGCGACGTGCCGCCTTGCTGGAGCGGGGTCCGTTTGCTAAGCATTCGCAGCGTCCGGAGCGCTGCACTAACCTCCGAAATTCACTCTAGAAACCCTTCTTCTCGAGCGAACGCTGAGGAGCGTAACGCCCATGGGCACGCAACTGGTGATGTACGAAGAGGAGTTCACCAAGATCAACGCGGTTTGCGACCGGCTGACCAAGGACGCGAACGCGAAGGTGGTGTTCCTCGTCGACAAGAACGGGCAGCTCATCTCGTCCGCCGGGCAGACGCAGAACATCGACACCACGAGCCTCGCGTCGCTGACGGCGGGCAACGTGGCGGCGATGGGCGGCCTGGCGAAGCTGATCGGGGAGAACGAGTTCCCGAACCAGTTCCACGAGGGAGCGAAGGACTCGCTCTACATGACCATCGTGGGCAGCCGCGTGGTGCTGGTGGTCATCTTCGACAACCGCACGAGCCTGGGCCTGGTGCGCCTGCGCATCAAGAAGGCCAGCGACGAGCTCGGGAAGATCTTCGAGAGCCTGGTGAAGAAGACGGACGCCCCCGGTGCCGGTTCGCCGTTCGCCGAGATCTCCGACGACGACATCGATAACCTGTTCAGCGAGTAACCCGGGAAGCCATGTCCTTCATCAACTACTCGTCCCGCGAGATCAACTGCAAGATCGTCTATTACGGGCCCGGTCTGTGCGGGAAGACGACGAACCTGCAGTACATCTACAACAAGACCAACCCCGAGACGAAGGGCAAGCTCATCTCGCTCTCCACGGAGACGGATCGCACGCTGTTCTTCGACTTCCTCCCGCTCTCGCTCGGTGAGATCCGCGGCTTCAAGACGCGCTTCCACCTGTACACGGTGCCCGGGCAGGTGTTCTACGACGCCAGCCGCAAGCTCATTCTCAAGGGAGTGGACGGGGTCGTCTTCGTCGCCGACAGCCAGGTCGAGCGCATGGAGGCGAACATGGAGAGCATCGAGAACCTGCGCATCAACCTGGCGGAGCAGGGCTACGACCTGAACAAGGTCCCCTACGTGCTGCAGTACAACAAGCGCGACCTGCCCAACGCGGTGACGATGGACGAGATGCGCAAGGTGCTCAACCCGAAGAACATCCCGGAGTACCAGGCGGTGGCGCCCACGGGCGTGGGCGTGTTCGACACGCTCAAGGCGGTGGCGAAGCTGGTGCTGACGGAGCTCAAGAAGGGCGGCGGGTAGCTTCCCGCCCGCCCGCGCGAGGACGCCGTGGAGAAGCTCTCGGTCATCTCCGCTTCGCCGCTGTTCGAGATGCTCAGCAACCAGGAGCTCTCGGCGGTGGCGGACCTCTCGGTGCCGCGGCACTACGCGGCGGGCGAGGCGGTGTTCGAGGAGGGGGAGCTGGGCGACAGCCTCTTCGTGATCGTCTCCGGTGAGCTGGAGGTGTTCCGGCGCGAGCCCTCGGGCCGCGCGCGGGTGCTCGCCACGCTGCAGGCGCCCGAGTTCTTCGGGGAGATGAGCCTCATCGACAAGGAGTACCGCTCGGCGAGCGTGCGCGCGCACACGGATGCGCAGCTGCTGCAGCTGTCCGCCGAGCAGCTCACCCAGTTCCGGCAGACGTACCGGGACGGCTTCACCTTCATCGTGATCAACATCGCGCGCGTGCTCAGTGCCCGCCTGCGCGATGCGAACACCCGGCTGCAGCGGCCCTGAGGGCGCGTGGGACGGCGCCTAGCGGTGCTGCCAGCGCATCTGCGCGAGGTAGCCCGCGGCGAGCTGCTGGCACTCGGCGGCGATGCCCGGCGCACACGCGAGCACGTCTCCGCGCGCGAGCGTGAAGGGCGCCCCGTCCACGTGGGTCAACACGCCGCCCGCCTCCTGCATCAGCAGCGCGCCGGCCGCGATGTCCCAGGGCTTGAGCCCCAGCTCGAAGAAGGCGTCGTAACGGCCCCCCGCCACGTACGCGAGATCCAGCGCCGCGCTGCCCATCCGCCGGATGCCCCGTGCGCGCGGGATGAACTGGTTCAAGAGCCCCATCGGCACCTCGGGGCGCTCGTGCACGTCGTAGGGGAAGCCCGTGCCCACCAGTGCCTGGGAGAGCTTCGCCGTGCTGCTTGCGCGCAGGGGCGCGCCGTTGAGCGTGGCGCCCTGCCCTCGCGCCGCGGAGTAGAGCTCGCCGCGCAGGGGCTCGTAGATGGCGCCGGCCAGCAGCCCTTCGGGTGAGTCCACCGCGACGCTCACGCAGAAGTGCGGCACCCGGTGCGCGTAGTTCGTGGTGCCATCCAGCGGGTCCACGATCCACCGCAGCCCCGTGCCGCCCGAGGCAGATGCGGCGCTGAAGCCGCTCTCCTCCGCGAGCACTGCGTGCTCCGGATGGCGCGCGCGCAGGAAGGAGAGCAGCTCGGCCTCCGACGCCTTGTCCGCGTCCGTCACCAGGTCGATGCCGCCCTTGAACTCGATGGTGCGCGCCCCGGAGAAGCGCTCGGCGAGGACGCGGCCTGCGCGCTGCGCAGCCTCCTCGGCGCTGCGGCGCAACGTGTTCAGCATCGAGGGGTCCATGGTCCGTACTCCTTCTCGCGCGTCACACGGGTGAGGAGCCTCTTCCCTCACCCCGACCCTCTCCCAGAGGGAGAGGGGACGGCTTCGCTCACCTGCTTCAGCGTCTGCCGGTTTCAGCGTTTGCCTTCTACCCCTCCGGCTGCGGCTCGGCGAGCAGCGCTTCGATCTCGGTGCGGTACTGGCGCAAGAGCGAGCCCGTGTCCCCCACCGCGCTCTCGTGCTTCTTGCGCACCACGCCGCTGCGGTCGATGAGGTAGGCGGTCGGCAGGACGCCCAGCCCGAGCACCTGCTCGGCCACGCCCGCGTCCTTGCCCACCAGCACCGGCACGTTCACGTGGAACTCGTCGAGGAAGGGCTGGATGGCGCGTGGATCCTCGTCCACGTTGAACGCGTACACCTTGAGCCCGCGCTCGCCGTAGAGGCGCTGCAGCTCCGTGTACACGGGCAGCGTGTCGCGGCAGGGCATGCACCAGGTGGCCCACACGTCGAGCAGCACCACGCTGCCGCGCTCGCCCTCGAGCGACCACGGCTCCCCGCCCGGGAAGCGCTGCAAGTGGAGCTCGAGCGGGGTCCCCTTGCCCTTCTCCGCGGCTTCCACCGGCACAGGCTTCTTCTGCTCCGGCGAGTGGGCGCAGCTCGCCAGGGCGAGCAGCGCCGCCGCGGCGAGCGCCGCCCTCACTTCGCGCTCCCCGCGAAGCGTGCGCGCAGCGCCGGCAGCAGCTTGTCGATGAAGCCGCCGAAGCTGCCGTTGCTCATCACCAGCAGCACGTCGCCGGGCTTGGCCTCGCTCGCCGCGCGCTCCACCAACACGGGGACCTCGGTGGCGCCGTCCGCCGCGATGCCCTGGTCGCCGAGCGCCTGCACCAGCTTCGGCACGTTCAGCTCCTGGTCCAGGGGCACCTTGTCGTGGTGCTCGGGCACCTTGAGGCTCGCGCGCGCGGCGCCCGTGAAGGCGTGGGCGTAGTCCTCCTGGTGGATGTTGCGGCGGCTGGTGTTCGAGCGCGGCTCGAAGATGGCCCAGAGCCGGCGCTCGGGGTAGCGGTGGCGGATGGCCTGGATGGTCTCCCGCACGGCCGTGGGGTGGTGCGCGAAGTCGTCCACCACGAGCACGCCGCCCACCTCGCCGCGCACCTCCTGGCGCCGCTTCACGCCCTGGAAGCTCGCGAGCCCCTTGGCGATCTCCTCGAAGGAGAGGCCGAGGCCGCGCGCCGCCGCGATGACGCCCAGCGCGTTCTCCACGTTGTGCGCGCCGCTCATGGGCAGCTTCACCGTGCCCAGGGCCTTGCCCTTCTCCAGCACCTCGAAGCGCGCGCCCTCGGGGCCGAAGGAGACGCCGCGCGGCGTGTAGTCCGCCTGCGCGCCCTCCTTCGCCACGTAGGTGACCACCTCACTCTTCGCGGCCTTCGCGAGCGCCACCGCGTTCGGGTACGCGGCGCACACCGCGAGCCGGCCGCCCTGCGGCATCAGGCGCACGAACTTGTCGAAGGTGGCCTCGTAGTGCGGCAGGTCGCGGAAGATGTCCGCGTGGTCGTACTCCACGCTGGTGAGGATGGCGGTGCGCGGCCGGTAGTGCAGGAACTTGCTGCCCTTGTCCCAGTACGCGGTGTCGTACTCGTCGCCCTCGACGACGAAGTGCGCGCCCTTGCCCACGCGGTAGTTGCCCGCGTAGTTCTGGGTCACGCCGCCCACGAGGAAGGAGGGGTCCCTCCCCGCCTCCACCAGCACGTGCGCCATGAGGCTGCTCGTCGTGGTCTTGCCGTGCGTGCCGGCTACCACCACCGAGTGCGCGTGCTCGAGGAAGAGCGAGCCCAGGGCGGCCGGGAAGCTCATCTGCTTCAGCCCCCGCTCGCGCACCGCCGTGGCCTCCGGGTTCACCCGGCGGATGACGTTGCCGATGATGACCAGGTCCGGCTTCGCGCGGTCGAGGTTCTGCGGGCTGTAGGGCGTCATCACCGGGATGCCCCAGGTCTCCAGCATGGTGCTCATGGGCGGGTAGACGTTCTCGTCCGAGCCCGTCACCTCGTAGCCCGCCGCCTTGAGCATGCCGGCGAAGGAGCCCATGCCGGTGCCGCCCACGCCCACCAGGTGGATGCGGCGCACGCTCTTGGGGTCCAGGGTGTCCAGCACGTTGCCGTTGTCCTGCTGCTGCTGCGCTTGCTGCTCAGCCATGGTGTCCTTCGCTCTCCTGGATGAGGCCCAGTGCCTCCACGACGGCGTCGTGGAAGAGGGGGCGGAACTCGCGGATGCGGTTGTCCGTGCGGCCCTGCGCCACGCGGTTGGTGACCAGCGCCACCACGAGCGCGCGGCGCAGGTCCACCCAGAGACTGGTGCCGGTGAAGCCGAGGTGCCCCACCGCGCCGGGCGGCAGGTTGCCCAGGTGCTGGCCCGCGCTCGAGCCCTCCTTCGAGGGCGAGTCGAAGCCCATGCTGCGCGTGCTGCCGGGCACCTTCGTGTCCGTGGCGAGCGCGCGGTGCCACAGCGGGCCCGGCGCGAGGTGCCCAGCATTGGTGCAGTCCGCGAGCACCGCCTGGCCGAGCCGCGCCACGTCCACCGCCGTGCCGAAGAGGCCCGCGTGTCCCGCCACCCCGTCCATCACCCAGGCGTTGTCGTCGTCCACCTCGCCCGGGTGCGAGGCGGTGCTGGGGAGCGCCGGCCACAGGCCCTCCTGCCCGGGCGCGGGCTCGCGCGGGCGCGTGGCGCCAGTGGGCGCCGCGGCGCCGTCCGCCGGGAAGTCGCTCAGGCGCTGGAAGCGCGCAGAGAGGCCCAGGGGCTCGGCCACCTCGCGGCCGTAGAGGACGTCCAGGGGGGCGCCGCCCGCGCGCGCGAGGATCTCCCCCAGCAGGATGAAGCCCACGTCGCTGTACACCGCGCGGGTGCCGGGCGCTTGCGCGAGCGGAGTCGCGGCAGCGGCCTGGACCACGGACTCGCGGACCTCGGCGCGCAGGGTGCTCTTGCAATCCGGTTGCAGGAGCTCGGGGTGCTTCTGCAGGGCCTCCGCGAAGAAGGGCACGAAGGCGGGCAGCCCCGAGCGGTGGTAGAGCAGGTCCGCCACGGTGGCGCCTGCGTCGGCGACGGGGCTGCCGGGGAAGAAGCGCGAGAGCGGCGTCTCGGGGCCGAGCTTTCCCTGCGTCCACAGGCGCAGGAACAGCGGCGTGGTGCTCATCACCTTGGTGAGCGAGGCGAGGTCGAAGCGCGTCTCGCCCGTGGCCGCGCCCGCGACGCCGCCGTACACCTGCACGCCCGCGTGCAGCACCACCGCCTGGGCCGCGGGGAAGAGCCCCAGCTCCACGCCCTGGTCGAGCAGCTCCTGCAGCACCGAGAGCCGGCTCATCCCTGCACCGCCCCTTCGAGGAAGGTGAGGCGGCAGTCGCCCGCGTCCAGGCGCACGCGCGTGCCGAGGGCCACGGGCTGGTTGATCTCGGCGTGGCCGATGCGGAAGCCCGCCGCGCACGGCAGGCCCGTCTCTTCGGCCAGGGCGCGCAGCACGTCCTGGCTGTCGTAGCCCGCGTCCTTCTCCTCGCAGCCGTTGAAGTCGCCGAGCACGATGCCGGCCACCTGCGTGAAGACGCCCGCAAGCCGCAGGTGCGTCCACATCCGGTCGAGGCGGTAGGGGCGCTCGCCCACGTCCTCGAGCAGGAGCACGGTGCCCGCGAAGGACGGCAGGTAGGGGGTGCCCAGCAGGCGCGTGAGGACGGAGAGGTTTCCGCCCACGAGCGTTCCTTCCGCGCGGCCCGGGACGAGGGGGCGGGTGCCCTCGAGGGGGGGCGCAGGCTCGGGGGACTCGAGGAGCCGGAAGAGGCGCTCCACCACGTCCGCGGGCTGCTTGCCCAGCTGCGTGAGGACGGGGGCGTGGAGGCTCACGCGGCCGAGCGCCTGCTGCGCGAGGTGCAGCGCCGTGATGTCCGAGAAGCCCACCAGCGACGAGGGCGCCGCGTCCGCGAGCGGCAGTCCGGGCAGGAGGCGCATCGCACCGTAGCCCCCGCGCGCGCAGAAGATCGCGCGCGCCTCGCGGTCCAGGAGCGCCGCGCGCAGCTCCTCGCCGCGGCGCGCGTCATCGCCTGCGAGGTAGCGGTGGGCGGAGAAGAGATCCTCCCGGTGCCGCACCCGGAAGCGCGCGGAGAGCAGCGCGAGCCCCGCGTCGAAGCTCGGGCGGTCGAAGGGCCCCGCCGGAGCCACGACGTGCACGGCATCCTGTGGGCGCAGCGGGAGGGGTTTCTGCCAGGCGGACACGCCCTGCCTCATAGCACCTGGGGTGCGGGGCACCTCAGGCTTCGCGCACCGGGCCCGGGCTTTGGTCAGCGGGTGGGCAGGTCGTGGAGCGGACGGGCATCCGCCCTCTCGAGGACGGCGGCGAAGAAGCCGTCCGTGCCGTGGCGGTGCGGGAAGGTGGCGAGGAAGTCGCCCTGCAGGAGCGAGGAGTCGACTCCCGTGGGGCGGACGAGGTGGAAGTCTGGGTGCTCGGTGAGGAAGGAAGCGACCTGCGCCGCGTTCTCTGCCCCGTTCAGCGTGCAGGTCGCGTAGACGAGGCGGCCCCCGGGGCGCACGTGGCGGGCGGCGTCCCGCAGCAGCCCGGCCTGCACGGGCAGCCAGCGCGTGAGGGCGTCCTCGCCGAGGCGAAAGCGCAGGTCGGGCCCGCGCCGCAGCGTGCCCAGCTCCGAGCAGGGGGCATCCACCAGGACCCGGTCCACCTGGAGCTCGGGGCCGGGAGGGGCGCGGAGCAGCTCGAGCCGGCGCAGGCCTGCGCGGGCGGCGCGCTGCAGGAGCCGGTCGAGGCGGCCTGCGTCCGGGTCGTACGCGAGCAGGCGCCCCGTGTCCCCCATCGCCGCGCCCAGCTGCAGCGTCTTGCCGCCCGCGCCGGCGCACAGGTCCAGCACGCTATCTCCGGGCCGTGCCTCCATGAGGAGCCCGAGCAGCTGGCTGCCCTCGTCCTGGACCTCGAAAAGCCCCTCCTGCCCGGCTGCGATTCCGTAGAGGTTTGGGCGCGCGCCGCCCGGCCCCTGCACGTGCAGCGCGAGCGGGCTGTAGCGGCCCGGCGTCACCGTGAGTCCCTCCGCCTCGAGCCGGGCGGCGAGCGCGTCGCGCGTGGTGCGCAGGGTGTTCGTGCGCAGGGTGATGGGCGCCGGAACGTTGAGGTGGGCGCAGAGCGCGTCGGCCTCCTCGCCCAGCTCGCGCACGAGGTGCTCCGCGAGCCAGTCCGGCAGCGAGTGGCGCAGGGCGAGCGCCTCGGGCTCTTCGAGGCGGAGGGGCAAGGGCTCGGGGAGACCCGCGAGCCGGGCCGCCTCGGGCGCCGATACCCCGGCGAGGGCGTGGAGGAGGGCGAAGAGGTGCGCTGCCGCCGAGGGCTCCCCTCCCCTGAGGTGGAAGACGAGCCGGCGCCGCCACAGGCCCACGTTGAACACGGCCTCGACCAGGGCGCGGCGCTGCTCGGAGCCGAGGGCGCGGTGATCACGCAGAGTGCGATCCAGCACGCGCTCGGCGGCTGTCCCCCCCAGGACCCGGGCGATGGCCGCCCCGGCGACTTCTGCGAGTCCCGAGAGCGCCTCCCATGGCTGTGCACGCAATCGTGCGAGTGAATCGAACGGCGGAGTTGACAGGGCAGGCACGGTTCCCTAAATAGCGCGTCGCCGCAGCGCACCGCGGAGAGTCACATTCCCCGATAGCTCAGCTGGTAGAGCGGGTGACTGTTAATCACCATGTCCGTGGTTCGAGTCCACGTCGGGGAGCACGAATAGCTTCGGAATGACGGGCGGTCGGGAGCAATCCCGACCGCCCGTTGCCGTTGCGGGCCTCTGCCGGTCCCGGCCCAGCGCCGTGCATGCTCACGCGGGTGAGCGCGAGGCTGCGGCGGGTTCGTCAGAATCGGTCCACGTCCTGGATGGCCTGCACGAAGGCGCCCGGCGCCTCCTGCGGCAGGTTGTGGCCCACGCCGCCCTTGATCACCCGGTGCGCGTACTTGCCGACGAACTTCGCCGCGTAGGCGCTCGCGGGCGGATGCGGCGCTCCGTTGGCGTCCCCCTCGAGCGTGATGGTCGGGACCGTGATGGCCGGCTGGAGCGCCAGCTTCTGCTCCAGGGCGTCGTACTGCGGCTCTCCCTTTGCGAGGCCGAGCCGCCAGCGATAGTTGTGGATGACGATGTCGACGTGGTCGGGGTTGTCGAGCGCGCGGGCGCTCGCATCGAAGGTCGCGTCACTGAAGCGCCACTGCGGGGAGGCCGTGCTCCAGATGAGGCGCGCGAACTCGCGGCGGTACTTCTCGTACCCCGCGCGGCCCCGCTCCGTGGCGAAGTAGTACTGGTACCACCACTGGTGCTCGGCCTCGGGGAGGAGCGGGACGCCGGCCTGGGCCGGGTTCCCGATGAGATAGCCGCTCACCGACACCATGGCCTTGCACCGCTCCGGCCACAGCGCGGCCACGATGTTGGCCGTGCGCGCGCCCCAGTCGACGCCGCCGACGACAGCCCGCTCGATCCCGAGTGCATCCAGCAGAGCGATGGCGTCGCGCCCGAGCGCCGACTGCTGACCGTTGCGCAGGGCATCGCTCGCGCGGAACCGGGTCGAGCCATAGCCGCGAAGATACGGGACGAGCACGCGAAACCCCGCCGCTGCGAGCCTCGGTGCGACCTCCGCGTAGGTGTGCACGTCGTACGGCCACCCGTGGAGCAGCAGGACCGCCGGCCCCCTGGCGGGCCCGGCCTCGACGTAGCCGATGTCGAGGGCGCCGGCCTCGACCTGCTTCAGCGTGCCGAAAGCCGGGCGCGTGCCTTCCGCCCCCTTCGGGTCGAGGGCTTTGGTCGCGGCTTCGGCCGCGGTGCTGAGCCACGGGACGGCCAGCACCGTGGCGGCGGTGCCGAGGAGCCGGCGGCGGTCCGGATCGATGTCGTCTGGAGAGCGGCGCATGACGGGTCGCTAGCGCCCGAGCGCCCCGGGCAACATCGGACCCGAGGGCGGGGCCCAGCTCGCCCCGCCTTCGGCACACCCAGGGCTGCGCAGCGCGCCAACGGTGGCGGCAGACCATGTTCCGGGGGAACGCTCACTCCCCCGCTCGCCGCCTGCGCACTAGTGCAGCGGACGGGGCCCCTCCCGCGGGCCCTGCGGGAAGGGCTCGCGCGCGAGCTCCCGCATCGGCGAGGGTCCCTTCAGCATCCGCTCCGGGTGCGTACCCGCCGGGTCGATCTCCTCCCGCGGGTAGGCCAGGGCCGTCGCGAGCTGGCCCACCACGCCGTCCCACTCCGAGCGCAGCGCGACGTAGTGGCGGGCCCCCGCCTCCTCGTCCTCGGCGGTCCGGATGCCGGCCTGCTGCAGCCGCTGGAGCGCGGCGCTGTAGCGCCGGCGCCAGCGCTCCTTCACCTCCGCGCTCGGCGGCTCCGGGTGGGCCGCGCCCCTCGACATGAAGGTCTCGGCCAGGGAGCCGCTCGCGAGCCTCGACGCCTCCCACAGCTCCGCCACCGCGCCCGACTCCTGCAGCCAGCCATACTCCTGCTCGTCCAGCGCACTGCGGATGAGCGACACGGCATCCAGGCTCACCGTGCAGATGGAGGACACCGCGTAGTACGGCACGGTGAAGCGGAAGTAGAAGAGCACCGGGTAGAAGTGGTGGATCTCCTTCATCGCGGCGACCGAAGCCGCCAGCTCCGACAGGTTGGAGTAGCCGCCCTGGAACTGCCCCTTCGGACCGAGCCGGGCCACGAGCTCCGCGGCGTCCTCGCGCTGCGCGGAGAAGAGGTAGAGGCGCAGCCCGAGCGCATTGCGTTCCTTGAGCGCGGAGTAGACCTGCATCAGGTACGTGAGGGTGAGCGAGACCACCGACAGGCCCGCCAGCGAGTTGAACAGGAAGAAGAGCTTGAAGGCCCCCGTCTGCGGGGAGAAGTTGCTGCCCCCCACGATGGAGACGCTGTTGCCGCCCACGTACATGGCGGTGATGAAGTCGGTCGGGGTCGGTCCGCTGCTGGCGCGCACCGCCGTGCCGAGCACCGGGTGGATGACCAGCGCCGTTGCGAGCGTCAGTCCCAGGGCCCACGTCGCCACCAGCACCCCAAGGACGGCCGGCCCGCAGAAGGACATGGCGACGCGGCGGTGCCTGCCCAGCGGCCGCGACGCCGCGCGGAAGAGCCGCCAGACCCCGTGTGAGATCCGCGGCGCCAGGATGCCCGTGCCCAGCCGCGCGTAGAGCACGGTGAGGAACACGTCCAGCAGCACGACCGCGAGAAGGAGGAAGCCACTTGTCTGTTCCAGCCAGCGGGGCATGTGCGTTCTCCTTCAGAGGCAGCGCTCGAGGATGTCCAGGCCCTCGTGCACGGTCTGCCTGGAGATGGTGAGCGCGGGGAAGAGAGTGAGGGTGTCGTCGTCGATGCTCAGGAGGAGCCCCGCCTTGCGGCAGCGCTCGGCGAGCGCACCGGCGGAGGCCCCATTCTCGAACTGCAGGCCGATGGCGAGGCCGGTGACGCGGATGTCCACGGGGGAGCCGAAGTCCATCGGGTGGAGCCGGGAGCGGAAGTCCTCGCTGCGCTCCGCCACGTTCTTCAGCAACTGCGTCTGGTGCTCGCGCAGGTACGCGAGGGTGGCGAGCGCTGCCTCCACGCTGAGCGGGTGCCAGCCGTACGTGGAATAGACGTTGACCTTTCCCTCGGCCGCCCGGGCCACCCGCTCGGTGGCGACGGTGGCGCCGATGCCCGCGTGCCCGCCCGTGAGGGCCTTGCCCAGCGTGAGGATGTCCGGCGCGAGGCCGAAGAGCTCGGAGGCAAAGAGGCGGCCCGTGCGTCCGAAGCCCGTGGCCACCTCATCGAGGATGAGCAGCGTCCCGTAGCGGCGGCACAGGCGCTGGACGCCGCGCATGAACTGCGCGTCGGGGACGAGCGCCCCCAGGTTGCAGATGATGGGCTCCATGATGAAGGCGGCCACGTCCCGCTTGCGCAGCAGCCGCTCCACCCGGTCCACCGCGTTGGCGTCCAGGGGGGGCTTCAGCTTCAGGCAGCCGCGCAGGAGGTTGGGCAGGTGCTCCCGGTACTCGGAGGCGCCCACGCTCATCGTGCCCAGCGAGTTGCCGTGGTAGCTGTCCTCGATGGACACGAACTTCGAGCGGCCGGTGGAGGCCATGGCCAGCTGGAGGGCAATCTCCACCGCCTCGGTTCCACCGGTGGCCCGATAGCTGCGCTGCAGGCGGCCCGGGGTGAGGTCCGCCAGCTGTTTCGCGAGCTCCGTCCACGGCCCATACAGGTACGAGGGGTGGACGTAGTCGGGGCCGTCGAAGCGGCGCAGGCGTGCGCGGATTTCCCGCACGTCCCAGCCGAGGTTGCCCACGCACCACCCCGCGGTGAAGTCCACGTAGCGGCGCCCGTCCGCCCCCTCCACGTAGCTGCCCCGGGCGCCGACGAGCTGCACGTCGCGCGGTGGGGAGTCGCGGCCCATGTACCGCCCGTCCGCGCGCTTCACGCTCGTGCTTGCCCTCGAGGACCCTCGCCGCGGTGCCGTCATGGGACTCCCGTGCGCTTCGGTCAGGCGGCCGGCTGCAGGACGACCTTGGTCCAGCCGTTGTCGCGCTTGTCGAAGTGCTGGTAGCCGTCCGCTGCCTTGTCGAGCGGGAGCGTGTGCGAGACGATCCACGAGGGCTTCGCCTTGCCCACGTGGATGAGCTCGCGCAGCTGGCGGTTGTAGGCCTTCACGTTGCACTGGCCGGTCGCCACGCGCTGCCCCTTGAACCAGAGCATGCCCCAGTCGAAGGCGATCTCACCATTCTTGGCCAGGGGGTTCGGGCCGCCGGGGTCCTGGGGGACGTAGACGCCCACCACGCCGATGCCGCCGGTGAACTTCACCGACTTCACCAGGTTGTTCATCGTCATGTTGGGGTGCTCCTTGCCCTGCGGGTCGTGCGCCTGGTAGCCCACGCACTCGCAGCCGCGGTCGGCGCCCTTGCCGTTGGTGAGCTCCATCACCCGCTCGACGGGGTCCACCTTCGAGTCGTCGATGGGGATGGCGCCGATCTTCTTGGCGAGTGCGAGCCGGTCCGGATGGCGGTCGACGACCATCACCTTGCTCGCGCTCTTGAGGGTGGCCGAGAGCGCGGCCATCAGTCCCACGGGCCCTGCACCGTAGATGACGACGGACTCGCCCGGCATGAGCCCGGCGAGCTCGGTGACGTGGTAGCCGGTGGGAAAGATGTCGGCGAGCATCACGTAGTCGAGCTGCTTTTCCTCGGCGTCCTCGGGCAGCCGCAGGCAGTTGAAGTCCGCCCAGGGCACGCGCAGGTACTCGGCCTGCCCGCCGTTGTAGGGCCCCATGTCGGCGAAGCCGTAGGCGGCACCGGCCGTGCCCGACGGATTCGCGGTGAGGCAGAAGGCGGTCAGGCCGTGCTCGCAGTTCGCGCAGTGGCCGCAGCTGATGTTGAAGGGAACGGCGACCCAGTCGCCCTTCTTCAGCTTGTCCACCGCCGGGCCGACCTCGACCACCTCTCCGAGGTTCTCGTGCCCGAGCACCCGGCCCGACTCCATGTCGGTGCGGCCTTCGTACATGTGCAGGTCGGAGCCGCAGATGTTGGTGCTGCGGATGCGCACCACCGCATCGGTGGGCCGCTCGATCTTCGCGTCCGGCACCTCTTTCACCCTGACCTTGCGCGGTCCCTCGTAGACGAGTGCTTTCATGGCGTCTCCCTGGGCAGGCTGTGCATGGAGTTGCAGCAGCTCAAGACGAGCTTTCGCAGGAGGTCACATCAGGACAACCCCCTAGTACCGAGCGGGCGTGCCGCGCGGCAGCGGGGTGAGTGCAGCGCTGCAGGGCCCGCCCTGACGTTTGCTGCCCGTGGGCCGAAGGAGCGCGTGCTCGGTCTTGCAACTCAGCTGCGGGTGCAGCGCACAGGGAACGCGCCGCGCGGGCGGCGTGGTGCACTTGCTGTCGCCCACAGCGGAGCTCGGGCGCGGCACGCCACCCGGCGCAGGATGCTGCCGGCGGGAGGCGAACCGGGCCCTCGGAAGTCAGTGCGCGTAGCGTGCTCGCGGCGAGAGAGCCGGCGCGCGGCGCAGGTCACCACGCACCGCGCTGAAGTTGACGCGCCGAGTGCCTCCCCCGCTTTCCGCGAAGTACCGGCGGCCGAGGAGCCCTGCCACCGCGAGCGGCACTGCCACGGGCGCGAGCTTGGCGAGCCGGTGCTCGAACGAGTCCACGCGGTCTCCCAGCAGCTTGAGCAGCCAGTGCTGGGGCTTGTGGTCCGGGTAGCTGTTGGCCCACTTGCGCACCAGGCCGGAGAGGCCCTTGGGCTGGCAGACGGTGCCGAACACCGGGGGCCACTCCCGGTTGCTGCGCCCGTGCTTGAAGGGCGCGGAGCGGGCCGGGTCCATCCGCACGATGTCCACCTGCGCGTTGGACATGAGCTGTGGCGTGCGGTGGCTCGGCACGCCGGGGCGGCGCGCGTAGTCGCGATCCACGCCCCAGTGCGAGGGCCGGCGCGGCGGCTCCAGGGCCTTGTAGCCGGAGCGTTGGTAGATGTCGCCGAGCCCGGTCACCTTCGGCTCGCGGAGCTTCTCCTGCGTCACTTCGGTCAGTGTCTGCATGGTGTGTCTCCGGAGTCAGTGGATGGTGGTGCCGTTGGGGAACAGGGCGACCTTGATGCAGCCGTCGTGCTTGCGCGCCATGGTCCGGTAGAGCTCGGGGGCCGCCTCGAGCGGACCGCGGTGCGTGAGCACCTCCGAGGGGCGGATGCGTCCGGCGCGGATGTGCTCGAAGAGGTGGGGCATGTAGCGCTTCACGCTCGCCTGGCCCGTGCGCATGGTCTGCGCCTTGTTCATGTACGTGCCGATGTCCACGCTGGTGAAGGGCGGGCCGTACGCGCCGATGACGGAGATGACGCCGCCCTTGCGCGTGGCGTGGATGGCGGTGTTCAGCGCCTGCGGGCTGCCCGCCTCCAGCTTCGCGTAGATGCCGAGCGCGCGGTGCGTGGCCGAGCCTGCCGCCTCGGCGCCCACCGCATCGATGGTGGCGTCCGCACCGAGGTCCTCGGTCATCCCCTTCACCGCCGTCACCACGTCCACGTCGCGGAAGTTGAGCGTCTCCACGCCGAGCCAGCGCCTCGCGAACTCGAGCCGGTACTCCTCCTGGTCCACGGCGATGACGCGCCCGGCCCCCATGGCCCACAGCGACCACATGGCGAAGAGGCCCACCGGGCCGCAGCCGAGCACCAGCACGGTCTCCCCGCCCTTGATGTCGCACATCTCCGCGGCCTGGTAGCCGGTGGGGAAGGCATCGGTGATGGGCAGTGCGTCCAGGCTCGACACGTCGTCGGGGACCTTCTCCGCGTCCACGCCGATGAAGGGCACGCGCACGTACTGGGCCTGGCCACCGTCGTAGCCGCCCATGGTGTGCGAGTAGCCGTACATGCCGGCCGCCGCGTCCGTGCTCGGGCTGGTGTTCATGCAGCAGGAGCTGAGGCCGCGCTGGCAGAAGTAGCAGGCGCCGCAGAAGATCTGGAACGGCAGCGCCACGCGGTCGCCCTTGCGCACGCCCTTCACCTGCCTGCCCACCTCCTCGACGATCCCGACGAACTCGTGGCCGAAGGTGGAGCCCACGCGGGTGTCGGGGATCAACCCGTGCAGGATGTGGAGGTCCGAGCCGCAGATGGCCGCGGTCTCCACGCGCACGATGCCGTCCTGGGGATGCTCGATTCGCGGGTCCGCCTTCTCCTTGACGGTGACCCGCCAGGGTCCTTCGTACGACAGCGCTTGCATGGGTTCCTCGCTCGAGGCGCGCGCCGTGACGCCGGGATGACGCCGGCGGTGCCGTGCGAAGGCTGGACATCCGCATCGCCGCGCGACACCTCGGAGGGCGGGGGGAAGGCCACCCTTCATGCAGGTTCACGGCGCGGTCGGATGGTCTCTACCCCATGAAGGGCGGGCTCTCCCGCGCAGCGCTCGTGCGACGAACCCTGCGCATCTCCGAGACGAACCCTGCGCATCGCTTCCTATTCGTCACCGAGGCGAGCCCCCACGGCGCCCGCGCCCTGTCCTGCGCAGACGGCCGCCTTCTGGCTCGGCGCCCAGGGCGCCGGTGCAGGCCCTCGCAGCGTACCCGGGAGGGTTCCCGAAACTGAGTTGCGTTGCGTCGCGCTCGCGCTGCCCCAGAGTCGTGAGCCCGACCGGACGCAGGACCCATCGTTCCCGCTGGGCTCCTTGCGTTCGGTCGCTCCCCCTGTGAGCAGCAGACACTGCCCCTGAAGGAAGTGGTCGCGGCTGCGGGCCGTCCACAGCGTGTCGTCGTCCACAGGGAGGGGAGGAGGAAGGTGATGGGCTCTCTTCAGCTCCCGCGGCGAGGGTTCCGCCATCAGAGCGGGGCGTCGGCCGTGGCCTGCGTGACGCTCCTCATCTGCGCGGGCCAGGCGTTCGGAGCGGATGCGAAGATGCGCGCCAAGGGCACCTTCGTCGTGACGAATACCGCGACGGGCGAGAAGCGCGGCCTCGCGAACGCGAGCATCGAGCTCTGCGACGAGGATGGAGGCGGCATGTGCTCGGTGTTCGCCAGGGGCACCACCGGCCCTTCGGGCGAGTTCGACGTGAGCGGCACCTCGGGCGACTGGGCCGGAGACCTCCCCGAGCTCGAGGTGCGCATTCGCGCCGAGAACCCCGGCGTGCGGGTCAAGAACCGCGACGGCCACATCTACTGCTTCAAGACCCGCACGGTCGAGAACGTGCACCACGGACAGGTCGTCGACTTCGGAGAGGTCTCCCCCCTCATCGGCCGCAACTGCACGTACGGCGGCAGCGCCGCGGTCGAGCAAGGGGCCTGGATGATCTACCGGTATGCGACGGAGGCCTTCGATTTCCTGCGCGGCGCCTCGACGCCCGACGTCTTCCATGGCGTCAACCCCAAGGCCCCCGGCACTGGAGTCGGCCTGCAGGAGATCACCTGGCCGCACGACGACGCCGCGTCGAGTGGCGGCGTGCTCGTCTTCGACCGTGGTGGCTTCCTGGCCTGCTGCGGCAGCGAGTGGAGCTACCGCAACATCACCCAGGCGTACACCGTGGGGGTGATGGCCCAGCAGCTGGGTCCCACCTCGGCTTCCCCCCTGGATTGGATGGGCAGCTTCCCCGCCTTCCTGCTCGAGGTGATGAGCCAGGCGAGCGGCCGCGGTACCGGGCCTCTCTGCACCTCCACGGGGCTGTGCGGAACCATCGAGCTGCCGCCGCACACCTCCCACGCAGTGGGAGGGCTCGAGCCCGTCGTCGCTGACCTCGCCATCCTCTGGGACCTGCTGGACGCCGCCAACGGCGAGGACCATGACCGCAATGGTTCCGTGGACCAGACCACCCTCAGTCTGGACCAGCTGTGGGAGGCGATGCGCAACGACCCAGTCCCATCCGACGACCAGCACAACCATCCGCGGAACATCGTCGAGCTCGGCCACAACCTCACGGCGCTCAGGCCCGACCTGGCGACCCCCATCCGCCTGACCTTCCACGAGAACCACGTGGTGCTGCCCTGAGCCGGACGCCACGCGCGCCGCCGCGACGAGCCGCACCTGCGTGCGCAGCCTCCGCTCGGTGGCCTGGCTCCTGCGCGTAGCCAGGTGCGTCGCAAGCCTCCGTGGCATGAGCGCGTTCCTGCAGTCCCTGCTGGGCATCGTCATCCCCCTCTTCGCCGTCTCGAGCATGGCCTCCGTGGGGCTGGCGCACCCGCTGCGAGAGGTGACCCGGCCGCTGCGCCGCCCGGTCAAGGTGGCGATGGCGCTGCTCGCGAACTTCGTCGTCGTTCCGCTGCTGGGCCTGCTGCTGCTGCGGGTGTTCGACCTGGCCCTCCCGCAGAAGGTCGGCCTGTTCCTCGTCGCCAGCGCCGCGGGCGCACCCTTCCTGCTCGCACTCGTGCGGACCGCGAGGGCGGACGGTGCGCTGGCCGGAGGCCTGCTCATGCTGCTGCTGCCCAGCACCCTCGTCTTCCTGCCACTCGTGCTCCCGCTCGCGCTCCCGGAGGCCCACGAGCACGTCGGCGCCGTGGCGAGGAGCCTCGCGCTCACGCTCCTGCTGCCGCTCGCGCTCGGCATCGTCGCCCGGTGGAGGTTCGGGCAGCGCGTGGAGCGCCTGCTCCCGGTGCTCCAGAAGGTCTCCACCCTCTCGCTGCTGCTCCTGCTGCCCGCCTCGCTACTCGCGAACCTGCGCGCCATCGCGTCACTGCGGGGCACCGGGGCCATTCCCGCGGCCGCGCTGCTCGTCGCCGGCGCGCTGCTTACCGGCTACCTCGCGGGCGTCCCGACGCGGGAGTGGCGCGTCGTGCTCGGGCTGGGCACGGGCCAGCGCAACGTGGCCGCGGCGATGACCGTCGCCACGAGCGGCTTCGACACGGAGGAGCCGCTGGTGATGGTGGTCGTCACCTCGCTGGTGGGCTTCGCCCTGCTCTTTCCCGCGGCCTGGGCGCTGCGGCGCCTGCTCGAGCGGCACCGTGCACCGAGGCGCCCGCGCTTCAGTGAACCGGAGACGGAGCAGCTCGGCCGGAGGCGGGCGTGACGGGGCTGCGTTCCGGCGCTCTGCCAGGAGTACGGCGAGGTGCCGTCCGCCCGGCGCGGGCGAGCCTGGCGGACGCGAGGCCGGCCGTGCGCCCGCATGGGCCCGGGGTCCAGCCGGCGCGGGTAGCCCGTCGTGCCCACCGTCCTCTGCACCCGCCTCGCGCGTGACCTGGAGCGACGACCATGGCCGAGAGGAAGTCCCCCGAGAGTTATCCCCGGCCCGACTACCGCTTCCCCCGCGCGAAGATCGGCATGACCTACGCGCAGTCGCGGCCGGACTTCCCGCCGATACAGCGGGCACCCCGCGGTGCGCCGAACATCGTCCTGGTGCTGCTCGATGACGTGGGCTTCGCCTGGCCGAGCACCTACGGCGGCCCTGTGCGGATGCCCACGGCGGACCGCCTCGCCGGCGGAGGGCTGACCTACTGCCAGTTCCACGTCACCGGCCTGTGCGCGCCGACCCGCGCCGCGCTGCTCACCGGCCGCAACCACCACAGCGTCTCCACCGGCGTGGTGGCGGAGATGTCCACCGGGTACCCCGGCTACTGCGGCCTGCTGCCCCGGAGCTGCGCCACCATCGGCGAGCTGCTCTCGCCCAACGGCTACGCCACCGCGTGGTTCGGCAAGAACCACAACGTGCCGGACTCGCACACCAGCGCCGCGGGTCCCTTCGACTACTGGCCCATGCGCCGCGGCTTCGACTACTTCTACGGCTTCGTCGGCGGCGAGACCGACCAGTTCTATCCGGCGCTGTTCCGCAACACGACCCCGGTGGACGTGCCCCGCACGCCCGAGGCGGGCTACCAGCTCACGCGCGACCTCGCGGACGACTGCATCGGGTGGATGCGCACGCAGAAGGCGATCGCGCCCGAGCGGCCCCTCTTCGTGCACTTCGCGCCCGCCGCCGCGCACGGGCCCCACCAGCCCCCGCTCGACTGGCGCGGGCGCAACCGGGGCCGCTTCGACATGGGTTGGGACCGCTGCCGCGAGCAGATCCTCGCGCGGCAGCTCGAGCTGGGCGTGGTCCCACCGGGAACGCGGCTCACCGCGCGTCCCGAGCAGCTGCCCGCCTGGGACAGCTTCAGCGCCGACCACCAGGCGCTGCTCGCGCTGCAGATGGAGAACTTCGCCGACTACCTCGAGCACTGCGACCACGAGGTGGGGCGGCTCGTGGGCGCGCTCGAGGCGCTGGCCGAGTGGGACAACACGCTCTTCCTCTACATCCTCGGAGACAACGGCTCGAGCGCGGAGGGCGGCCTCGAGGGCACCATCAACGAGGGCACCACCATGCAGGGGCTCTCCCCGCCGCTGCAGCAGAGCGTGCCCTTCAAGGACCAGTGGGGGCTGCCGGGCACCTGGCCGCACTTCGCCGCGGGCTGGGCGTGGGCGGGAGACACGCCGTTCCAGTGGATGAAGCAGGTGGCGTCGCACTTCGGCGGGACGCGCAACGGGATGGTGGTGAGCTGGCCCGCGTGGATCGCCGACCGGGGCGCGCGCCGCTTCCAGTTCCACCACGTCATCGACGTGGTGCCCACGCTGCTCGAGGTGGTGGGCGTCGAGCCGCCCGAGCGGGTCAACGGCGTGCCGCAGAAGCCCATCGAGGGCGTGAGCATGGCCTACACCTTCGACCGCGCGAACGCGCAGGCGCCGAGCCGCCGCGCGGTGCAGTACTTCGAGATGATGGGCAACCGCGCGCTGTACCTGGACGGGTGGATCGCGAGCTGCCGCCACGGGCGCCTGCCGTGGGAGACCTCGGGGACGGCGGACTTCGCGAAGGACCGCTGGGAGCTGTACCGCCTCGAGGACGACTTCAGCCAGAGCGAGGACCTCGCCGCGCAGCTGCCGGACAAGCTGCGCGAGATGCAGGACCAGTTCCTCGTGGAGGCGGCGAAGTACGACGTCTTCCCGCTCGACGACCGCTTCAGCGAGCGCGCGGACGTGACGCTGCGCCCGGGCCACTACCTCGGCCGCCGCGAGCTGACCTTCTATCCCGGCATGGTGCGGCTGCCGGAGGGCAGCGCGCCGCGCTTCTCCAACGTCGACCACACGCTCACGGTGCACGCCGAGCTCCCCGCAGAGGGCGCCCAGGGGGTGCTGATGTGCATGGGCGGGGACATGGCCGGCTGGAGCCTCTTCGTGGACGAGGGCCGGCTGCACTACCACTACAACTGGTTCACGCTGCACCGCTACGACGTGGTCTCCGACGAGCCGCTGCCGAGCGGCCGCGTGGAGCTGCGGCTGGAGTTCGAGTGCGAGGACCCGCAGGCGCGCGGCGGACCCGCCGAGGTGCGGCTGTTCTGCAATGGCAGGCCCGTGGGCCAGGGCCGCATCGAGAAGCAGGTGCCCGGCCGCTTCAGCGAGAGCCTCGACGTGGGCGAGGACAAGATGTCACCGGTGTACCCCGGCTACCGCGACCGGCTGCCCTTCCGCTTCACCGGGACGCTGGAGCGCATCGACGTGCAGCTCGGCGAGGCGGCGGAGCTGACCACCGCCGAGCTGCTGGAGGAGCAACTGCACGCGGACTGAGCGCTCGCCGCGCGCGCCGGCGGGAGCGCCGCTGCGAGGGGTGGGGGCCTCACGGCTCGGGATGGTGCCCGCTCGGGCGCACCGGCTCGCTCACGCGCTGCCAGTCGATGTCCCTCCCGAGGTCCGCCTCCGCGCGCTCCACGTAGGCGCGGATCGCCTCGCCGACCGTGGAGAAGATGTCGTGCCGGCCGAGCTTCTCGAGCAGCCCCGACCGGCGAAGCACGCGGCGCATCGGCGCGTGGGGCTCCGCCAGGCCCAGCGTGATGCCTCGCTCGGCGAGCTCGCGGTCCAGCTCCTCCAGCGTCTCCGCCCCGGTGACGTCCAGATCGAACATCGCGCCGCAGTCGAGGACGACCATCCGCACCGGCGTCTCGGCGGCGCCGACGAGCCCGTGGACCTGCTCGCGCAGGAAGCGCGCGTTGGCGAAGAAGAGGGGCGCGTCCATGCGGTAGATGATGAGCCCCGGCAGCGTCTCACTGCCCGGCCGGCCCTCGATGTCCTGGTAGCCGGGCTGCCCCCTGAGCCGTCCCAGCACCGCGTCATGCGGGTGGGCGGCGCGGCGCACCAGGTCCGAGATCGAGAGCGCCACCGCCACGAGCACGCCCGGCAGGATGCCGAGCACCAGCACCCCCACGAAGGTCGCCATGGCGAGGACGCCCTCGAGTCTGCGCAGCTGGAAGATGCGCACGAACCCACGCAGGTCGAAGAGGGAGAGCGCCGAGGCGATCACCACCGACCCGAGCAAGGCGAGCGGAAGCAGGCTCATGACCGAAGCCAGGAAGAAGAGGATGACGGCGACGAACGCGGCGGCGAACAGACCCGCAGCCTGCGTCCGAGAGCCGCTCGCATCGTTGATGGCGGTGCGCGCGTCGCTGCCGGCGGCGGGCACGCCGTTGACGAGGCCCGCGGCGACGTTGGCCGCCGCGACCCCGAAGAGCTCCCGGTTGGCCCTGAAGGCGTCGCGGTTCTTGTCCGCGAAGATGCGGCTGGTCAGCGCCGAGCTCGCGAAGACGAGCAGCGCGATGCTCAGCGCACCGGGGGCGAGCTGCAGGACTCCGCCTTCCGGCAGCCTGGGCAGCGCGAGCGCCGGAAGGCCCTGCTCGATGTGCCCGAGCACCCGCAGCCCGTGCGCCTCGAGGCCGAGCAGGGCAGACAGCGCGATGCCAGCGACCACCACGAGGACGGCCCCCGGCAGCTGGGGGCGGACACGGCGAACGACGAGGAGGAACAGCAGCGCGGAGCCGGAGAGCCAGACGGTGGGCCCGTGCGCCTCCGGGATTTTCGAGGCCACCTCTTCCACCTGCGGGAAGAAGTCGCCCTGCGTGCTGCGGATGCCGAGCACCCCCGGCAGCTGCGAGACGACCAGCACCAGCGCAACCCCGTTGATGTAGCCGACGAGGATCGGCCGGGAGAGGAAGTTGGAGATGGAGCCGAGCCGGAAGCAGCCGGCGACGACGAGCGCGGCGCCGACCATGAGGGCCAGGAGTGCCGCCCCCTCGAGCCGCTGCTCCGGAGTCTGCAGCCCCGCCGCGGTGAGCACGGAGGCGACCATCATCGCCGTGCCCGCCTCGGGGCCGACGATGAGGTGGCGCGATGGACCGAAGAGCGCGTAGGCGATCATCGCGGCGATGCCGGACCACAGGCCGGCGACGGGCGGGACCTGGACGATCTGTGCGAACGCCAGGCCCTGCGGAATCAGCATGGAGCCCACGGCCAGCCCGCCGGCGAGGTCCCGCGCGATGAACCTGCGCTCGTAGCGGCGCAGCCACCGCGGGACAGGGACGCGCTTCACCCGCTTGCTCATCTGCCGAGACTGAGGATGCGCGAGATGCAGCGCAAGCGAGCTGCAGCTGTCCCCGGGTGCTGGGCAGGACCTGCAGGCCGAGCGCCCAGGAGCCCGTTCAGTCCGGCGAGCGCACGGCGGCCTCTCCTACCTCCGTCCACCGTGCGGGCGGCTCCCCGGATGATGAAGTTTCCCGGCGGCGTGGGCTGGGCCGAGGAGCGTCATGGAGCGCGGTTGGACGTTGCAGATGCTGCTGCGCCTGGCGGCTGCCTGCGTGCTGGGGCTCCCCGTCGGCTGGGAGCGCGAGAGCCGCGACAGGACGCCCGGGCTGCGCACCTTTCCGCTCGTCGCGCTGGGGGCGTGCGCGTTCCTGCTCATCGGGGAGCACGTGTTCGCGGGCGAGGCGGACGCCCGGGCGCGCGTGCTCCAGGCGCTGCTGACGGGCGTCGGCTTCCTCGGGGGCGGTGCGATCCTCAAGGAGAAGGGAGAGGTGCACGGGGTCGCCACGGCGACCGGCGTGTGGAGCACCGCGGGCATCGGCGCGGCCACCGCGCACGGAGAGTTCCTGCTCGCGCTCGTGCTCTCGCTGCTCACCACCCTCACCCTCCACGTTCACCTTCCGCGCAGCTGCGACCCGCGCTGACCCGGCCTCCCCATGCCCACGCGCGCCTCCGCCACTCCACAGTCCCGCTCCTGGCTCCAGGGCCTGCGGGGAGACGTGGTCGCGGGCCTCGTCAACGGCGTGGCGAGCGTGCCCTCGGGGCTCGCGACGGCGGCGATGGCGGGCGTCAACCCCGTCTTCGGCCTGTACGCGGTCACCGTCGCGCCGGCGGCGGGAGGGCTCGTCGCCAGCTCGCAGCTGATGCAGGTGGCGACCACCGGGGCCGCGGCGCTCACGGCGAGCCAGGGCATCTCCCGCTACCCGGGTGCACAGCGCAGCGAGGCCCTGTTCCTGCTCGTCGCGCTCGCCGGCGCCTTCCTCGTGCTCTTCGGCCTGCTGAAGGCGGGGCGCCTGCTGCGCTACGTGTCCTTCCCGGTGATGAGCGCGTTCCTCTCGGGCGTGGCGGTGGTGCTGGTGTTCGACCAGACGGCGCAGCTGGTGGGCTACAGCCCGGAGGCGCGGACGAGCCTCGGAGAGTTCGTGGATCTGCTGCTGCACCTGGGCGAGATCCACCTGCCGTCCGCCGTCGTCGGGCTCCTCGGGCTCGCCCTCATCCTCGGCCTGCTGCGCACGCCGCTGGGCAAGGTCTCCACCCTGGTGGGGCTGGTGGTGCCGACGGTGCTCGTGGTGCTCTGGAGGCCCGCCGGGGTCCAGCTCGTCTCCGACGTGAGCGAGATTCCCCGGGGCCTGCCGCCGCTCGGGCTGCCGGACTTCCGGCTGTTCACGCCGGGCCTGCTCCTCTCCGCGTTCGCGCTCGCCGTGGTCATCGCCATCCAGGGGGCCGGCATCAGCCAGAGCTACGGCAACCCGGACGGCACCAGGGCCGACCCCTCGCGGGACATGCTCGCGCAGGGGGTGGCCAACGTCCTCGGCAGCCTCGTCTCGGGGATGCCCACCGGCGGCTCGGTGGGGCAGACCGCCCTGAACGTGAGCGCCGGCGCGAAGAGCCGCCTGGCGGGCGTGTTCCACTCGGCGTTCATGCTGGTGATCATCCTGCTCGTGCCCGGGCTGGTGGGGCGGGTGCCGATGCCCGCGCTCGCCTCGGTCATGGTCGTCGCGGGCTACAGCGCGATCCGCTTCGGGGCCATGGGCTTCATCTGGCGCACCGGCGGCCCGGGCCGCTGGGTGCTCGCGGTGACCTTCCTCGCCACGCTGGTGCTCTCCATCTCGCAGGCCGTCGCGCTGGGCGTCGTCTGCGCCGTGGTGCTCTACCTCTACTCGTCCGCGAGCCACCTGCGGCTGCAGGCGCTCGAGCCTCAGGAGGACGGGGAGGTCCACGTCGTCGAGGTTCCCGAGCGCCTGGCGGACCGGAGCATCACCGTGCTCGACGTGCATGGGAGCCTCTTCTTCGCCGCGGCGCGCCGGCTGCGCGAGCTGCTGCCGCGGCCGGAGGGGAGCGAGCGGCCCGTGGTGGTGCTCCGGCTGCGCGGCAACAGCCAGGTCGGCACCACCTCCATCGAGGTGCTGAACGACTACGCGCACGCGCTGGCGGACGCAGGGGGGCGCCTCTACCTGAGCGGGATGACCGACGAGGTGAGCGAGCGGCTGGAGCGGGCCCACCGGCTCGAGCTGGACGAGGAGGTCTCCCTCTTCCCGGCGACCCACGTCCTCGGAGGCTCCACCCGGGACGCCGTCTCCGCGGCGAGGGACTTCCTGCGCCAGTCCCCGTGAGCGCGGGCCCGGGCTCAGCGAAACCGGTAGCGGCGGCGGCCCGGCGGCGAGCGGCGCAGGCGCGCGTACTGCAGCGCGGAGGTGGCGAGGAACATCACCCCGCGGCTGACGAGGTAGAGCCCGGTCAGCGTGCCGGCGAGCCGCATGCCCACGCTGCGCCACTGCAGCGCGAGCAGCACACCCAAGGTGACGTTCACCGCGCCCGTCACCAGCTCCGCTCTCCAGGCGCCCTCGCGCCTGCGGAAGGCGACGAGCATCAGGAACAGGCCGTCCAGCAGGAACACCGCCATGAGCAGCGGCGTCACCACCCGCAGGCTGCTCAGGGGGCGCAGGACGAGCGCGAGGGCCACGGCCAGGGCAAGCAGCGGGACGGCGAGGTGCCACCCGCCGCGGTGCTCCGCGTGCAGCTCGCGCAGCGCCACGCCGGCGCCCACCCCGAGCGCGATGCCGAGCACCAGCACGGTCATGACGGAGGAGAGGAGGCTGAGGACGAGCGCGAGCACTCCCACGAAGAGGAGCCCGAGGCCGGCGAGCAGCGCTCCTGCCGCCTCGTCCGTGGGGTGTGGATCCGCGAGTGGGGTGGGCACCGGATGCCTCCTCTTGCGGCAAGCTAGGACGCAGGGAACGCCGCGGGAAGGCGTGGACGCCCGACAGACGAGCGTGCGGCGCGTCGGGTGCTGTGCACTGCCGAGCGCAAGCGCCGGGCGGAGGCCCCGCGCCTGGAGGGCCGCCGGTATCGTGCCGGGCGATGCCGCTGCTCGCCCTGCTCACCCTGCCCTTCCTCTCGAGCCTGGTCGCGGCGCTGCTGCCGACGCGGGCGCGCAACCGCGCGGCGGCGCTCGCGGGGCTCACCGCGCTCGCGTGCGCGGTGGGGGCGGCGCTGTACCTGCCGGCCATCGCCCGGGGCGAGGTGCCCGAGCAGCGCCTGCGCTGGGTGCCCGGGCTGGGGCTGGACCTGGTGCTGCGGCTGGACGGCTTCGCCTGGCTGTTCTGCCTCCTGGTGCTGGGCATCGGCGCGCT
Source organism: Aggregicoccus sp. 17bor-14 (assembly GCF_009659535.1). NCBI lineage: Bacteria > Pseudomonadati > Myxococcota > Myxococcia > Myxococcales > Myxococcaceae > Aggregicoccus > Aggregicoccus sp. 17bor-14. The sequence continues at coordinate 486,094 of NZ_VJZZ01000004.1, forward strand.
GGTGGTGCTCTACGCGCGCTACTACCTCTCGCCCACGGACCCGGTGCCGCGCTTCTTCGCCTTCCTGCTCGCCTTCATGGGGGCGATGGTGGGCGTGGTGCTCTCGGGGAACCTCTTGCAGCTCGCCTTCTTCTGGGAGCTGACCTCGCTCTTCTCCTTCCTGCTCATCGGCTACTGGTACCACCGCCGCGACGCGCAGCGCGGCGCCCGCATGGCGCTCACGGTGACGGGCGCGGGCGGGCTCGCGCTGCTGGGCGGGGTGCTGCTGCTGGGCCACCTCGCGGGCAGCTACGAGCTCGCGGCGGTGCTCGCGAGCGGCGCGCGCGTGCAGGCCCACCCGCTCTACCCGGTGGCGCTGGTGCTGGTGCTGCTCGGGGCCTTCACCAAGAGCGCGCAGTTCCCCTTCCACTTCTGGCTGCCCAACGCGATGGCGGCGCCCACGCCCGTCAGCGCGTACCTGCACTCGGCCACGATGGTGAAGCTGGGGGTGTTCCTGCTCGCGCGGCTGTGGCCGGTGCTCTCGGGCACCGAGCTGTGGTTCTGGCTGGTGGGGGGCGCGGGGCTCGTCACCCTGCTGCACGGCGCGTGGGTGGCGCTGTTCCAGCGCGACCTCAAGGGGCTGCTCGCCTACTCCACGCTCTCGCACCTGGGACTCATCACGCTGCTGCTGGGGCTCAACAGCCCGCTGGCCGCGGTGGCGGCCGTGTTCCACATCATGAACCACGCGGCCTTCAAGGCCTCGCTGTTCATGGCGGTGGGCATCATCGACCACGAGACGGGCACGCGCGACATCCAGCGGCTCAGCGGACTTTGGCGGCCCATGCCGTACACCGCCACCCTGGCCATCGTGGCGAGCGCTGCCATGGCGGGCGTGCCGCTGCTCAACGGCTTCCTCTCCAAGGAGATGTTCTTCGCGGAGACCGTGTTCCTCGAGGGCACGCCGCTGGTGGAGTGGGGGCTGCCCTTGCTCGCGACGGTGGCGGGCATGGGCAGCGTGGCCTACTCGCTGCGCTTCACGGTAGACGTGTTCTTCGGCCCCTCCAGCGCGAAGGCGCTGCCGCGCGAGCCCGAGGAGCCGCCGCGCTGGATGCGCGTGCCGGTGGACCTGCTCGTGCTCCTGTGCGTCGTCGTGGGGGTGGCGCCGGCAGCCACGGTGGGCCGGGTGCTGGACGAGGCGGCGCGGCCCGTGGTGGGCGGGACGCTGCCCGCCTTCAGCCTCGCGCTGTGGCACGGCTTCAACCTCCCGCTGCTGATGAGCCTCGTGGCCTTGGCGGGCGGGGTGGGCTGCTACCTGCTGCTGCGGCGCCGGGGGCGCGCGCGCGGCCTGCCGGAGCAGGCGTGGACGCTGGTGCCGCTCGAGGGCCGGCGCGTCTTCACCTCGCTGCTCGCGCGGCTCACGCTCGCCTCGCGCGGGGTGCGCCGGCAGCTGCTCTCGGCGGGGCTGCAGCGCCAGCTGCTGCTGCTGGTGCTGGTGACGCTGGTGCTGGGCGCGGCGGCGCTGCGCCACGGCGGGGCGGGGCCGGGGGACCGGCCGCGGGTGCCGCTCGCGCCCGCCTTCGCGGCGCTGTGGCTCGTGGGGGGCGTGGCGGCGCTGGGGGCGGCGTGGCAGGCGAAGTACCACCGGCTCGCGGCGCTGATGCTCTCGGGGGTGGCGGGGGTGGTGTGCTGCATCACCTTCATCTGGTTCTCCGCTCCCGACCTCGCGCTCACCCAGCTGGTGGTGGAGGTGGTGACGACGCTGCTCATCCTGCTGGGCCTGCGCTGGCTGCCGCCGCGCGAGCCGCAGCGCGGCGAGTTCACGCGGGCCACGCTGCGCCAGGCGCGGTGGCGGCGCTCGCGCGACCTCGTCGTGGCGCTCGGGGCGGGAGGCGGGATGGCGGCGCTCGCGTACGCCGTCTCCACGCGCAACCTGCCGCAGGGGCCGGCCTCCTTCTTCCTCGCGAACGCGCTGGAAGGGGGCGGCGGCCGCAACGTGGTGAACGTGATGCTGGTGGACTTCCGCGGCTTCGACACCTTCGGCGAGGGCGTGGTGCTGGGGCTGGTGGCGCTCACCGTCTACGCGCTCTTGCGCCGCTTCCGGCCCGCCGAGGAGATGCTGGAGCTGCCGCCGCAGCAGCGCGCGCTGCCGCCAGATCTACAGACGGACCTCATCAACCCGCGCCGCGCCCGGGACACGGCCGTGGGCTACCTGATGGTCCCGGCGGTGCTGGTGCGCCTGCTCTTCCCGGTCACCTTCGTGGTGGCGGTGTTCTTCTTCCTGCGCGGGCACAACGCGCCGGGCGGCGGCTTCGTGGCCGGGCTGGTGGTGTCGGTGGGCGTGCTGCTGCAGTACCTGGTGTCCGGCACGGAGTGGGTGGAGGAGCGCCTGAAGCTCGCGCCGCGCACGCTCATCGCGGTGGGGCTCTTGCTGGTGCTGGGCACCTCGGCGGGCGCCTTGTTCGCGGGCTACCCGCTGCTCACCTCGCACACCTGGCACCTGTCCTTGCCGCTGCTGGGCGAGGTGCACGTGGCGAGCGCGCTCTTCTTCGACCTGGGCATCTTCTCGCTGGTGCTGGGCTCCACGCTGTTCATCCTCGTGGCGCTCGCCCACCAGTCCATCCGCGCCCACCGCACGCCGGGAGAGCCGTGATGGAGGCGGTGCTCTCGCTCGCCATCGGCGTGCTGCTCGGGGCGGGGGTGTGGCTCATCCTGCGCCCGCGCACCTTCCAGGTGGTCATCGGGCTCTCGCTCATCGCCTACGCAGTGAACCTGTTCATCTTCAGCATGGGGGGGCTCGCGATCGACGAGGAGCCCATCCTGGTGGACGGCGTGCCGGCAGACCTCGCGCACTACGCGGACCCCATGCCGCAGGCCCTGGTGCTCACGGCGATCGTGATCAGCTTCGCGATGACGGCGCTGCTCCTGGTGGTGCTGCTCGCCTCGCGGGGACTCTCGGGGACGGACCACGTGGACGGTGTGGAATGAGCGCGCTCGTGGAGCGGCTGATGCCGCACCTGATCGTGGCGCCCATCCTGCTGCCCATGCTGGCGGCGGCCCTCATGCTGCTCTTGGGCGAGGGGCGCCGCCCGCTGAAGGTGGCGGTGGGCAGCCTCTCGGCGCTGTTGGGGCTGGGCGCGTCCGTGGCGCTGCTCGCGTGGGTGGACGCGCGCGGCACGGTGGCGTACCTGCCGGGCAACTGGCCGGTACCCTTCGGCATCGCGCTGGTGGCGGACCGGCTCGCGGTGCTGATGCTGCTGCCCACCTGGGTGCTGGGGCTGTGCACGGTGCTGTTCGCGTCCGCGCGCTGGCACCGCGCGGGCGTGCACTTCCATCCGCTGGTGCAGCTGCAGCTGATGGGCCTGTCCGGCGCCTTCCTCACCGGAGACCTCTTCAACCTCTTCGTCTTCTTCGAGGTGCTGCTCGCGGCCTCGTACGGGCTGCTCCTGCACGGCTCGGGGCGGGCCCGGGTGCGCGCGGGGCTGCACTACGTGGTCATCAACCTGGCCGCCTCCTCGCTCTTCCTCATCGGCGCCTCGATGCTCTACGGCGTCACCGGGACGCTGAACCTGGCGGAGCTGTCGCGGCAGGTGGCGCAGGTGAGCGCGGCGAACCGGGGGCTCGTCTTCGCGGCGGCGACCATCCTCGCGGTGGCCTTCCTCATCAAGGCGGCCGCCTGGCCGCTCAACCTGTGGCTCGCGCCTGCGTACGCCGCGGCGACCGCGCCGGTGGCGGGGCTGTTCGCCATCCTCACCAAGGTGGGCGTGTACGCGCTGGCGCGGCTGTGGACGCTGCTCTTCTCGGGCGGCCCGCAGGCGGGCTTCGGCACGGACGCGCTGCTCGCCCTCGGCCTGGTGACGGCGGCGCTCGCCTCGCTGGGGATGGTGGGCGCGCAGCGGCTGGGCACCCAGGCGGCCTTCAGCGTGGTGCTCTCGGCGGGCACGCTGCTCGCGGCGCTGGGGCTGGGTCAGGCGGGCGTCACCGGCGGCGCACTCTTCTACCTGGTGAGCTCCGCGCTCTCCGGCGGCGCGCTCCTCCTCGTCATCGACCTGGTGGAGCGCTGGCGCAACGCGGGGGCGACGCTGGAGGACGAGGCGCCCTTCCTCGGCCCGGGGCTCGAGGCGCAGGAGGTCAACCTCGACGACGAGCAGGCGCCGCTGGTGGGCTGGCCCTTCCCCGCCTCCACGGCGGCGCTGGGGCTGGCCTTCCTCGTGTGCGTGCTGCTCGTGGCGGGGCTGCCGCCGCTCTCGAGCTTCGTGGGCAAGCTGGCGATGCTCTCGTCCGCGCTGGGGCAGGCGGGCGCGGGTGGCCCGGTCTCCGCGCGGGCGGGGACCTTCCTCGCGGTGCTGCTGGGCTCGGGGTTCCTGAGCCTGGTGGCCCTCACGCGCGCGGGCATCCGGGCCTTCTGGTCCGGGGAGCGGCGCGAGGGCCCGCGGCTGCGGCTGGCCGAGGGGCTGCCGGTGCTGGCGCTGCTCGGCGCGTGCGCGGCGCTCACCGCGGGGGCGGGCCCGGCGCTGCGCTACACGCAGGCGGCGGCGCAGGCCCTGTACGCGCCGCAGGGCTACCTGGACGCGGTGTTCGGGGCGCCGGTGCGGCCCTCCCCCTCTACCGAGGCGAGGTCCACGCGATGAGGCGGCTCTTCCCCTCGCCGGTGCTCTCGGGCGCGCTCTTCGTGCTCTGGCTGCTGCTCGCGCAGGCGGTGGACGCGGGCAACCTGCTGCTGGGGGCGGTGCTGGGGGTGCTCGGCCCGCAGCTCACGGCGCGGCTGCGCCCCGCGCCGGTGCGGATGCGCCGCCCGCTCGTCATCCTGCGCCTGGTGGGCGCGGTGCTCGTGGACATGCTCGCCTCGAACCTCGCGGTGGCCCGCGCCATCCTCGGCCGCCGGCCGCAGGCGCTGCGCTCGCGCTTCGTGCGCATCCCGCTCGCGGTGCGCGACCCCAACGCGCTGAGCGTCCTGGCGATGATCGTCACCACCGTGCCGGGCACCGCGTGGGCGGAGCTGTCCTACGACCGCAGCGCCCTGCTGCTGCACGTGCTGGACGTGGAGGACGAGGCCGAGCTGATTGCGCTCATCCAGCGCCGCTACGAGCGGCCCCTGAGGGAGATCTTCGAATGAGCCCCCTGCTCCTGGGCGCGCTGCGCTTCGCGCTCGCCTGCCTCGTGCTGGCCATGACCTGCGCCCTCTGGCGCCTCTTTCGCGGCCCGCGCGCGCAGGACCGCGTGCTCGCCTTCGACTGCCTCTACGTGAACGCGATGCTGGTGGTGCTCGCGCTGGGGCTGGTGTACCGCAGCAGCACCTACTTCGAGGCGGCCCTGCTCATCGCCCTCTTCGGCTTCGCGGGCTCCACGGCGATGGCCAAGTTCCTGCTGCGCGGGGAGGTGATCGAGTGACGCCCGCGCTCCCGCTCTGGGTGGACCTGATCACCGCGGCGCTGGTGGTGCTGGGCGCGCTCACCTCGCTGGTGGGCGCGTTCGGCCTGGTGCGCCTGCCCACCTTCTTCCAGCGCGTGCACGCCCCCACGCTGTGCACCACGGTGGGCGCCTGGTCGTTCTCGCTGGCCACCGCGCTGCAGATCTCCTTCGCGCACGGCCAGCTCTTCGTGCACGCGCTGCTCATCGGCGTCTTCCTCTCGCTCACCGCCCCCGTCACCACCGTCTTCTTGATGCGCGCGGCCGTGTTCCGCGCGCGCCTCGCGGGCGAGGACATGCCCCCCACGGTGACCGGACCGCGCACGCCCCCTTCCACCTGAGGGCGCCCCGTGGCGCAGGCGTCCGGGTGGGCAGCGGCCGAGCTGCCCAACCCCGGAGCGCTGGCGCCTCGGGGCCGCGGGACGCATGGTCTGGGCATGGCACGCATCTTCATCACCGGATCCGCGGACGGGCTGGGCAAGGCGGCCGCCCAGACGCTCCTCGACGAGGGGCACGAGCTCGTGGTCCACGTGCGCAGCGAGAAGCGCCGCGCGAGTGTGGAGGCGCTCGCGAAGCGAGGGGCGGCGGTCGTGGTCGGAGATCTCGCGGACCTGGAGCAGACGCGCGCGCTCGCCCGGCAGGTGCAGAAGCTGGGGCCGCTGGACGCCGTCATCCACAACGCGGGCGTGTACACGGGCTCGTCGATATTGCCCGTGAACGTGGTCGCGCCCTACGTGCTCACCGCGCTCATCCCGCGTCCCCGGCGGCTCGTGTACCTGAGCAGCGGCATGCACCGCGGGGGGCACACCCGGCTCGAGGGGATGGACTGGAGCGGGCGCCAGGCTTCGGGCTCCTACTCGGACAGCAAGCTCTTCGTCACCGCGCTCGCGGCGGCGGTCGCGCGGCTGTGGCCCGAGGTGCTCAGCAATGCGGTGGACCCGGGCTGGGTGCCCACGAAGATGGGCGGCCCCAATGCCCCCGACGACCTGCGGCTGGGCCACCTCACCCAGGAGTGGCTCGCGACGAGCGACGCCCCCGAGGCCCGCACCACGGGCGGCTACTGGCATCACCAGCGGCGCAGCGAGCCGCACCCCGCGGTCCACGACTTGGAGTTCCAGGCGCGCCTCCTCGACGCGCTGGCCCGGGCGACCGGCACGTCCCTGACCTGAGGGAGCGGACGCAGCCTGACCGAGCCTTGAATACGGGCCCCGTCCGCGCCCGGCTGCCGGCCGTGCGGGCAGCCAGCGCACCTCGCACCGGGTGTTCAGTGGGCGTCCAGGCGAGGAGCCTCCACATCCGAGAGGGGCAGGACCTGACCCGTCGGCCGCGTGGCCCGCAGTGCGCTCCCTCTCCGCAACGGATGCCCTCGATGATGCGCCTCACTTCCCGCCCTGCACTGAAGGCCCTCCTGCTCGGTGCCGCACTGCTCTGTGCCTGCGCGACGTCGAAGGAGGCGCCGCGCGAGAGCACGCCTCCCGCCGCTCAGGCCCCTCCGGCTCCGGCGCCCCCCACGACCCCGGCACCCGCACCCACTCCGCCGCCGACGACTCCGGCGCCGCCGACAACTCCCGCGCCGCCAACGGCTCCGACAACCCCGGCGCCGCCGGCCGAGGCAGCGTCCGCGCAGCCGACCCGGTCGCAGCCGCTGCAGCGCGGCGACTGGCCCACCTACAACGGCCCGCTCAGCGGCGACCGCTTCTCGCCGCTCCTCGAGGTGACGCGGCAGAACGTCGCGCAGCTGCAGCAGGTGTGCGCGTTCGATGCGCCCGAGGAGGTGAGCTTCCAGAGCGGCCTCGTCGCGGTGGGCGGAACCCTCTACTTCACCGCCTTCGACACGACCTACGCCATCGACGGAGCAACGTGCGAGCAGAAGTGGAAGCAGCGGCGCGAGGAGCCGCCCACCTTCCTCAAGGTGAACCGCGGCGTCGCCTACAGCGATGGCCGGCTGTTCCGCGGCACCGGTGATGCGCACGTGCTCGCGCTCGACGCGGAGAGCGGGAAGGTGCTGTGGGACGTGGCGATTGGCGACGCGAAGAAGGGCGAGTCCGCGCCGGCCGCGCCCATCGCCTGGCAGGGGCTCGTGTTCATGGGGAACGCGGGCGGCGACAACTTCGGCGTGCGCGGGCGCATCTACGCGCTGGATGCGGCGAGCGGCAAGACGGTGTGGCAGTTCGAGACGGTCTCCACCACGGGCCCCACCGCCGGGACCTGGGAGAAGGCCACGCCGCAGAATCCTCCGAACGGGGGCAACACCTGGACGAGCTACGCGCTCGACGAGGCGAGCGGCATCCTCTACGTGTCCACGGGCAACCCGGGGCCGGACTTCGCCGAGCAGCTGCACCCGGGCAAGAACCTCTACACGAACGCCCTGCTGGCGCTGGATGCGAAGACGGGGCGCCTGCTCGCCTACGTTCAGCCCACCCACGGGGACTTCCACGACTGGGACCTCTCGGCCGCGCCCGCGCTCATCACCACCCGCGAGGGCCGGCCGCTGGTGGCCGCCGGCTCGAAGGACGGCCACCTCTACGGCATCGACCGCAGCGTGGTGGGCAGCCGCCGGGGCACCGGGCCCGACGCGGGCGCGCTCAGCGTGCGTTACGAGGCGCTCACCACCACGCGCGAGAACGTGAACGCCCCCTTGAGCACCACCCACATGACGCGCTTCTGCCCCGGCTCCCAGGGCGGCATCGAGTGGAACGGCCCCACGTACCTGCGCGAGCGGGGGCTGCTCTACGTGAACTCCATCCACTGGTGCACCTCGGTGCAGCTGCAGCCGCTGTCGCAGCTGCAGCAGGGCGGCACCCCTGGCCAGGCGTGGACCGGGATGGCGGACCCGAAGATGCCCTTCGGCGTGCAGGACCCCACGAGCCAGTGGAACGGTTTCATCACCGCCGTGGACGCGCAGACCGGTCAGGTGCGCTGGCAGACGAAGACGCCCAAGCCGATGGTGGCCGGCATCACCGCGACGGCCGGGGGCCTGGTGTTCACCGGAGACCTGGACGGCAACGTGCTCGCGCTGGATGCCGACAGCGGCAAGGAGCTGTGGCGCGGCGCCACGGGCAAGGCCATCGGCGGAGGGGTCATCTCCTACGAGGCGGGCCGCAAGCAGTACGTGGCGGCCGCCGCGGGCCTCAACTCCGCCATCTGGCCGGTGCAGGGAGGGCCGGCGCGCGTGGTGGTCTACGCGCTGCCCTGACCTCCCGCAGCGAGGGCTCAGCCCGGCCTGGGCGGCTCAGCGGCGGGGCTCGAGCAGGCAGACGCCCGACCAGGGCCGGCCCGGCGTCCCGTAGGGCTGCTCCGGCAGCTTCGCGAAGAGGGACATGGGGAAGCGCAGGCGCTTGAGCTTGCCGGCCGTGCGGAAGACGGACACCGCGCTCACGATGTTCCAGCCCAGGGGCTCGAAGACCTTGGGCCCTTCGTCCGGGGCGAACTGCATCGTCGCCGTGCCCTGCAGCGCATTCTTCGAGCGCTTGGCGACGAGGTGCAGCACCGCTGCGTTGGGAAGGTCCGTGATCCACCGGAAGGTGGAGGGCAGCGCCACGAGGTCGCGCGCGAGGCCGAGCGCCATCTCCGGCGGCAGGTACACGAGCAGCCCCTCCGTGATGACCAGCACCCGGCGGAAGCGCTCGCCCATGCGTGCGAAGAGGGCGCGGCGCGCCTCGAGGTCCGCGAGATCCAGCGCCACCCGCTCGAGCTTGCAGCGCGGCTGCTCGCCCACGAGCGCCGCCTCCTTCGCGGCGATCATGTCCGCGTGGTCCACCTCGATCCACGTGAGCGTCGCCGGCAGCTCGAGCCGGTAGGGCCGGCTGTCCAGCCCCGCCGCGAGGTTGAGCACCGCATCGGCGCCGTCGCGCACGGCGTCGCGCACCAGGGCGTCGATGAGCCAGGTGCGCGCCACGATGGGCCAGGAGCCGCCCATCGCACCGGAGAGGCGCCGCTGCAGGTCCTCGCCGAGCGGCCCCGCGAGCTTGCGCGCCTGCGGGTCGTGGAAGAGCGCATCCTTGCGCTCGGACTCGAGGGCCCGGCACATGGCCACCCAGTGGGCGGTGTCCTGCACGCGTTCGACGTTCTGAGGGGAGGGACTCATGCGCTCACCCTAGCGCATCGGCGCAGGGCCGCGGCGTCAGGCTTCGGGGGCCACGGTGAGCGCGGGCGGGTCACTTGCCGGGAAGGACTCGAGCGAGGCCTCCAGCACCACGTCCCGCTCGCCGTTGGCCATCAGGCTCTCGCCCGGCGCGATGTCCCAGCCCACGGCGCCGCGGCGCGCACCGCGCCGTGCCTTCGCGCGGCGGGGGGCGCTGCGCGGCGCTCCCTGGCTCCGCCCGCCGCTCGCGCGGGCCAGGAGCGCTCCAGCGAGGGCGCCGAGGCTGAACACCGCGGGCCAGGCGAGGGCGCGACGGAGGGCAAGGGCTCGGCTGCGCGAAGAGCTCATGGTTCGAAGCTAGGGGCGCGCCTGCGGCCTGCCATTGTCCGGAGCCGAGGCCCGCACGCTCCACGGGCGAGCGCCGCGCGCAGGCGCCCGAGAGGCCGAGCGCCGGAGCGTCCCGTCCCTTTCGCGCAGACGGTGCGCACCTTGGGAGGATGCAGCGGGTGGCACTCGGCGCAGGCTTCGTGGTGGGTGGGGCGCTCGGCGTGGCCGCGCGCCGCTTCTTCCACCGCAGGCTGCGCTTCGGTCCCTGGGGCCCGCTCGGAGAGCCCCTGCCCGGCGGGGTGGACGCGGTGGGGCTCGCGCTGATGCAGGCCACGTCCACCGAGATGCTGGACGGCAACCGCCTCACGCTGCGCGACAACGGCGAAGTGTTCCCCGCGCTCGAGCGGGCGTTCCTCGCGGCGCGCCGCAGCATCCACGTGGACGTGTACATCTGGAAGCCGGGGCCTCCCGGGGACCGGCTGCGGGAGCTCGCGTGCCAACGCGCGCGCGAGGGCGTGGCGGTGCGCATCCTCGTGGACCCGGTGGGCAGCCCGGGCTTCGCCGAGCACCTCGCGCCGGCGCTGCGGGAGGCCGGCTGCGAGGTGCACTACTTCCGCCCCTTCGAGCAGCGCCCCTTCGCCTTCACCGGGCGCAACCACCGCAAGATCGTCATCGTGGACGGACGCGTGGGCTTCACCGGCGGCTTCGGCATCTCGCCCGAGTGGGACGGCGATGGGCTGTCCCCCTGCGGCTGGCGCGACTCGAACGTGGAGGTGGAGGGCCCGGTCGTTCGCCAGATGCAGGTGGCCTTCGCGAGCCACTGGCTGGAGACGGGCGGACGGATGCTCGCGGCCGAAGACTTCACCCAGGCGCAGCCCGCAGGCGACGCGCGCGCCGCGTACGTCACGAGCACCGACGTGCAGGGCCTCTCGCACGCGCGCTGGGTGACGCACATCGCGCTCGCGGCGGCGCGCGAGCGCGCGTGGATTGCGAATGCGTACTTCATCCCGCCGCCGGGCGTGCTGGGCACGCTGTGCGCCCGCGCCGCGCGCGGCGTGGAGCTGCGCCTGATGCTGCCGGGGCCCTACCAGGACCACCCCACCGTCACCTTCCTGCAGCGCCGGCTCTACCCGCGGCTCGAGCGCAGCGGGGTGCGCGTGTACGAGTACCAGCCCTCGATGCTCCACGCGAAGACCATGCTCGTGGACGACCGGCTCGTCGTGGTGGGCTCCATCAACCTCGACTACCTGTCCATGGAGTACCTGGAGGAGGGCTCGCTCGTGGTCGACGACCGCGCGTTCGCGGCCGAGTTCGCCCGGCGCTGGGAGGTGGACCTCTCGCGCTCGAAGCAGCGCACGTGGCCTCGCGAGGCGCGGGTGCCCGAGGTCACCGTGCCGGAGCTGCTCCCGGAGCGTGCGGGTTACGCCGGAGAGCTCAATCCCTCACCCTGACCCTCTCCCAGAGGGAGCGGGGACGCTGAGAGGAACTCCACGAGCACGGGCGCGAGGGCTTCGGCCTTCAGCAGGTGCGACTGACCCGGCAGCGCGCGCAGCTGCACCTGCGGGAGCAGCGCGGCCACGGCCTCCATCGCGCGGTGCATCCACGCGGGGCTCTTGCCACCCACCAGCGCGAGCGTGGGCACGGACACCGAGCGCCAGCGCTCGCGCGGCAGCGGCGTCCCGTCCTGCGTGCCGCGCAGCAGCTCCGCCAGGTCGTAGCGCAGCGTGTGGGCGATGGCGGTGCCCTTCGACCAGCCCGGCAGCAGGGGCATGAGCGGGACGAGGAGGGCGGGCATCCCCACCAGGCGCAGGAACAGCTTCACCGCCGCGCTTCGATGGCCCCCGGTGAGGTACAGGTTCAGCTGCGCGAGCGCCTCCGCGGAGACGGGCGGGCGGCTGTCATCCACGATGAAGGGGGCCTCGTAGAGTGCGAGCCGCTGCACCCGCGCGCCCAGCGCCTGCGCCGCGTCCAGCGCGAGCGCTGCACCGGAGGAGAGGCCGAAGAGGCTCGCGCTGCCACCCGCCACGCCGAGCAGGGCCGCGAGGTCCTCCACCTCGCGCGCCGGCGCGTAGGGCGCGGTGTCGCCGCTCTCGCCGCGGCCCCGGCGATCGTAGGTGTAGACGGTGAAGTGCGGCGCGAGGCTCGCCGCCAGCGCCGTCATCGGGCCGTGCGCCCGGTAGCACATGGCGCCGTCCACGAGGATGAGCGCGGGCCCCTCCCCCACCCGGCTGAAGGCGATGCGGGTCCCGTCCCTGGATGTCACGCTGAGCATGGGTTCTCCGAAGCGGTCGTGCCCGGACCTCCGGGCTCTCCTCTGCGACGAGCGAGGGGGCCCGGATTCGACACGCGTCCATGGAGCCCCGCCCTTCCGGCTCAAGGCCCCGGAATCGCAGCACTCGGGCGCGGGGCCGAGGCCTCCGTCCCCGGTGGGGGCGTGTACGCCGCGACCAGGCGCTGCATCGCAGTGGCGCGGTCCACTCGGCCCTCGAGGTAGGGCCGCCACTCCTGCCGCATCGCGCCGTGGAAGGCCGTCCAGGCCGGGTTCTGGGCGTACAGGCCCTGCGCCTCGGCGTGGGGCACGTGGCCCTGCGGCAGGTGGCGCCGCGTGAGCTCGTCCGTGGTGAAGAAGAGCAGCGCGTGCCAGAGCATCGGCGGAGCTTCCTTGCCCTGGCGCTGCAGCTCCGCCTCCAGCGCGTGGCGCAGCGGGAACACCCGCACGTGCGCCCCCTCGTGGAACACCGTCTCCAGCGCCTGCGCGTCGCCGCGCGTCTCGTACGAGAGCGTCACCAGGGACTCGCGCACCGTGGTGTACGCGCCGAAGCGCCCCGCCCGCTCGCAGACCTGGACTCCGATGGGCGTCGTGGGCCAGGGGACGCCGAGCACGCGCTCGAGCTCGGGCACGAGCGCGGCAGCCTGCGCCTCCACCTGCGGCCGCATCCGAGACACCCAGGCCTGCCCCTCCTGCCTCACCGTGGGCCAGCGCTGGGCGCGGTAGGCCTCGGCCGCGCGTGCGAGCAGCGGGGCGAGCTCCGGGTCCACGCCCGCGCCCTCGAGCGGCGCGGCATCCGCGAGGCTCGCGAGGCGACGGCGCACCTCTGCCCAGCGCGGGTCCGCCAGCGCCGCGAGCGGACCCGGCCGCAGGTGCGAGCGGTAGTACGCCACCGCCGCGCCCCACTCGGGGGCGTGGACCGCGGGAGACTCAGTCGGAGACTGCGCGTCGAAGAGCAGCGCCTCGTGCACGTTCGGCCAGAAGGACACGGCGAACGTGAAGGGGCGCACGGTGGACGCTGCCGGAGCGGGCGCGGCCTGCGCGGGGGCGTGGCTGCAGGCGGGCAGCAGGAGTGGCGCGAGGCAGAGCAGCAGGGGCAGGTGCGCGGGGCGGCGAGGGCAGTGCGGCATCGGTTCGGTCCTCCGCGCGGTGCGCATTGCAGCGCGGATGCCAGAGGCGGATCCTCTGCGATGCAGCGGGAGCAACGGCGTCTCCGCGTGACGAAACGTCACGGCCTCGTGCACGGCTGCGACACGGTGGCATGGGGAGGCGCTTTCTTCCCTCACTCTTTCCCTCTCCCAGACTCGTGTTTCGCCCTTTTGGGCGGCGCGAGGGGGGGAGGAAAGTAAGAGCCGCGCGGCGCGCAGTCTCCCGTAGGGTTGGGGTGTCTAGACCTAACTCTGCGAGCGAGAAAGGAGGCGCCGCG